>JANMEO010000239.1:0-3932 GCA_031376995.1 Burkholderiales bacterium
GCGGCCTTCAATGCCGACTTCGACGGTGACCAAATGGCTGTTCACGTGCCTCTGTCGATCGAGGCGCAAATGGAGGCTCGCACACTGATGCTGGCTTCTAACAACGTGCTTTTTCCGGCCAACGGTGAGCCCTCCATCGTCCCCTCACAAGACGTGGTGCTGGGTTTGTATTACGCCACCCGTGAGCGCATCAACGCTAAGGGTGAAGGTCTGATTTTTTCTGATGTCGCTGAAGTGCACCGCGCACTCGACAACGACATGGTTGAGATCACTTCTAAGATCAGCGTGCGTTTGACTGAATACACCAAGAACAAAGAGACGGGTGAATTTGCCGCTTCGACGCAATTGTTGCAAACAACCGTGGGCCGTGCTTTGTTGAGCGAAATTTTGCCCAAGGGCTTGCCCTTCAGCAACATCAATAAAGCGCTTAAAAAGAAAGAAATCTCACGCCTTATCAATACCTCGTTCCGCAAGTGCGGATTGAAGGAGACCGTGGTTTTTGCGGACAAGTTGCTGCAGGCCGGGTTCCGCTTGGCTACTCGCGCGGGCATTTCCATCTGCATCGATGATATGTTGGTGCCCAAAGAAAAGGTCGCGTTGATCGAGCGTGCTGAAAAAGAAGTCAAAGAGATCGAACAGCAGTACATTTCTGGTCTTGTCACCTCGGGCGAGCGCTACAACAAAGTGGTCGATATTTGGGGCAAAACGGGTGACGAGGTGGGCAAGGTGATGATGGCCCAGCTCTCTAAGCAAAAGACGGTCGATCGTCATGGCAATGAGGTTGATCAAGAGTCCTTCAACTCCATCTACATGATGGCCGACTCAGGGGCTCGGGGGTCTGCCGCCCAGATTCGTCAGCTGGCGGGCATGCGTGGCTTGATGGCCAAGCCTGATGGCTCCATCATTGAGACGCCCATTACTGCAAACTTCCGTGAAGGCCTCAATGTTTTGCAGTACTTCATTTCAACCCATGGCGCACGCAAGGGCTTGGCTGATACGGCACTCAAGACCGCCAACTCAGGTTATTTGACCCGCCGTTTGGTCGATGTCACCCAAGATTTGGTTGTCATCTTGGACGATTGCGGCACCCAAAACGGCATGAACATGCGTGCTTTGGTTGAAGGGGGTGAGGTGATCGAGTCCCTGCGCGACCGTGTGCTAGGCCGCGTGACAGCCACTGAAGTGGTGAATCCAGAGACCCAAGAGACCGTATTGGCGGCAGGCGAAATGCTTGACGAAGATGCGATGGACTTGCTTGAAGCGGCGGCAGTTGACGAAGTCAAAGTGCGCACAGCGCTCACCTGCGACACTCGCTTTGGGATTTGTGCCAAGTGCTACGGCCGAGATCTCGGCCGAGGCGGATTGGTCAACCAGGGTGAGGCCATCGGTGTGATTGCGGCACAGTCGATCGGCGAGCCAGGCACCCAGCTGACCATGCGCACCTTCCACATTGGCGGTGCGGCTTCGCGTGCTGCAGTGGCATCCAGTGTCGATGCCAAGTCTGACGGCATCATTGGTTTTAACCCCACAATGCGGTATGTGACCAATGCCAAGGGAGAGTTGGTGGTCATTTCTCGCTCCGGCGAGATCGTCATCACTGACCCACACGGCCGTGAACGTGAGCGTCATAAAGTGCCTTACGGTGCGTTGCTGTCGATCAAGCCTGATCAATCCATCAAGGCGGGTACTGTGCTGGCGAACTGGGATCCCCTGACTCGCCCCATCATCACTGAGTTCGCTGGCAAGGCCCAATTTGAAAATGTTGAAGAAGGCTTAACGGTGGCCAAGCAGCTTGACGAAGTCACTGGCTTGTCAACGCTGGTCGTGATTGATGCTAAGCGTCGGGGCTCACTCAAAGTGGTGCGCCCGCAGGTCAAACTGCTGGATGCGGCGGGCGTTGAGGTCAAAATTCCTGGAACGGATCACTCGGTGACCATTGGTTTCCCTGTGGGCTCACTGATCCAGGTTCGTGATGGCCAAGACCTGGCTCCTGGTGAGGTATTGGCGCGCATCCCGGTTGAGGGGCAAAAAACTCGTGACATCACAGGTGGTTTGCCGCGAGTGGCCGAGTTGTTCGAGGCTCGCACCCCCAAAGACAAGGGTGCTTTGGCTGAGATGACAGGCACGGTGTCTTTCGGCAAAGAAACCAAAGGCAAAGTCCGCTTGCAGATCACCGACCCTGAGGGCAAAGTGTTTGAAGAGCTTGTGCCCAAGGAGAAAAACATTTTGGTGCACGAGGGCCAAGTGGTCAACAAGGGCGAGTCTATTGTGGACGGTCCGGCTGACCCGCAAGATATTCTGCGTTTATTGGGTATTGAAGAGCTTGCGCGCTACATTGTTGATGAAGTGCAAGACGTATACCGTTTGCAAGGCGTCAAGATCAACGATAAGCACATTGAAGTGATCGTGCGGCAAATGCTCAGGCGTGTGCAAATTGTCGATACAGGCGGCACCGCTTACATCGCGGGTGAGCAAGTCGAGCGCTCTGAGCTGCTGGACACCAACGACAGAATGTTGGCCGAAGGAAAAATGATTGCCACCCACTCAGATGTGCTTTTGGGCATCACCAAGGCTTCTTTGTCAACCGATAGCTTCATCTCTGCCGCGTCCTTCCAGGAAACCACGCGCGTGCTGACCGAGGCTGCCATCATGGGCAAGCGCGACGAGTTGCGTGGCCTGAAAGAAAACGTGATCGTGGGTCGCTTAATTCCTGCTGGCACGGGCATGGCTTACCATGCCGCCCGAAAAGCCAAAGAAGAGATGGACGACGCCGAGCGTCGCGCCATTACTCAGCAAGAGGCTCAAGAATTGGCCTCGGCTGAGCTGGAGGCGATGGAGACAGGGGGTGACTCGGGTGCGGAATGATTCGTCCTTCGTTTTTGAAAACCCAGTGAAGTAAAGCCTTGAGGCGGCCGTTGAATGCTGTGATCAGCACCCCAAATGTCGTTTCAAGGCACAATTTGATAGCACCATGTCAAGAATTCCAACTCATAGACCCCCTCAGGGTACGCCAACCGGTGCTCAACGCGCTGATCATTCCAGCCCTCTTGGTGCGTCTGCTGCACATGAGACTCTCCGGGCCGCAGCGGGTTCGCCCCTTCGAACGCCCCCTCCTTTTGAGGGCCAGGGCGTTTTTGAGGCAGATGCTGGTTTGAACACCCCCTCACCGGGTGCCGGCCGAGGCCGAGCTGCTTCAGTCGCAGCGCCGCAGCTGCAGCGTTCGACTGTCAATTTTCGCCGAGATCTCCCAAGCATTGCGCGCAGTTCACGATTCCCGGTCTTTCCTGAGTTTTCATCTGAAGAGGGCTTCAGCACGCCTGCTTCAAACTTCAGTCAGCCCGCCCGGAATGCCAACTTGCTGCCGCCTCGGCACCAACCTCCCCAGAGACGGCTTTTGAATGCCACCTCTCAACCTCAACGCTTGAATGTTGAGCGTCGCGATGAGCAGGCTGAATTGACATCACGCATTCGGGCGGCATCCATTCTTATGTCTATGGCTGATCGACCTGCTGCATCTGCTGACTTGCATCATTCGGGCCAGCAGGCCCAAGAACACCAGCAGAACTTGAGCCCGCCTCCACCCCACATCCGGCTGCCTTTACTTCATTCACCTGGTTCCAATACCAACCAGGCTGCCGATCTGCCTGCTGTTCAGGCGCCTTTTCCTCTTGCCCCTCGTCCAACAAAGCCTTCAGACTTAAACGGTTAACTTGTTGATGTTTTGGTCTGCACGCCGCAAGCCTTTGAAGTAACGGCGCAGCCTTTTTCGTGTACGTTCAACCTAGAAAAGGCAGTTGACCGCTTTCATCCGCAAGGAAACCCTAATGAATACTGATATTTGGGCCCACGAAAGCCTTCACCTTGTGGGTGAGAGCGCTACGCACCCGAGTGAGCTGCGCTGTGGGCGTCTGGCGGCGTTGCTCCTCCTTGTG
>JANMEO010000253.1:0-26236 GCA_031376995.1 Burkholderiales bacterium
CGCCTTGGTCTCGTTCAAACTGTGATCACCCCGGACAAGGAGCAAATACAAGTTGGTCCCCACCCGTTGACCCTGCGCATCAAGCTCATCCGCTGCAAGCACCAAAGACTTCACAGTTTGGGTCAAAGGCACGCCCAACAAAGCAGCAACATCTTCACAGGTGCACTTGCCTGGAGTCGGCACCTTGGCCAATGGCAAGGTTGGCAGCAACTGCTGGTTCAACAAGGGCAGGGCCTCAGCCAGCTCAATATTTGCAGCAAAGGAAGAACCTGTAGAGTAAGCAATAACGTCTTCACCCGTTTCAGCAATGACCTGAAACTCATGCGAGCGCTCACCACCGATCGCCCCGGTATCAGCCAGTACGGCTCGGTACCTCAGACCCAAACGCCCAAAAATTTTTTCATATGCAGCATACATGCGCTCGTAGCTCTCTCCTGCTGCCTGTACATTTCGATCAAAAGAATAAGCATCCTTCATGGTGAACTCACGCCCACGCATGATGCCAAAGCGCGGACGCCGCTCATCGCGAAACTTGGTTTGAATATGATAGAAATTTTTTGGCAAGCTGCGGTAGCTCTTCAGCTCTTGACGCGCGATGTCTGTCACAACCTCTTCACTGGTGGGCTGAATGATGAAGTCATGATCATGGCGATCTTTGACACGCAGCAACTCGGGGCCCATCGTCTCAAAACGACCACTTTCTTTCCATAACTCGGCCGGCTGCATCATGGGCATGAGCAGCTCAACCGCTCCAGCCCTGTTCATCTCTTCCCGCACAATGGCCTCAACCTTGCGGATCACACGCAGCCCCATGGGCATGTAGTTGTATATGCCGGCACCGATGCGCTTAATCATGCCAGCCCGCATCATGAGCTTGTGACTCACAACATCGGCGTCAGCAGGTGCTTCTTTGAGTGTAGAAATAAAAAATTGGCTTGCTCTCATGGGTACCAGACGCAAAAAAAGGGCAAAAAAGCCCTATAGACAAGGCAGTTGTCTCACAAAAAAAAATGAGCCAATTTGAGGAGTTGTTGATTGCACTGAGCGAGTGCAATAATTGAATCAATTCGATATTTTGGGGCCAATTATGCTCGACCGTGAAGGGTTCAGGCCCAACGTCGGGATCATCTTGCTGAACCACAAAAATCAAGTTTTTTGGGGCAAGCGCTTGCGCAGCCACTCGTGGCAATTTCCACAAGGGGGTATCAAGCATGGTGAAACACCCGAGCAGGCAATGTTTCGTGAATTACATGAAGAAGTTGGCCTGCGCGCTGAAGCTGTGCGGGTGGTTGCACGCACGCGAGATTGGCTTCATTATGAGGTGCCCGACCACTTTATTCGGCGCGATGCCCGCGGCCACTACCGAGGCCAAAAACAAATCTGGTTTTTGCTGCAGCTACTGGGTCGTGACAGTGACATGAACCTGCGAGCGACCACGCACCCTGAATTTGATGCCTGGCGTTGGAATGAATACTGGGTGCCCCTAGATGCTGTCATCGAATTCAAACGCAATGTCTACGAAACTGCCCTCATTGAACTTGCACGCTTTATCCCCCAAAATGGTCATGGCAGCCGCTATTTAAGGCGGGATGTCACTCACCATTCATCGCCGTCGCCCCACCCGCTGCTCATGCAACAAGGTGCAAACGAAGAGGGACCGGCTATCTCACCGGACACAGATCCACTACAAGAGAGTTAACCCTCGTTGGCCAGATAAGCATCACACACGACGACGTGCCTCAACGTGTACCGCTCAGCACTAAATTATCCCGATGAATCAGCTCAGGCTCTGCCACAAAACCCAGCAAACGCTCAAACTCTGACGAGTAGCTTCGCGCAATTAAACGTGCTTCACCGCTCGCATAATTGGCCAGCCCTCGCGCAACTTCAAAACCCGCCGTTGACATGACTGCAATCACATCCCCACGATGAAATTCACCTTGAACCTCTAGCACGCCGATGGGAAGCAAACTCTTCCCCTCTGATTGCAACTTTTGAACGGCGCCATCATCTACCACAACAGACCCGCGCAATTGGAGTTGATCAGCCATCCACTGCTGTCGAGCACTGAACTTGGGCGTCGAGGCCTGCAGAGCAGTCCCAATAGACTCTCCGGCCAGCAACCGAGGCAGTACATTAGGCTCACGGCCCCAGGCAATAACGGTGCTTGCTCCACTGCCTGCAGCCCGCTTTGCAGCCAAAATCTTGGTGATCATTCCACCGCGCCCAAGGCTGCTGCCCACCCCACCTGCCATGTGCTCCAAGGCCGGGTCACCTGCTGTAGCCTGATGGATGAAAGTCGCGGCAGGGTCTTGACGAGGATCCGCTGAATACAATCCTCTCTGATCAGTCAAAATCACCAAGCAATCAGCATCAATCAAGTTTGCTACCAAAGCAGCCAAGGTATCGTTATCACCAAACTTGATTTCATCGTTGACAACCGTGTCGTTTTCATTAATGACAGGAACCACTCGGTGGCGAAGCAAGGTCAACAAGGTTGAACGCGCATTGAGATATCGCTCACGGTCGGCCAGATCTGCGTGCGTCAAAAGAACTTGCGCACTCCCCAGCCCGTGCTCTTTGAGCTTTGACTCATAGATTTGCACCAAACCCATCTGCCCCACCGCCGCCGCCGCTTGTAATTCATGCAACTCTTTCGGGCGTACAGCCCATCCCAAGCGCCTCATCCCTTCGGCAATGGCCCCGCTCGAGACCATCAACACTTCGCAACCCTGCATGGCCAATGAAGCGATCTGCTGGCACCAAGCGCCAATAGAATTGGCATCGACGCCCCGACCTTCATTGGTCACCAGACTCGACCCCACCTTGACCACAACACGACGAGCCGTTTTCAAGCGCCGCCCCCTCCTTGAACAACATCAAACCGAGGGTCAGGCGGGGGAGGAGTCACATTCTTAAGGCTCGCCACATGCTGGTATACCGCTAGGATCAATGGCTCACAACCCTCGTGGGTCAGCGCCGAGATCTGAAACACGGGGCCTTTCCATTTGAGGCGCTTGACAAAGCTCTGAACAAGCTTATCGCGCTCTTCATAAGGCACCATATCCAACTTATTCAAGACCAGCCAACGTGGCTTGTCATGGAGGGCTGAATCATACTTGCGCAGCTCAGCAACGATCGCTTTGGCCTGCACCACAGGATCAACCGCCTCATCAAACGGTGCCATGTCCACCACATGCAGCAATAAATGTGTACGCTGCAAGTGACGCAAAAACAAATGTCCGAGGCCAGCCCCGTCAGCGGCCCCCTCAATTAAGCCAGGGATGTCAGCCAAAACAAAGCTTTGCTCAGGTGCTACGCGCACCACGCCCAAATTGGGATGCAAGGTCGTGAATGGATAGTCAGCAATTTTGGGCCTTGCATTTGAAACCGCTGTGATCAGGGTCGACTTGCCAGCATTGGGCATGCCCAGCAACCCAACGTCAGCAAGAACACGAAGCTCTAACCTGAGTTTTCTTTTCTCTCCAGGCCAGCCTGGGGTTTTTTGCCTTGGCGCCCGATTGGTGCTGGTTTTGAAATGCAAATTGCCAAATCCACCATCCCCCCCCTTGGCGATCAAAACCATTTCATCAGGGACTAACAGCTCTGCCACCACCTCATCGGTCTCAGCGTCTTTGATGATGGTACCCAGCGGCATCCGCAACACAATATCGTCTGCTGCAGCACCGTATTGATCAGAACCACGCCCATGCTCTCCGTTGCGGCCCGCATGTCGCCTTGCATAGCGAAAGTCGATCAGGGTATTGAGATTGCGGTTAGCCATGGCAAACACGCTGCCGCCGCGCCCACCATCACCCCCATTGGGGCCACCAAAAGGTATGAACTTCTCTCTGCGAAAACTCATGCATCCGCTGCCGCCATCACCGGCTACAACCTCAATGGTGGCTTCATCAACAAACTTCATGGTTTTGTCTCAATCCGAGGCTTGACGAGGGGCTTACATACCCATTGGAGCGCAGAGAACCTTGCCCGAGATAAATCAAGCCATTTAGCGCTGACAGAGGGAAAGATCAAAGCTTATTTTAGAGGCGCCGATAGCCACGGCCCAAACGCAACGAGCGTCAACAAACAAGCCCCGCGAACGGGGCTTGTGAATATCGAGATCGGATTAGGCGGTTTTAACGCTGACCGAGCGGCGCTTAAGGGCGCCCCCTGCATTGAATTGAACCACCCCATTGACCAACGCAAAAAGCGTGTGATCACGCCCCAACCCGACATTGGCGCCAGGATGAAACTGTGTCCCGCGCTGACGAACAATGATGGAGCCCGCATTGATGACTTGACCGCCAAAAACTTTGACGCCAAGCATTTTGGGCTGTGAGTCGCGCCCGTTGCGGGTCGAGCCCCCGCCTTTTTTCTGTGCCATGATTTACCTTAATATTTTTTAGTCGGCCGCTCAGACATTGACAGCGCTGATCTCAATTTCGGTAAAGGTCTGTCGATGGCCTTGCCGCTTTTGATAATGCTTGCGCCGGCGCATCTTAAAAATACGAACTTTGTCGTGTTTGCCTTGAGCAAGCACCTTTGCCATCACGCGAGCTCCTTCAACAAAGGGAGTCCCGACTTTCAGTTCGGCGCCAATGCCAACAGCCAACACTTGGTCAAGGATGACCTCTTGGCCAACATCCGCAGTAATCTGTTCTATTTTGATCTTTTCGCCAGCAGCAACACGGTATTGCTTGCCGCCGGTTTTTATGACCGCGTACATATCAGCCCTTTCAATTTAAAAATGCGACCCATCCCGTCCAACGCACCCGGCTGAATGGGTAATTTTGAGTCGCCGCGCGCTTTGGTTGGTTTTGTTTTTCTGGACTGCAAAATAGCACGAACGAAGAACATGATCGCTCAACCAACTTCAAGGAACATTATAAGCTGATTGCGCCGCCATTTGGGAGCCATTAGGGAGCCGAGCCGGGGGCGGCTCGAAAGCCCAACACTGACTGCAGCGCGAGGCTGTGTTGGGCAAGGTTTCACAGAGTGACGATAGGTAACTTCGTTTTGAAAGCCAGACACCACTTTAGGCGAGCATTACTTATAATGGCTTGTTGCTTTGTGAGTTTAGATTGCCAAAACCCGCCTCACTCCCCCTCCCTGCGCTTCACACGACACCCTTCAGGGTTGAACCAGAAATGGCCGAGGTTGACAAAGTCATTAACCGGCGCCTGCATTCTGACGTGGCCCTGATTCAGGGCATCGCTCGTCACATTATGCAGGCTGGGGGCAAACGCATTCGGCCCAAATTGGTACTGATGTTTTCTCGAGCCCTTGGCTTCGATGGGCCCGAGCGGTTTGAAATAGCAGCTGCCATTGAGTTCATCCACACAGCCACGCTGCTGCATGATGATGTGGTCGATGAGTCAGGTTTGCGGCGCGGGCAACCAACAGCAAACGCCATGTTTGGCAACGCCGCCAGTGTGCTGGTGGGTGATTTTGTGTACTCCAGAGCCTTTCAAATGATGGTGTCAGTCAACAACTTGCGGGTTCTGACAGTGCTTGCAGATGCCACTAACGTGATTGCTGAGGGTGAGGTATTGCAGCTCATGAACATGCACGACCCAGACCTGAGCATTGACGACTACCTCAAGGTCATTCGCTTTAAGACGGCCAAGCTGTTTGAAGCCAGTGCTCGCCTAGGGGCCATTTTGGCCCAAAGCCCCCCTGATATCGAAGACATTTGCGCAGGCTACGGGCGTTGCCTCGGGACAGCTTTTCAATTGGTTGATGACCTGCTTGACTATAACGGCCAAAGTACCGAGCTGGGTAAAAACGTGGGCGACGACCTCCGGGAGGGCAAGCTCACTTTACCGCTGCTGCTGGCGATGGGCCGAGCCAATTTAACTGAAGCTGGCCTAATTCGACAAGCCATTGTGCATGGTGATATCACCAAGCTGGACGACATCTTGCAGATTGTTCATAAAACAGGAGCACTACAGGCCACCCGAGACGCTGCTCGTCAAGAGGCGGAAAAAGCAGCCCAGTGCATTCAGACCTTGCCAGATTCGGCTTATAAAGAAGCATTGATCGAGTTGAGCTTGACTTCGGTTGACAGGTCTTCCTGATGGGCAGGGGCGGTGTAAAGGCGCACTCGGCAACGCTAGTTACCGAATTAGACCTGTATTGGCTGGTTTTTCGAAGGTTGGATGAGCCCTAGAGGGCGATACGTTCGTAACCTGGCAGCTGTACCCCTCGGAACTGAAAATGCTGCGGTGTCAAAGGGGGTGAAGGGCGATCTTCGGCGTTGCAAATTCTCGCGATACCCAAAGGTATCTCATGACTCTGCACCTTGCATCTCGTCCCGTCACTCCCTTCCCCAACACAGCATCTTCAGGTTGAATGGGTTCAGAGGCTCGAACCATCACACCCAGCCTGGATGATTGATCGCTATTTGCTTCACAACAGATTTGACTGCACCCCTTACAAGCACCAAGTTTATAGGTGATAGCGCCCTCAAGACTTCAGAGAGCGACATGCAGGGGTCAGTCCTTCGCAGGATGTGAAAAACTAGGCATCAATCTTGGTTTACAGGGTGCGTTGGTTCGACGATGATTGGTTGGTGATGTCAGCGTCTTGAGCCGGATTGGGTACGGGTTCATCGGGGCGTCTACCAATCAGGACTGAAAATGGGTATTAATCCTGGTAGCAATAACATTTGGTCTTCGTCATCCGCGAGGAAACCCTGATGACTTTTCAGTTTTCTAAGCAACAAAAATGGTGCTGCCTTGATGGAGCGCACAAGAGTGCGGGCCTCCAACTCAAGTCAACAAGGACTTGAAGTGAACAATATTGCTGACCCCAGACAATCTTCATTGACTGGCATTGCCAGAGTCCTGGTCAACGCCGGCAAGCTCAGTGCCAAAGTCGCTGAAGATTTGGTCAAAAGCTCGCAGGAAAGTAAAGCTCGTTTTGTGGCTCATGTGATTGCTGCAGGCGCGATTTCGCCTGCAGATCTTGCGCACACGCTCTCAACATCGCTGGCCATCCCGCTGATTGATTTGTCTGCGATTGACACTCAACGACTTCCTAGAGACATCATCGACAAAAAGCTGACGACTCAATACCAGGTCATTATTCTAAGTAAGCGAGGCAACCGAATTTCAGTGGGTGGGGCTGACCCCACAGACCAAGAAGCTGTTGAGCGCATCAAATTTGCGAGCCAACTGACGCCCGAGTGGGTGATTGTTGAGCACGACAAGCTTTCTGCGTTGCTTGAAGCCTCCACCGCCTCGGCAAGTCAAACACTGGACGCCATCGTCGGTGGAGACTTTGAGTTTGATGTGGCTGAAGACGCCCCTCAAACCACAGAAGCAGCCCAGGTCACGAATGATGTCGAGGACGCACCGGTGGTGCGGTTTTTGCAAAAAATGCTGATTGACGCCATCAATATGCGGGCATCAGACTTGCACTTTGAGCCTTTCGAGTTTACCTACCGGGTGCGTTTTCGTGTTGACGGCGAGCTCAGAGAAATCACTCAACCCCCAATTGCCATCAAAGACAAACTGGCCTCGCGCATCAAAGTGATTTCGCGCATGGATATTTCAGAGAAGCGCGTGCCACAGGATGGCCGCATGAAACTGAAGTTTGGCGCCAAAACCATCGATTTTCGGGTCAGCACCCTCCCCACACTCTTTGGGGAAAAAATCGTGATCCGAATATTAGACCCCTCGAGTGCCAAACTGGGTATTGAAGCCCTGGGCTATGAGAAAGAGGAAAAAGACCGTTTGATGGCGACGATTTTTCGGCCCTACGGAATGATTTTGGTGACAGGCCCAACAGGCTCTGGCAAGACGGTGTCTTTGTACACCTGCCTCAACATCCTGAATCAACCAGGGGTCAATATTTCCACCGTCGAAGACCCTGCAGAAATCAACCTTCCTGGCATCAATCAAGTCAACGTCAATGACAAAGCTGGTTTAACTTTTTCCGCGGCACTGAAATCTTTCTTACGTCAAGACCCCGACATCATCATGGTGGGCGAAATACGTGACCTTGATACGGCCGATATCGCCATCAAGGCGGCTCAAACAGGCCACATGGTGATGTCAACCCTTCACACCAATGACGCCCCCACCACCCTTTCTCGCCTGCTGAACATGGGCGTTGCCCCATTTAATGTGGCCGCAAGTGTTTTGCTGATCACCGCACAACGCCTGGCTCGCAAACTTTGTGAAAACTGCAAAGCAGTGGTCGAGTACCCCGACTCTTCGTTGGTGAGTGCAGGGTTTAAGCAAGAAGATTTAGATGGCTCTTGGAAACCTTTTCGCGCAGTGGGATGTTCAGCCTGCAACAACGGCTACAAAGGTCGGGTTGGCATATACCAAGTTATGCCCATCACAGACGAGATCCAACGCATCATCTTGACCCAAGGCACCGCAAGAGACATTGCGACACAGGCCCAACATGAGGGCGTGCGCAATTTGCGCCAATCAGGCCTGCTGAAGGTTCGCGCGGGCGCGACATCGCTCGAAGAAGTGATCTCTGTCACGAACGAATAATCTGTATCTATCTGCCCCCTCCTGGAGACATCATGGTGACAGCTGCAGCAACCACGAAAAAAGACATCAAGGACTGGGTGTACGAGTGGGAAGGAAAAGATAAAAATGGCAAAGTAGTCCGTGGTGAAATGCGGGCTGGAGGCGAAGCTGCCGTTGGCGCAAGCTTGCGTCGCCAAGGCATCTTGGTCGGCAAGGTCAAGAAACGCCGCATCAGCGGTGGAAGCGCTATCAAGCAAAAAGATATTGCTGTATTTACCAGGCAGTTGGCCACCATGATGCGGGCAGGCGTACCGTTGATACAAGCCTTTGATATCGTTGGCCGCGGCAGTGTGAACCCCCGCATGACCAAACTCCTCGGCGATATTCGCTCTGACGTGGAAACCGGGACTAGCCTTTCGGCTTCATTTCGAAAGTTTCCGCTGCACTTTGATGCTTTGTATTGCAACCTGGTAGAAGCAGGTGAATCGGGGGGTATTTTGGAAGCCCTGCTAGACCGGCTGGCGGTTTATCAAGAGAAGACCATGGCCATCAAAAATAAAATTAAGTCAGCCTTGATGTATCCGATATCGGTGCTGGTAGTGGCGTTCATTGTGCTTGCAGTCATCATGATCAAGGTGATTCCTGAGTTCAAGAGCGTTTTTGCATCATTTGGTGCGACACTCCCCGCGCCCACCCTGGTGGTGATGGCGATTTCTGAGGTGTTTGTGAGTTACTGGTGGGCGATTTTTGGCTTCATTGGCGGAGGCATCTATTTCTTTCTCCAGGCTTGGAAACGCTCCATCAATATGCAGCGGACAATGGACCGCCTGCTATTGAGAGTGCCAGTTTTTGGCCAACTGGTCTACAAATCAGCGGTGGCCAGATGGACCCGCACACTGGCTACCATGTTTGCCGCCGGGGTGCCCTTGGTCGAGGCACTCGACTCGGTGGGAGGCGCTGCAGGCAATGCGGTTTTTTTAGATGCCACAGGCCTGATTCAGAAAGATGTATCAACGGGTATTTCCTTGACAAACGCCATGCAAACAACCGGCATCTTTCCCACAATGGTTCTTCAGATGTGTGCAATTGGCGAAGAATCTGGCTCGCTCGACCACATGTTGAATAAGGCTGCCGAGTTCTATGAAGACGAGGTAGATGAAGCGGTCAAGGGCCTGTCGAGCTTGATGGAGCCTTTCATCATTGTGGTTTTGGGGGTCCTGATTGGCGGTATCGTGGTTTCCATGTACCTCCCGATCTTTAAAATTGGTGAGGTGGTTTGATCGCACGCACATCGAACTCACACAACATGGCCCAGTTGCAGGGTAACGTCGTTGACCGCTACTTTGTTGATGGAGTAAACCGTGCAACTATCGCCTGAACTGATCGAGTGGCTTGTCTCCCCCTGGGTGCTGGCCTGCTTAGGGCTGTGTATCGGGAGCTTCCTGAATGTGGTGATTCACCGTGTGCCGCTCATGTTAGAGCATGACTGGAAATCAGAATGTGCCCATGTGCTGCAGCTGCCAGAGAAGGCCCCAACCGCTCCTTCACTCAAGCTGTGGACACCGCGTTCGCGCTGCCCCGCTTGCGAACACATGATTGTTTGGCACGAGAACATTCCTGTGTTGAGTTTCTTGCTTCTGGGCGGACGCTGCTCTGCCTGCAAGACCCGCATCCCCTGGCGCTACCCCTTGATCGAAATACTCACGGCAGCCCTCTTTGTGGGCGTCTCTTGGCGGGAGGGCTCGCAGGGGGTACCTTTGTTGTGGTGCGCATTCATGGCCATTCTGGTGGCACTGTCAGGGATCGATTGGGACACCACGTTGTTGCCTGATCAAATGACCTTGCCCTTGATGTGGTTGGGGCTGTTGGGCTCCCTGATGGGCTGGACTGCGGTCCCTTTGCCCCAGGCCCTGTGGGGAACGATCGCTGGCTACTTGTCGCTATGGTCGGTCTACTGGGGCTTCAAGCTGCTAACAGGCAAAGAGGGGATGGGCTTTGGCGACTTCAAATTGCTGGCGGCTCTGGGCGCTTGGCTGGGCGTATCCATGGTGCTGCCTGTGGTGTTGGCCGCCTCAGTGATTGGGGCGTTTGTTGGCATCGGATTGAAGCTCACGGGCTCACTGCGCGAGGGCATCTACGTACCGTTCGGTCCCTTCTTGGCTGGTGCGGGTGTAGCTGTTTTTTTCTTGGGGCCACAACGGCTCTTAAACTGGCTGAATTGGGCCTGATGCAGGCCTTGCGCGTAGGGTTGACAGGAGGCATTGGCTGCGGGAAAAGCACGGTGGCTGAGTGTTTGCAAACACACGGGGTCTGCGTTATTGACACAGACGCCATCAGCCGCGCGCTGACTGCTGCGGGGGGGCGGGCCATCCCTTTGCTGCGGGCGCATTTTGGGCCCGCCTGCATAGACGCACAAGGCGCCATGGATCGTTCACGCATGCGTGAACTGGTATTTCACGACCCCAGGGCCAAGCAAGTTTTAGAGAACTTTCTCCACCCCATGATTACTGAGGAGGCCGAGGCTCAAGCTGCTGCCAGCCAGGCGCCCTTGCTGGTGTTTGACGTGCCTTTATTAATCGAAACAGGTCACTGGCGTCACCGCTTTCATCGCATCATCGTTGTGGACTGTGACGAAGCCACACAGATCGAGCGCGTTGCCCATCGACCAGGCTGGAATAAAGACTTGGCAGCACAAGTGCTGCGCCAGCAATCCTCGCGTCGCATGCGCCAAGCTTGTGCCGACATGCTGATTGCCAATCAAGACGTTAACTTGACAGGCTTAAAGCACTTGGTCAGCGTCGCGGTAGAACAACTTCGAAGTTGGGCCTGTGAAACAATGCTCCCATTGTCAGCCTGAGCTCATCCTTGAGCGACAAGGTGGCCAGCTTTTTCTTCAACCTCCCAAGGACTCAGCTTGGTTCTCTACGAATACCCATTTAACGAGAGCAGCCGCACCATGCTGCGGCTGGAGCACCTGTTCGATCGCCTAGGCCAGTTGATGATCCGTGAAGCTGTTGTCGATCACCACTATGGCTTGGCGACCATGTTTGAAATCATGGATGTCGCCTCAAGGGCCGACCTTAAATCTGACTTGTTACAAGAGCTAGAGCGCAAAAAAATCGAGCTCAACAGCTATCGTGGCAACCCCTCCATCGCTGAAGGCCTGTTGGATGGCGTCGTTGAAAAAATTGAGCACGCCTTCAAAGGGCTTAATGAACTGCCTGGAAAAGCCGGGCAAACCCTGACCGCAAACGAATGGTTGATGAGCATTCGCAGTCGTATCAATATTCCAGGCGGCACTTGTGAATTTGACTTGCCGTCTTACTATGCTTGGCAGCAATTTGATAGCAGCCGACGCAAGGCAGACCTTCTTAAATGGGTGCAGCCCCTGATGCCCCTGGCTGAAGCACTGAACCTGCTGCTAGGACTGCTGCGTGAAGCAGGGGTGCCACACAAAGTGGCCGCGCTCGCGGGGCTTTATCAACAAAGCCTGCCTGCAGGTCGCAGCTACAACCTGATGCGCGTGCGTTTGATAGACAACGACAAACTGGTGCCAGAAATCAGTGGTCATCGCCTCATGGTCATGGTGCGCTTGATGGTGGCCGACGAAGACAGCCG
This sequence comes from Burkholderiales bacterium, assembly GCA_031376995.1. Classification (GTDB taxonomy): domain Bacteria; phylum Pseudomonadota; class Gammaproteobacteria; order Burkholderiales; family Burkholderiaceae_C; genus CANHBY01. The sequence goes on from JANMEO010000253.1 coordinate 12,111, forward strand.
CCTCAAAGCCTGCACCACGGATGAGAACTTTGAGCTGACATTGTGCAGCTGAACGTTGGGGCTATCCATGGTGCGTGAAGTGCCCTGCCCGCGCTGCCTTGCCTTGTGCCTCTTTGCCCCCAGCAATGCGTATCGACCCTTTTGCAGCGCTCGTTGCAAAAGGGTTGACTGGGTAGATTGGGCCAGTGAAAACTACCGAGTGCCCACAACACCACCCGCTGGTGTACAAGATGATCTAACCTAGTGTCGTGTCAAGTCATGTTATCAACAACAAGCTAGGTGAGGGATGCGGGTAAGTTAGGCAGGCTGGTCAAGGCGTTTGCGGAGACATCAAGCGCGGTGAGCGAAGCGGGTAAGTACTCTGGTAGCCTGCTCAGGCTCAGATAACTCAAATCCAGCACCTTGTCGGTCTGATTTTGATCCAGCCATTTAGTCATCTCTTCGACAGCTTTAGCGCGGTCTTCGTCTGCCGAGTCCAGCCGCGGCCAATTGTTTCAGTGTGCCAAATACTCTTCACGGCTTGACGGGCGAGTATCAAGGTCTTTTTGCTTAGTCGCTACCTCATCATTGATGAATGGCTGCTCAATTTGAGCGGCCTCATTGGCACCTTGACTGTGATCCGCATGAACCATCAGCCGTTGCCCATCGTGAGCCAACCAGGTTTGATCGGAGTCAATCACAAGGGTTTGTTGGGTCAAAGTGGGCCTGTAGAGCATGGGTGTGTGCAGCGACGAGGTCATCATTGCGGGCTTGGCCGCACAGGCCGTTTACCCACTACTGGCGTAAAGGGAGACGACGAGCCCTCATCTCTAGGGGCGGCTCTAAAGCGCTGCATTGTTGATCTTGTTGAGCGTGCGCTTCAAGCGTTGGCGGGTGATTGAGTTCAGTGGCTTGCGGTGAGCTGGCCCAGCGCGCAGGCGCGGCGTTGATGCCCGATTGCCGCCTAGAAAGCGCCGCGCGATCGAACTGGCTGGGGGGCCTGTTCGGCATTACTTCAATTCCTTGCAAAAATGGTTCAACATCAAAGCTTTAAACGATGGACTCAAGCGGCAGGCGAATTTCTAGGCAGCTCTCGCACGTTGGAATGGTCGATGGTGAGTGAACGAAGTGCCCAGGTGGCAGTCATTGTTCGCAGACAAAATCAGGCTCTTTCGCAATAAGTAATTACGCTCGCTTCGGCATACTATTGGCAGAGTGTAGATATCAGTCAGACCCTACAGGTAGTATCCCAAGATTTTAGAAAATTTTTATTGCGACAGAGCCCCGAATCTTGACTGACATTTCCATGGTGATCATTTTTTCTCCCCTGCCCAAAAATTAAGCAGGGGTAGTCAAACAACTGGTTCAGTTTTCGGTCGGCGGCAACATATGTGAACTCACACAACTTTGCCTTGTGTTCAATGACTTGGCTGACTGAAATGGCTGAAGCCTCAAGTTGAACTTGTTTTGCAGCCTGGATCGACAGCTAAAGAGCGCTGGCGCTCGCTAAAGTGAGCATGCTCGGATACGCAGCGGAACTGGATGTTCTGTTTCGTACACTTTCCAATCGGCACTTACTTTGCTTCGGCAGTCTGGCAATGGACAAGTGTGGAACAATTCAATCGACACAGGAATAAAAAAAATTATACTTTTGCAGCCAAGAAATTAAATTTAAATTTTACATAATACCACCAATTGTCAATTATGAAATTTTGCCTTTCAATTATCCATATATCGCTATATGGATTGATATTATTTTTTATAGCGGCACCAACCCTTGGACAAGAATTGACTGTTTTGCAAATTGCCCCTTTCGGAGGCAATTTGGCGACTGCTGCGAGAGACTATAATCTGGGTGCCTTATTGGCTGTTGATGAGGCCAATGAGCTGGGCGGGATTCGTGGCAAAAAATTAAGGCTGATATCAAGAGACGATGGAAATGATGCGAAAAATACCTTGTCTCAAGCCATTGAGCTGATCAAAACAGAGTCCCCATCAGCCATCATTGGGGTATGGGGTGATGCATCTGTAGATGCATTATTAAATAATCCTGTTTTTAAAAATTCATCAATGCCTATCGTGGGGGTTCGCTCTGGCTCGACGGCACTGCGAAACCAGCAACAATTATTTCTTGTGAGATCAAGTTACCATGATGAAGTAGACGGTATGCAGAAGCAAATTTCCGTGATGGGATTGAATAAGGTTGCAATTGTTTATGAAGATAATCTATTTGGTAGTGATACCTTCACCTATGCCGAAGGGCTATTTAAGAAGGAAAATATTAGCATACTAAAGTCGATGAAGCATAACCCAAGCAATCTTGATTTCAGCACTGCGGTGAAAGATCTCATTAAAGCAGGACCGCAAGCAATTTTGATTTTCTCCAATACCAATGCAGCTGCAGCCTTGGTGAAAGGCTTAAGAGAGAAAATGCATCCTGCTTTTATTATCGCCACCTCGACAGTTGAGGCCAGCGTTTTGACAACCCAGTTAGGCCCTAAAATTGCCAGCGGGGTTGCGATTGCTCAGTCAGTCCCGAATCCGCAAAAATCAAGCATTGTGGCCATGCGCTTGCGAAATAAAATGGTATCACTTAATATTTCTCCTCAGCGAGCCAACTTCTCTTCACTTGAGGGATACATTGCCATGAGAACGGTGATTGAAGCCATGAACCGATCAGACAAAGGGTTCAAGCCTCAACAGCTTACAAGCTCACTTGAAACAATGCAGCGAGTGGATTTTGGCGGCTTTTATATCGATTTTTCTCCTGTGAAACATGATGGGTCAAAATTTGTTGAGCTTTCTATTATTTCTGAAGATGGCAAGCTGCGTCAATAAACAAAATTACCATGAAATAAATGTACCTCATGCCTGGATATAATTTGCGCCAAGCATTAATATACAATTGACCAAAATAATGCCATCGGGGTGAAAATGATAACCATTAGATTTTTGCTTCTTTGGATTTTATTGATTGTACTGAGTCAAGCCGTTTTCAGTCAGACCAGGGTTCTTAAATTTAATCATACAGACACCCCATCTGGAAGTCGACATATTTCCGCCGAGTTTTTTGCAAAAAAGATATCAGATTATACCCAAGGCCGTTACAGGGTGCTGGTTTTTCACTCTGGCCAACTGGGCAATGATCAAGACAGTCTTGCACAGCTTTCAAAAGGGCAACTGGAGTTTACAGTCAGCGCCACGGGAACTTTGGCTTCCCAGTCTCCAAACCTCAACTTGACTAGTTTGCCTTATCTCGTCACCGACTATGAACATGGTTGGCGACTTTACGATCAGTCTCCATGGATTGCAAAGCAATTCAGTGTGCTTCCTGCAAAGGGGCTGCGGGTGCTATCAGTCTGGGAGGCTGGGTTTCGTAATTTTACGACCAAATCCCCGTTGCTGACGCCAGACGATGCGAAGGGTAAGAATATTAGAATATTTAACAATGAAATGCTTCGTTGGATTATTAACTCGATAGGCTATGAGCCGGTAGTGATTCCAATCACTGAGGTTTACCTGGCATTACAGCAGGGCAGGGTCGATGGACAAGAAAATCCACTGGATACAATTTTTTCTTTGCGTCTTTACGAGGTTGCGCCGAATCTGTCACTGACCCAGCATGTTTACAGTCCGCTGCCATTTGTAATTTCTGAACAACTCTGGCAAAGCCTCAGTAACCCAGACAAAAAGGCTTTTTTGCTTGCGGCCAAAGAGGTCTCCAAGTTTTCAAGGGAGTTAGTGCGCGACAACGAGCGTCGACTGCTCGCCGCCATGAAAGAGCGAGGAGCAATCATTCACCTTTCCAACCAGCAACGTTTTCGCGAAGCAACCCAGTCGGTATACACCCTTGCGAAAGAAAAGTACGGTTTTGAGCTGGATGAGCTTGTCAGCGACTCCAAGAGATTGGCCTCGCCCTAGTGTCGTGTCAAGCCACAAATGTCGGTCTATCACGTCGCCATCGGCCTGCAGCGCAAGACGCGCTTCTCACGTTCGCGGCGCATCTGGCGCCAACCGAAATTCTTCAGATCTTTCCTGAGAACCGTGAGGTGAGACAGGGCGTCATCACGGACAAGAAGCTGGGCCAAGGCGGCTTTGGCCGTGTTGTCGAGAACTTCCGCCGCCAGGGGCCGCCCAAGCACCGACGTTCGGTCGACATTGTTTCGCTGGTCAGCTCCTGCAGGGTGGTGTAGCTGGGCCGTATGATCACTGCCCAATCGGGCCTTGAAAAGATGGGGCTCAATGAGTCAGCACATCGGTGCCAGCTGGCACCACAAAATCAAAGTGGGCAGCAGGCCACACGACAGCAAGCGTCCAACCAGAAAACCTCAATTCTGAGCGTTGCCCAAAACTGTCTATGATTTCAAGGGCAGCCAGCTCTTTGCCACGAAAACCGACCCTCAGAGATTGAAAGCCACCCTCTTTGAGCTTTGGCGTCGCCAAGGCCCAAATCAAACCCTCTTGGTCTGGTGCAGCAATGAGCTCAAAATCCTTATCCAGCCCGTCGCCAGACAAAAGGGCTGCCGGCGTGGCACCCAAGGCTTGCGAGAGAGGCCGGGAACTGGCCTGATTGAGATCAGGATCAAACATCCAAACCTTGTGGCCATCTCCCACCAGCTCTTGCTCAAACGGCTTCTCATAAACAAAGCGAAAGCGATTCGGACGAGAAAATTCAAAATAGCCACTCGAATATTTTTTTTTGGCCCCGTCCCTCGAAGTCACCGTCTGGCTGAAAAGGGCACGACCCGATTTGACCTCGGCCACAAAAGCCCGCAAACCAGCCACCCCATCAGCCCCCCCACTAACAGCGACAGCGCTGGGACCCCAAGTGAAAATAGCCAACCCAATTATTACATTTAAAAATAATTTCATTCTGCATGAACTGGAACCATGATGTCCCGGTTTCCGTTGGTAGCCATACTAGAGACGAGTCCTGATTTTTCCATTTGTTCAAGCAAACGGGCCGCCCGGTTGTATCCAATGCGCAAATGGCGTTGCACCAGTGAAATAGATGCCCGTCGATGTTGCAACACAACGGCCACAGCCTGATCGTACATGGGATCGGTCTCACTGCCCTCAGCGCCAGCAGCCCCCAAGAGGCTCGCCTCATCCGAACCGTCCTCCAGCGTGCCACCCTCGAGGAGGCCTTCGATGTAGTTGGGCTGACCTTGACTTTTCAAATAGTTGACAACGCGATGAACCTCTTCATCACTCACAAAAGCGCCGTGGACACGCACAGGCAGCCCCGTACCTGAAGGCATATAAAGCATGTCGCCCATGCCCAGCAGCGCTTCAGCCCCCATTTGATCGAGGATGGTTCGGCTGTCAATCTTGCTGCTGACTTGAAAACTTAATCGGGTCGGTATGTTGGCCTTGATCAATCCTGTAATCACGTCAACACTGGGTCGCTGTGTCGCCAAAATTAAATGAATCCCAGCTGCGCGGGCTTTTTGAGCCAACCGAGCAATCAGCTCTTCAATTTTCTTGCCCACCACCATCATTAAATCAGCCAGCTCATCGATCACGATCACAACAAAGGGCAATCGGTCCAAAGGCTCAGGCGCTTCGGGTGTCAGACTGAAAGGGTTGGCAAGGGTCTCGCCACGCTCTGCAGCGTCAGTCAACTTTTTGTTATAACCCGAGAGGTTTCGCACCCCCAATTTGCTCATCAGCTTGTAGCGGCGCTCCATCTCGCCCACACCCCAGTTTAGGGCATTGGCCGCTTGCTTCATGTCAGTCACCACCGGACACAGCAAATGCGGTATCCCCTCGTAAACGCTCATTTCGAGCATCTTCGGATCGATCAATATCAAGCGCACATCTCGCGCCTCGGCCTTGTACAGCAACGACAAAATCATGGCGTTGATACCCACCGACTTGCCTGACCCGGTGGTCCCAGCCACCAAGCAGTGTGGCATTTTGGCCAAATCAGCCACCACAGGGTTGCCAACGATGTCTTTGCCCAAACCCATGGTCAACATCGAGGCCGCATCGTTGTACACCCCTGACCCCAAAATTTCAGTCAATAAAATGGTCTGGCGTTTTGGGTTGGGCAACTCCAAAGCCATCGTGGTGCGCCCCGGAATGGTCTCGACAACACGAATACTCACCAGGCTCAAACTCCGCGCCAAATCCTTAGCCAAGTTCACCACCTGGGAGCCTTTGACCCCTGTGGCAGGCTCGATCTCATAACGAGTGATCACGGGCCCTGGTGAAGCCGTAACCACCCTCACTTCAACACCGAAGTCTTTGAGCTTTTTCTCAATCAAGCGTGAAGTCATTTCGAGAGTTTCAGGCGTCACCGACTCCGCACGCGTTCGTGGTGCTGCATCGAGCAACTCCACTTGAGGAAGCTTGGTTTCAATGAGGTCAGTGAACAACGATTGTTGTTTTTCCTTGGCAACTCGTTCACTCGTGGGGACTTCAAGCAATGGAGGCGCTAACGCCTTGGGTTTGGGCACCACGGCGGGTGTGCGCTGTTCAATGACTTGTTCATGCTCATGCTCATGCTCATGCTCACGCTCACGCAGTGCTTTTTGACCCACACGCTTGTCTTCGGCGCGCTCACGCAGCGCCATCCGGCGTTGGCCGACAGACTCAAGCGCAGCGCCAATGCGCTCTGCCAAGTGCAGCCAAGAAAACCGAAACGACAGTGCAAATCCAAGTACCAGGATCGAGATCCAAAAAACACCTGAACCCGAGAAACCTAGCCAATGCTGACTGAGCGACCCCAAGGTATAACCCAAGACGCCACCGGCATGGGCCCCAGGTACCCGGCCCTCCCACTGGTACAGCCTGGTCCACTCCAACGCACAACTGGCGCACAACAAGGACAACAGCCCTATCCAGAATATCCAGCTTGGGATTTGTCGACTTTGTTCAACGGGCCAATCATCACCCCGCAAAATACTGGCCACTTTCCCCAGCCAGGCACGCAGCCCCACCAGCATCAACCACCAAGCAGAGTACCCGAAAAGAAAAAAGCTCAGATCCGAAGCCCAAGCACCGATTGAACCGACCAAGTTGTGCACTTGGGGGTCATGACCGCGGGTTGAAAATGCAGAATCTGAGGGGTGATAACTGAACAAGGCCAGCAAGCCCAACAACAACAATGCACCCGCAATAAACACCAAGGCTTGCGTACGAATACCAGCCAACCAAGATGAATGGGGTGAGGCAGACGTCGCAGGATCAGCGCAAGCTTGAGATTGCTTTCCCCGCACAAGTGCCGGGACTTCAGAGCGCATCGATCCGAGTGGAAAGGTCATGAGTCACATTGTGGCGGATGAATGACTGAAACAACAACCTCAGCTTGGGACCTGGGCGATACACGGGGGCACGCATGCCAACCAAAATAACCAAGGCCCCTTCAGACCCCAAAATTCAGATCTGCTAATTAGGGCCTGTACCGTATACCCGTCGGATATGAAGATGTTGTGTTCATGAGTCGTTTGGGCGGTGAGCCTGCCATCAGGTCAATCGCTCCTTGATGATGACAGAGCCATTTTCTTGGGTTTCAACCATTCCGCGCTGCTCCAAGTCTTTCATAACGCGGCTCACCATTTCTCTGGAGGCTCCGACCACTTTGGCCAAATCCTGGCGAGACACTTTGCTGCGAATAATTTTAGTTTCTCCGTCATCTTCAGCCATATCAAGCAAGGTGCGAGCCACACGACCATAGACATCCAACAGTGCCAATGACTCAATCTGACGGTCAGCACTGCGCAAGCGCTGAACCAAGCCGCGCAAAATGGCGTAAGACAAGCTCGAGTTGTCAGGTAGGCACCGCGTAAACTCCGCCCGCCCCAAGATCAGCATATCGGTCTGAACTTCTGCACGCACGGTCGCCGAATGAGGCTCGTTATCGATCAAACTCATTTCACCCACATAGTCGCCAGACTGCAACACTGCCAAAATGACCTCTCGCCCTCTGGAGTCTGCCGTCAATACCCGGGCTCGGCCAGTGAGCAAAATAAAAAGCGCATTCGACTTGCGGCCATGCTCCACAATAATCTCGCCGCGTCGAAAGCGACGCTTAACAACGCTGTCTGCAACACCTTGTGCCTGGTCAATGGTCAACATCGAAAACAGCGGTACACGACGGATCAGATCCAGGTTGGACAACATGGCCATGAACAATCCCTTTCCAATGATTTAAGTAAGCGTGCAAACCACACGGCCCAGCCAGTTACTGCCACCGGAGGTGAGCAACCTGTGAAACTATTCTCACTAGCTGTTGGCACAATAAGAACTCTTGATGAGCCACAAAAGGCCGTCTTCTTTGAAAATCCTCCCGAGTTCAGTGAGCTCTCAATTCATCACATGCCATGACAACCACCACTCGACATGCTCAGGTTTTGATCCTAGGTTCCGGCCCAGCCGGCTATACGGCTGCGGTCTATGCAGCCCGCGCCAACCTCCATCCTGTGCTTTTGACCGGCATGGACCAAGGCGGTCAGTTAATGACCACCACAGACGTCGACAACTGGCCAGCCGATGCCCACGGTGTGATGGGCCCAGACCTCATGCAGCGCTTTGCAGAACACGCTAAGCGCTTCCATACGGAAATTATTTTTGACCATGTCCATGAGGTTGATTTCTCCAAGCGGCCCTTCACCCTTCGCGCAGGTTCCAGCGAGTACACCTGCGATGCGCTGATCATCGCCACCGGAGCCTCAGCCAAGTATTTGGGCTTACCTTCTGAGCAAGCATTCATGGGGCGTGGCGTCAGCGGCTGTGCAACCTGTGACGGCTTTTTTTACCGCGATCAGCCTGTCTGCGTGATTGGCGGCGGCAATACAGCAGTTGAAGAGAGCCTTTACTTGTCAAACATTGCCAGCGAAGTCAACCTCATTCACCGTCGCGACAAGTTCAAAGCTGAGGCGATCCTGATTGACAAACTTCAAGCCAAGGTCAAAGTCGGAAAAATCAAACTCCACCTCTGGAACACTCTGGACGAAGTCTTGGGCGACACCAGTGGAGTCACAGGGGTGCGCATCCAAAACACCCAGTCTGGGCTGAAGACCGAGCTCAGAGTCAATGGCTGCTTTGTGGCGATCGGTCATCAGCCCAACACCAAAATCTTTGAAGGCCAACTGGCCATGAAAGACGGCTACATCATCACCCAAAGCGGTCTCAACGGCATGGCCACCGTCACCAGCGTCCCAGGCGTCTTTGCTGCCGGAGACGTACAAGACCATGTCTACCGTCAAGCGATCACCAGCGCAGGCACGGGCTGCATGGCCGCCCTTGATGCCCAGCGTTTTCTAGAGCAATAGTCGATTCATTGAACCTAGAAATGGCAGTTGAACGCGCCCGAGTGGTCTGCGATGTGGGTGCATAGCGCTCTCACCCACATGGTGATGGTCGTAGTGGGTCAAATTGCCAGCATTTATCAGGGGTTGCTTGCGGAAGAAGGCGGTCAACTGCCGTTTCTAGGTTGAATGGGTATGCGAGCATTTGCAACGCCGCAAACTCATTGGCCAAACGGCTCAGGGACACAGGGACACAGCATCTTCAGGTTGGATGGCTATACACGACAAAAACGGCTTATAATCAGAGTCTTTGCGAAATTCTGAGGTTCTTGCTTTCGCTTAAATCGCTGGCATGCTCGGTGATTTGAAGCAGGTATTCCTTGCTCTCAAACTTTATTCAATATCGGAGAAGCGTCATGGCACGCGTCTGTCAAGTCACGGGCAAGCGCCCGATGGTTGGGAACAATGTATCCCACGCCAACAACAAAACCAAGCGCCGTTTTTTACCCAATCTGCACTACCGTCGTTTCTGGGTCGAAACTGAAAACCGCTGGGTTCGTCTGCGCATCTCCAATGCCGCTCTCCGCCTGATTGACAAAGTCGGGGTTGATCAAGTCGTTGCCGACTTGCGCGCCCGTGGCCAACTCTGAACCAACCTTCAAGGATCTAGATCATGGCAAAAGGCGGACGCGAAAAAATTAAACTAGAGTCTTCAGCGGGCACTGGACACTTTTACACCACTGACAAAAATAAAAAAACCAAGCCTGAAAAGCTTGAGATCATGAAATTTGATCCCAAAGCTCGCAAGCATGTCATGTACAAAGAGACCAAACTCAAGTAAGGCTCAAACCAAAAATCCCACAAATTGCACACAAAAAACCCGCTTCAAGAGCGGGTTTTTTGTTGTCTGATTTTTGTTGCCTAGCCATGAAGCCTTAAAGCCGGACCGCTTTAAGTTTGAGCGAAAACTCTTGAAGAGCGACGATGCCACTCTCCTCAGCTTTGCGACACCAGGCCTGCAAATCAACAACCAACTGCTCTGCCGACACATTGGTTCGAGTCCATAGCAAACGCAACTCTTCTCTCATCGCAACCAGCTTGGCAAGGGCAGGACTGTGCTGCAAAGCAGATTGCAAGACAGGTTTAACATCAAACGGGATTTTGTCTTCATCGCGGTGCAACCAACGCTGCGCCACCCTCATTTGAACCAAAAGATGGCCATTGCTGGCGCTGTCGAGCCTCAAACGCTGGACCTCGACCCAACAAGCTTCACGCAGGTTAGCGGCATATTTGGCCATCACTTCATAGCGGTGGGCGATGATAGCCTCCAAGGTTTGACTATCGACCACAGGCTTGACCAAACCCAATTTCATCAATGGTGGAGTCTTGCGCACCTTGGCCAAGCCTACCGCCTGCAGCAAACTGATGTAGAGCCAGCCAATATCGAACTCGTAAGGCTTGACTGACAGTTTGGCCGAAGTGGGGTACGTGTGGTGGTTGTTGTGAAGCTCTTCGCCGCCAATCAAAATGCCCCATGGCGACACATTGGTCGATGCATCTGCGGCCTCAAAATTGCGGTAGCCCCACCAGTGACCAAAGCCGTTGATCACACCCGCTGCCGTCAGCGGAATCCAAGCCATTTGAATGGCCCAAACGGTCAAACCAATCACACCAAACATCATGACGTTAAGAATGAGCATGAGGCCTACACCTTGCCACGAAAAACGATCGTACAAGTTGCGCTCTAGCCAGTCATCCGGTGTCTGATGACCGTATTTCTGGAGGGTCTCGAGATTTTTGGCTTCGGCCCGGTACAACTCGCTACCTTGCCAAAAGACGGTTTTGATACCTCGCGTCACGGGACTGTGAGGATCCTCCTCGGTCTCGCACTTGGCATGGTGCTTGCGATGAATGGCAACCCACTCACGGGTCACCATGCCAGTGGTCAACCAAAGCCAAAACCTGAAAAAGTGAGCAGCGGCAGGATGCAGATCAAGAGACTTGTGGGCTTGACAGCGATGCAAAAAGATCGTCACAGAGGCAATCGTGATGTGCGTGACCAACAAAGTAAAAATCAACACCTGCCACCACGTCGCACCGGTCAAGCCGTTTGAAAGAAAATCCAAAAGACGATCGAGCACCCAAAAAAAACTGTCCATACAGGGCCTTCAGTGAAAAAAATAGTTGTTTGTGGGAGAAAGAACTTGTGATTAACGCCCCATCAATAGCGCCATTGTAGGTCTTGGGATGCCGTATCCATTGACTCAAAGGCAACGACTTAAAGACAACGGCTTAAAGACAACAGACTAAAAACCAACGCAAGCCCTCAACAACGCTCCCAAATTGCAGCGAAAAAGCCATCGGTCTGGTGTTGATGCGGCCACAGACGCAAAAAATCGCCATCCACCAGCGTCTGGGCCTCACTGACATGCGCCTGCGTTAAGGCCTGCAGCGCAGGCAGAACCCGAAACGTTCCTTCTTGGGCCTTCGAAAATGCCAAGGCGACGCCTTCATTTTCAGCGGCCAGCAAACTACAGGTGGCGTAAACCAGTCGCCCACCCGGCTTGAGCAACCGAGCGGCACTGTTCAAAATGGCAGCCTGTTTGGCAGCAAGCTCTTGCACGCTGGAGGGCGACTGCCGCCACTTCATGTCCGGGTTGCGGCGCAAAGTACCCAAGCCAGAGCACGGCGCATCAACCAGGACACGATCCACTTTGCCAGACAAGCGCTTAATTCGGTCATCACGCTCATGAGCGATTTGAGCGGGGTACACATTGGACAAACCGCTGCGCGCCAACCGTGGTTTGAGCGCAGCCAATCGATGCCCCGAAGTATCAAACGCATACAAGCGCCCAGTATTGCGCATGGCAGCGCCCAACGCCAAGGTCTTGCCACCGGCTCCGGCACAAAAATCAACCACCATCTCACCTCTCTTGGCATCGGTCAAAATAGCCAAAATCTGACTGCCTTCGTCTTGCACTTCCAGCGCACCAGCTTCAAACAGCGCATGTTTGTTGATGCCGGGCTTGCCCTGAAAACGGACCCCCCAGGGTGAATAAAGAGTCGCCACGCATGGCAGCTGACCCGCATTTAACGACGCCACGGCCTCATCACGCTTGCATTTCACCACATTGACCCGAACATCCAGTGAAGCGGGCTCTTGAAGAGAGTGCACCAGCGGCCAAAAGCTTTCACCCAACTGAGCCTTCAAGAGATCAGCCAACCACTCAGGCAAGTTGTGCTGCAGTTTCTCAGGCAGGGTTTGCAAATCTATTTGCTGCACTTTAGTCAGCCAAGTGTGCTCATCTTCAGACAAGGCTGCCTTCAAAAAACCAGCATTTCCCTGCCAACCCAAAAGCACCAGGCGTCTGGTTTGCTCACCGCGACCCGACTGGGCCAAATGCTGAAACAAGAAACGGCGACGAATCACACCATAGGTGGTTTCAGCCAAGGTGTGGCGCTCGCGTGGCCCAAGCTTGCGATGGGTACGGAAAAAGTCAGAGACCACGCGGTCAGCCGGTGTGTCAAATTGCATCACTTGATGAAGCAACTCTGTGGCAAGTTCAATCAGGGCATTGGGATTCATGGGTATCAATGACGTTAGACCGTCACCCTTTGAAGTGGCGGCCGTGGGTAAAAATGAATCGACGCAGCAGGGGGGATCACCATCGATTAGGCCCCCCATCGCTGGGATCCGCCGTTTAAAGTGGGCGCTGTAATACCAGGGACGTGGCACGTCCCGAGGCAATCTGCGCACCATCGTGGGCCAAACCACAGGCGCTGAAGACGCAGGTGAAGCGGCAGGCTTTGCAATCCACGCCTTGCTCAGACCTCAATGGCCCGCTGAAAACGACCCTGCGCCTCACCTCAGATCAAAAGCCCATCAGCAAGCCGCCTAGCCCACGTTGCAAATCGGCTTGTATATCAGGCACGTGCTCTAGACCCATCGCGACCCGAATCAAGCCCTGTGAAATACCAGCGGCTTCTCGCTGCGCCTCAGTCAAACGACCATGTGAGGTGCTGGCAGGGTGAGTGATGGTGGTTTTGGTATCACCAAGATTGGCTGTGATGGAGCATATGCGAGTCTGGTCAATGACGTGAAAAGCAGCATCACGCGAAGCGAGAGGGTCAACGGGGGAGCGGACTTCGAATGATAAAACAGCCCCACCCAGCCCCGACTGCTGAGCCATGGCCAAAGCATATTGTGGATGCTCTGGCAAACCAGGATAAAAAACACGCGCCACCTGAGGCTGCTTTTGCAACCATTGGGCCAAAGCCAAGGCCCGCTGGCTTTGGGCCTGCATGCGAATACTCAGGGTCTCTAGGCCCTTGAGCACCACCCATGCATTGAACGGGGACAACGACATGCCTGATGTGCGCAGTACGGGTAAAAACTGATCGCGTATCAAAGCGGCAAGACCACACACGGCACCAGCCACCACACGCCCTTGGCCATCCAGGTATTTAGTGCCTGAATGGATGACCAGATCCGCGCCCAACGCAATGGGTCGCTGCAACGCGGGTGAGCAAAAGCAATTATCCACTGCCAACAAAGCGCCTGCTTGGTGAGCAATATCAGCGAGCGCACGGATGTCGCACACTTGAGTCAGCGGATTGGTGGGGGATTCGGCAAACAGCAGTCGGGTGGAAGGCGTCAAAGCTGCCGACCACGCCTGTGGATCGGTTTGCGAGACAAAAGTGGTCTGAATGCCAAACTTGACCAGCTCACGACTGAACAAGACCATCGTGGAGCCAAAAACGCTCTGTGAACACAAGACATGATCACCGGCCTTGAGCAAGGCCATCGCAGTAAGCAAAATGGCCGCCTTGCCACTGGCCGTGCCAATGCACGCTTGTGCCCCCTCCATGGCAGCCAAACGACGCTCGAACATG
>JANMEO010000010.1:0-2087 GCA_031376995.1 Burkholderiales bacterium
CGATCCTGCGATGTGAGCCTCACTTTACGGGTCAGCACGACGACTTTGACAATCTCTTTGAGGCCGTCTTGATTGGCCGTGCTGTTGAATCCCTTGTCCATGCTGATGGAGTCCAGCACGCCAAAGCGCTTCTGAGTTTGCTCAACAATGGGCACGGCGATCACGTCATCAGTGGTCTTGTGCATCACCACATGGTGCAGGATGAAGCGGTACTGGTCTTCCACCACGCAGACCCGCAGCCCCAACTCCACTGGCACGCCAGCCTTGCCTTTGTTGATCCATTCGGTGTGTGGCTGAAACAAGGAGAAGACCTTTTCCTCGTGAGCAATGCTTTGGCCTTGCAAGATCCGTTGATCAATCTGCGCACTCTGCCTCTGCGCGTGCTGAATGAACGTGTCGAGTTCATTCAAGACAGCCTGCGTCGGCACAAGCTCTTTGAGGCGGGCTCTGGTGTCTTGCGCACGCCTCAGGAGGTCCTGCGCTTGCTCCAAAAAAGAGCGGTGCGCTTGTCGAACTGCTTCTTGTTTGACTTGGCGCTTTTGCTCATCCTTCGACGTCGAGTGCTTGAGCCTTTGCGTGTGCCGAAATTGCTTCTTGAATTGACGCAGGTTGTAGGCACTTTGCCGCCAGTCGCTCAGGCCATGCGAATGACACCGCTCAGCGGAGATCTCGATGGTCTTGCGGGTTGCATCCCACAACAAATTAATATCGGTGGGATAGTGCACATTGGTCTCTACAACGAAGGAGTCACAGCGTGCCGCGAGGCCTTCCAGTGGCTTTTTTTTACCACCACATGCCCGGCAGCCATCACTTTTTTATTGATCCGATCCAGGATCTCTGGCGTGAACAGCTGTAGGTTGTCCTTGATCGTTTGTAGCTTGTACTGCGTCTTGTCTGACGAGTCAGGGTGACCCAACATCTGGCGCAAGGTAATGTGCTGATTGGCCAACTCCTGGATGCGGTCGTAGTTCGTGTTCAAGCCAAGCCTGAGCATGCCCAGCACTAATATTGACCACTGCTCCATCCCCGGCCTGCCCATGCCCGCATCAGCTCGGCCCTCGCCCTTGACGCGCTGCGGTATCAACTCACGCAGGATGACGAAAACTCGTTCTCGCAGCGCTGGCTCTATGTAGATGTGCTGCAGCCCGCGCAGGATCTACGGGATGTCGTCACGCGATTTGGGGTCCAGGTAGATCGCGCCAATATCCACTTCGTCGAGCGAACGTTTGGGGTTGATCACTTGTCGCATATGGAGGTCAGCAGAATGAAGTCGGCGGAATTCTAAGACTCACAAGCCACTTTTCATCAACGAAGATTGCTGCTGAACGAGCCTTTCGGTCGTGCGTAGGACCCCTTTGCAGGGCTAATCCCCACTCACCCCTGAAATCTTCGCTTGCCTAAAATGCCTTGAAACCCTTGCTGCGCCTCACTTTCAGGCTTTTCGGTCAGGCACTAGCTACAAAGAGCCCAAGCTCGTTCCCGCCAAAGCTGACGCACAAAAGCAAGAGGAATTCATCGGAGAATACCTGCAGCTTGTAGATGAAACGCCCATTGAAGAGCCGATTCTTTTCATGGATGCAGTGCATCCGACGATGGCTACCAAAGTGAGTTGTGGCTGGATCAAAAATGGTGTTGATAAGCCCATAGAGCAAACAGCACCACGAACTCGAGTCAATGGGGTGGGCGCCATTGAACTCAAGAGCATGAATGTGTTTAGCGAGTTTGCTGAGACCGTAAACTCACAAACTGTGCTAACGTTTTTCGATGCGCTTAAAGCTGCTTATCCACAGGCCCCAAAGATTCATGTGGTGCTGGATCAATCCGGGCATCACAATAGTCAAGTGCTCAAAGATGGTGCGATTTCGCGAGGCATTGAGTTGCAGTACTTGCCCCCATACAGCCCAAATTTAAACCCGATAGAGCGGCTGTGGAAAGTGATGAACGAGCATGCGCGCAACAACGTATTTTTCAAGTCTGCGAGCCAGTTCAAGGACTCAATCCAGGACTTTTTCAAAGTAACCATCCCCAAGATTCGACCCTCGCTATTCTCCCGAATCAACGACAATTTTCAGACCTTGCGAACAGCA
>JANMEO010000113.1:0-13544 GCA_031376995.1 Burkholderiales bacterium
TGTCGGGAAAGTCTTCCTCAGCTCTTCGCGCACTGGGATTTCTGTTTTGGAGAACGGTCGGCAAGAAGAGCCGTATGAATCGAGAGGTTCACGTACGGATCTGTGAGAGCCTGAGGGGGCAGCTCCCTTGGGCGACTCGACGATTGACTGGCTTGGCTTTGACAGAGGGTGGGGATTACCCCAGAATTATCCGGCTTGGTGGCGGAACTGGCTTTTTCAGAGTTAAAGTGCATCCCTGCAACCATTGAGTTGGGCTGCCCATAGCAATCCCACATCGACTCATCACGCAAGCAGCGTCAGTGCCAGAGTGGCCGCTCAGCACTGATTTCCATTCTGGGCCAAAAACCCGAGCGAACACTCACTCGCGCAGCAAGCTCCCCATGAAGCGTTCAAGGTCACCGTCCCCCAGCGTGTCGCGCCCCCCCCCCGCCCATCGAGTCAATGCCTTGTGGGTTGGCAGCCCGCAAGATGCCCGCAGCCCAAGCCCAGTACCTCGGACAAGCCCGCTTGAATCCTCAGACCTGGAGTTGGCGGCGTACCTGCTGGCTCGCCAAGAGACCGGTCGACCTGTACAGCCTCATGTCAAAGACTTGCTGATACGGGCCAATGAGACAAAGAAGGATGTTTTGGCTTTGATGGCTTATGGTCGTGGCAATGTCAAAAGTGACTTGAACGCTACTCAAAATCAAGGCTTCTATCGCCTGCGGGCACTGCGGGATATTGTGAGCAGCCAGTCCTCATTGGGTCATAATCCCGATAAAGTCCAAATGCAGGATGCGGCACTGAGCGCGCATTTAGGGAGCGGCAACTGTGGTGAATTTGCCAATGTCGCGGCGCATGTCCATGCAGGGCGCTTAGATGTTGGCGAGCGGCTTGACACGGTCTATCGCAAGGATCGTGACCATACCTGGGTGATGGTTCATGGGGTAGCAGCGGCTGATGGTGTAGTACCGACTGCCATTATTGATGTGTGGAGCGAGGGGCCTGTGATGGAGCCACAGGACAACCGGTTTATCAAAGACGTCTCGGCAGATCCCACGATCATTCACTCTATCAAAGGCATACAAGGGCCATCACTTCATGATCGATTCGATGAAGCCCGCCAGACGCCTCATGCCTCTACGCTCAAGCGAGCCCGGACCTTGATCGCTGCAAACATTCGGGATGACAAGCAACCTCCAAGCGGCGACGTATATGAACAACCCGTCGCATCTGTTTGCGACCAATTTGCGTTGGCCGCACGAGCCGCTATTCAACAGCCTCAATGTGAGCTGACGTTGAGAGCTAAAGCTGCTGCTTTGGCTCGAGAATTGAAGCCTTCTTTGCGCCAGGCTGATGAGGCCTTTACCGTGGAAGCAATTTTGGATATAGCGGTTAAATTTGATCAACCGCGCCAAAGAACATTGCTGCCCGCCAGAGGCAAAAATGACAGCTTGTCCTTGCGTCCTGACTCCGAACTTGAAGCCGCTTCGTTTTGACCAGAGATCATCAAAAATGAGCTTGCATTGAGGTTGTGATAAACACCCCTCAGAACTGAAGATTTTGGGTGAGTAGGGCGTTTGGGATTGAGCGAGTGAGAATGAAGAACCGTACCGTAGCAAGATTTTTTGAGCATGTGTTTGCCCATCACCTGACAACGCCGCAGGGGCAGCCCATGAAAACCTCATCGGCCTTTGGGGGACGAATGTGAGCGCGCGTTTGGGCGCTACCCTAACCGAAGCGGTTTCAACACCACAGCCACCAGGCCACAGCCTTGCTCACTCCCAAACCCAGGGTATCGACGAAAAGCTTTTGCGCAAGGCGCGCGAGCGCCTAGAGTTTTTGTACGGCGAAGTGGCCAAGACCTGGCCAGGCTTCATTGCGCGCCCGGGTCAGTATCAAATGATGCAAACCGCACTCCTGACATTGCTCAGTGCCAAACCCCCTCAAGAATTAAAGCGACAGGGAGACAATCTCGCTCAGCTGGAAGCTGGCACAGGAACGGGGAAGACTGTGGCTTATTGCTTGGCTGCGATCGTGGCAGCTGAGCTGCTGCAAAAAACCGTGATTGTCTCTACCGCCACCGTGGCGTTGCAAGAGCAGCTTTTTTACAAGGACTTGCCTAAGCTGGCAGCGTTGATTCCTGACCTGCGCTTTGAAATGCTCAAGGGACGCGGCCGCTATGTTTGTGAGAGTCGCCTTTTGCAAGCCCTCAATGATGAGGCAGATGAAGGTCAAAATAGCCTTTGGGACGAAGCCTACTCGGGCGGCTTCACTGACTTTCAAGCTTCAAACAAAAATCCCTTGCGCGATCCCGGCCAAGCAATGCGTTGGTTTAAAGCAGCGGCCCAAAAACTGCATAAAGGCCAATGGGATGGTGACCTCGACAATTTGCTTGAGCCCCCCAATCCTCAAGACTGGCGAATTGTCAGAGCCAATGCCAACGCGTGCAATGGAAGCCAATGTCTGCATTTCAAATCATGTGCTTTTTTTCGTGCCCGTCGGCAAGCCAGCAGCGCCACCATTCAGATCACTAATCACGCACTGATACTCGCTACCCTGCAAACAGAAGGTCATTTGATTGACCCTGGTGCCACGTTGTTTGTGTTTGATGAAGCGCATCAATTACCAGGGATTGCGACCGAACAGTTTTCGTTGCGTGCGCGCCTGGGCGCCAGCATCACGCTTTTGGCAAGCTTGCGCAGCCTTGTCACTCGGCAAGCGCAAGAGATGCCAGTGGCTCACCGTCCTGACCTCGTTGCTTTTGGTCAGGCCCTCAGTGACTGCGCCGAACGTTTAGGGGTGCTAGGCCGCTATTGCGCCCAAGCGCAATGGGTCAATGCTAAGCAGGCTATTCACCGGTTTCCTCACGGGCGGGTTCCAGAGCCCGTGATCGCTGAGTGCGAGCCCTTGAGCTTGAGGCTGTGCGTGATTGCCGCCGTGGTGGCCCGTTTGGTCCAAGCGTTAGAACAAAGCGATGGCGAGGAGTTTTCGAGCTCGCAACGCGAAGAGAAATCCAGAGCGAGTGTGGAGCTGGGCGTTTGCCATTCACGACTGGTCACCTTACAAAAAATCATCACCGCTTGGATGACTCAGGATGTCGTACCGTGTGCCAAATGGCTTGAATTTGCGGCGCCCCAAGAGGGCGACCATCACCCGGTCGCCGCAGATGCGTGGCTTTGCACCAGCCCCATGACCGCAGCCAAAATATTGGCGCAAGAGCTTTGGCGGCAGGTCAGTGCCGCCGTATGTACTTCGGCCACACTGACGGCCTGTGGCAGTTTTGAGTTTTTTGATCGCCTCAGCGGCATGAACCGATTTCCGCAACGCCGGGCTTTGATGGTTGCCTCTCCATTTAATTATGAAACTCAGGGTGAGCTGCGCATAGCGCCCATGATGAACTCGCCAAAGAGCGCTCATTTTTGCGCCGAACTGTGCGAAACCTTACCCGGCTTGCTGCAAGAGCATCAGTACGGACAACTTGTTTTGTTCACCTCTAAAAGGCAAATGCGTGCTTGCTATGAGGCCTTGCCCAAGGATCTTGTCAAAGACGTGCAGGTGCAGGGTGATCGAGCTCGCAATGAATTATTGAAAGAACATGGACATCGGGTTGCCAGTGGAAAGCGCAGCATCATTTTTGGGCTGCAGTCGTTTGGCGAGGGTATCGATTTGCCGGGTCCGTTGTGTGAGCATGTGATCATTGATCGGTTGCCTTTCACCCCTCCCATCTCCCCCGTAGAAGAGTCGCTTTCTGAGTGGCTGGCCACCCAAGGGCGTGATCCTTTTACCGAAATCTCAGTCCCTCGAGCCGCCATGAAGTTGGCACAATGGGCCGGCCGGGGTGTTCGCACGGTCACTGACAGGGCAGTGATCACCGTGTGCGATATCCGCTTGGTGAACACGGGTTACGGTCGGCGAATTTTGGCAGGGCTGCCGCGATTTCCCGTGATCAGATCGAGTGCGACCCAGGCGCTCAGTTTGACGGAAAACCTGGCCCTTCAAGAGGGTTTGAGCGGACCTCATCCAACATGACGCCCCCGGCACAGGACTCTGGCACCCTACTGGCAGCCGGTAACGCTCTGATGCAGTTGGGGCGCTTTGCCGAGGCCGCTGCAGCTTATGAGCAGGCCATCCAGCTCAACCCTGCGTCCTCGCGTGCCCATAACAACTTGGCAGTTGCGCTGGCAGAGCAGGGCCAATTTGAACTTGCAAGCGCAGCCTATCAGCAAGCCCTCCACCTTGATCCCAGCTACGCTGAAGCGCACTTTAACCTGGGCAACGCCATGTACGCGCAGGGCCGTCATTTGCAAGCTGTGGCTTGTTTTGACTGTGCGCTGAAGTTGGCTCCTGGTTGGCCATCGGCATGGCTCAATCGCGGCCTTGCTTTGGCAGCGCAGGGCTGTCAAGCACTCGCCCAAGCGAGTTATCAAGAGGCCCTTGCTCAGTGCCCAGATTATCCCGAGGCGCATAACAATCTTGGGCTGGCACTTCAGCTTCAAGGCCATTTTGAAGGTGCGATGAAGCACTTTGATCGCGCTTTAGAGCTCGTGCCTGATTTTGCTGGTGCTCACTCGAATCGCGCTCAACTGCGTCTACTGCTCGGGGATTGGCAAGGGGGCTGGCCAGAGTACGAGTGGCGCTGGCACCTTGCGCACACGACCCGACCTGCTGTCCCTATCCCCAGATGGAACGGCAAGCTGCAGCCTGGGCTCGCGCTCCTCTTGCGCGCCGAACAAGGTTTCGGCGACACCCTCCAATTTGTGCGCTTCGCTTTGCCGTTGCAACGCGCTGGCCTGCGCGTGATTGTCGAGTGTCAAGCCAAGCTTGTGACCTTGCTCGCCCGGGCCCACGGCGTCCACTCGGCAGTGCCGCGCTTTGAGGCTTTACCACCTTGTGATGCCTATATTCCCGTAGCGAGCTTGCCCGGCCTACTGGGCGTCTTCGATACGGCCAGCATCCCTCGCGAGATGCCCTATCTGCGAGCTGATACCAAGCTTGTCGCCCTGTGGCGAACAAAATTGGCGGCATGCAGCGGGTTTCGAATCGGTATCGTTTGGAGGGGCAGCCCTGGCTACCCTCAAGACTGTCATCGCTCAATTCCCATGGCTTGCTTTGCCGTGCTTGCCGATCTGCCTGGCACCACACTGGTTAACCTTCAATTTGGCGAGCGAGCGCCCCAGGCATGGGGCGCCTTAGAGCCAGGCGACCTTGAAACCGACGGGCAAAGCTTTGAACACACGGCTGCATTGATTACTCACTTAGATCTCGTCATCACCTGCGACAGCGTTGTGGGTCATCTGGCTGGGGCTTTGGGCAAGCCGGTGTGGGTGGCCCTGCCGCATACTCCCGATTGGCGTTGGCTCATGGGGCGTGAAGATTCTCCTTGGTACCCTAGTGCAAGGTTGTTTCGCCAGATCGAGCTTGACAACTGGCAAGAGGTTTTTGAACGAATTAAATCGGCACTTCTGCACCAGTGAACTCACCTATCTTTCTATTTGGCCGGCGTGCTGAGCGCCTTGATGCCCTTCGAGGGCTCGCACTGTTATGGATGGCGGGATTTCACTTTTGCTTTGACCTCAAGCTCTTTGGTTTTTTGAAAGCCAATTTTTATACAGATCCCATCTGGACTTACCAGCGTGTGGTGATCGTGAGCCTGTTCCTAATTTGTGCGGGCATGAGTCAGGTTTTGGCTGTTCACCAGGGTCAGCATCAATCCCAATTTTGGCGGCGCTGGGGCCAGATCATGGCTTGCGCCTTGGTGGTTAGTGCCGTCTCATGGGTTCAGTTTCCGGACAGTTACATCAGCTTTGGGATATTGCATGCGGTGGCACTGATGCTTGTGGTGGCTCGGCTGGTATGTTGCCTTCAAGTTTGCGCGCTCGGGGTGGGGGTCTGCGGTATGGCCGTGGTGATCATGGGCCTTGGGCTTGGGCATCCATTTTTTGATTCTCGCTGGACAGGGTGGTTGGGTTTTGTCACCTTTCGTCCTCCCACACAAGACTTTGTCCCCTTGTTCCCCTGGTTGGGTGTGATGCTGTGGGGGGTGGCACTTGGCAAATATCTCTTGCACAACCGTGCCGCAAGCCTGTACGGTCCGCTGCCGGCGCTGGGTCGGCCTCTTTGGGATATCGTGGCCTTGCTGGGCCGCTGGAGCCTGAGTTTTTACATGCTTCACCAGGTGGTTTTCATGGCGGCACTTATGTCAGTGGTGGCCTTGATCCGGTGAGCATTTCAACCCAACTGACGTTGATCGTTTTCATGAATAAGTTATCTACCCCAAGCCAAGTTTTATTTGGATTTCACGCCATCATGGTGCGTTTAAAGTCTGCGCCTGGGTCGGTGCTTGAGGTGCATGTGGAACGGGGGCGGCGCGATCAGCGCATGCGTGATTTGCTGGCACGTGCAGAGTCAGCGGCTGTGCGCGTGATTGAAAGTGACAGTGAGCGCCTGCAGGGCCTGTGCGCCAGCCCCCGTCATCAAGGTGTGGTGGCCCGCGTTCAAGCGTTGCAACTCAGCCATTCACTCGATGACACCCTTGACACTTTCAACGCTCATGAGTTGATGTTATTGGTGTTAGATGGCGTGACCGACCCCCACAATCTGGGCGCTTGCTTGCGCGTGGCTGATGGCGTTGGAGCGCAAGCCGTGATTGCCCCCAAAGACCATGCTGCGGGCTTGAGCGCCACAGTGTCCAAGGTGGCCAGTGGTGCGGCCGAGACGGTGCCTTATTTCATGGTAACGAATTTAGCCCGAACCTTGAAAGAGCTCAAAGAGCGTGACATCCAAATCATTGGCACGACTGATGATGCATCAGACACCATTTACGATATTGATTTGAGCGGGCCTGTCGCTTGGGTCTTGGGCTCTGAAGACAAGGGCATGAGACAGCTAACCCGTAAAGGGTGTGACCGGCTTGTTCGATTGCCCATGTGCGGTGCTGTTGAAAGTCTGAACGTCTCTGTCACCAGCGCCGTGTGTTTATACGAAACCCTGAGGCAGCGCCGAGCAGCCTCAGATCTGAAACCGTGTTGATGAAAGACTTTGCCATGTACAAATCCAATACCCTCATCCTCAGTCTCATGTTGGCCGGCGGGCTGCTCACTGGGTGTACCCAAGAGCAGCAAAACCAGGTCAAGCGTGACATTCAAAACTGGACCGGCACCGACGGTGTTTTAGAGATCTACGCCGGCGAGAAGCTCATCAAGCGGTTTTTGAAGGTCGACAAGCTGTCTACGGCGCTGGGCACCACCGATGGTCAACCCAGGGCGTATCGTTTTGGTTATGGCGTGCTGGATGAAAACCAAAACTTCATGATTGATCAGCCTGAAAAGCGGGTCTACTTTGAGGTCAATGACTATTCAACCTATGTCTTTTTTGACAACCCTCGCTAAGGAACGTTGCGACCGATCCCGGGCTGATTCTGTGCGCAGGGTCGCGGATCTCTCCAATGCGCAAAGCGTCGGCGGCAGGAATGAGGTGCAGGCTTGCCCGCACAACAGCGGTCAATCCTCGCTGGCTTGGTGCGTTGTGACACAGACCAAGGCAAATGGCAAGGCCATGCTGGCGCATCAAAAGCGCACGCCGTGACAACCGCCCAACTGCCCACAGCGGCGCACACCGCCAACACAGACGCCGTCGCGTCGGCATTGGACGTGCGCGCGGATGTTGGCCTGGGCCATCAACAAAGCGCTGAGCGCCTGGCAAAGTGGGGCTCGAACGCATTGCCCGTCACGCCCCCGCGCTCACCCTGGAGGGTGCTGCTGGCGCAGTTCAAGAGCGTGATGATCGTCATCCTGCTGGGTGCAGCGCTGCTGGCGGCATGGGTCGGCAGCGTCAAGGATGCGTCGGTGATTCTGGCCGTCGTTATCATCAACGCGCTGGTCGGCTTCTACCAGGAGTACCGCGCAGAACGCAGCCTGGACGCACTGAAGTCCATGCTGTCGGCCAACGCGACCGTGCGGCGCGATGGCCGCAGCCAGAAGATCGACGCCCAAGCGGTCGTGCCCGGCGACATCCTGCTACTCGAAGCAGGCGACAGGGTGTCCGCCGATGGTCGGCTGATCGTGGCTGCAGCCCTGGAGATCGATGAATCTGCATTGACGGGCGAGTCTCAACCTGCAGCCAAACAGTGTGACCCCCTTGCGGTTGAAGACGCGCCGCTCGGCGACCGCAGCAATATGGCCTACATGAACACGCTACTAACTCGGGGGCGCGCTGAAGTGCTTGTGACTGCCACCGGTTCGCACACCGAGATGGGCAAGCTGTCGCGCGAGCTGGCGGCCACCATTGAGGTGCCAACCCCTTTGCAAGTTCAGCTCAATCAGCTCGCCAAGCGCCTCGGCACCATTGCATTAACGCTGGTAGCGTTGCTGTCGCTGATGCAGTTCCTGCGTGGCAAAGACCTCCCGCACATCTTGCTGGACGCCATCGCCCTGGCCGTGGCGGCGATGCCCGAGGGTCTGCCGGTCGTGGTCACGGTCACACTGGCGCTGGGCATGCACAAAATGGCCCGCCAACACGCGATCGTCAAGCGCCTTGCCAGTGTCGAGACCCTAGGTTGTACCACTGTCATCTGTTCTGACAAGACGGGCACGCTGACACTCAACCAAATGACGGCGACGACCTTCATCTACCAGGGCCGGATGTTCGAGGTGTCGGGTGAG
The DNA here is from genome assembly GCA_031376995.1 of Burkholderiales bacterium. Lineage (GTDB taxonomy): Bacteria > Pseudomonadota > Gammaproteobacteria > Burkholderiales > Burkholderiaceae_C > CANHBY01. The sequence goes on from JANMEO010000113.1 coordinate 8,643, forward strand.
GGCTACGACCCGAAGGGTTCGATCACCGAAGCAGGCGCAGCATCAGCCCAACCTCTGGCTGCGGCCAAGCTGATCGCGTTGCTGCAACCTTTGGTGGCCTGCAATGACAGTCGAATCGAGGACAACAAGGTCATCGGCGACCCGATGGAGGCTGCGCTGCTGGTGCTGGCCGCCAAGGGCGGCGTGGTGCGTGAAGAGGTCGCGCGCGCCTTGCCGCGCATGGCTGAATTGCCCTTCGACTCGGCTCACAAGTACATGGCGACCTTTCATGGCGATGGCGGGCAGATTCAGGTGTTCGTCAAGGGCGCGCCTGACGTGCTGCTGGCCCGTTGTTCGACCTGGCGCGCGGCCCAGTCGCCGCAGCCGCTCGACGCGCCGCGCCGACTGCAGATCGAAGCTGACTACCGGGCGCTCGGCGAGCGCGGGCTGCGCGGCCTGTTAGTTGCCACCCGCACGCTAGCTGCAGGCAGTTTTGACGCGACTGGCGATCTGTCAACCTCGGTCTGCGAGTTGTGTTTCGTAGGTCTGGTCGGCCTGATGGACCCGCCACGTGCCCAAGCCAGGCAAGCCATTGCCGAATGCCAGCACGCCGGCATCGCCGTCAAGATGATCACAGGCGATCACCAGACCACGGCAACCGCGATCGCTGGAGCTCTGGGGCTCGTAGGCCGAACCGCGTCGGGCGCCGACCTCGACCGCATGGATGCGCGGCAGCTTGCAGACGCCGTTGACGATGTGGCCGTCTTTGCCCGGGTGTCGCCGGGCAACAAGGTGGCCATCGTGCGCGCTCTCCAGGCCAAAGGCCACGTCGTGGCGATGACCGGCGACGGTGTCAACGACGCGCCCGCCTTGAAGCAGGCCGACATCGGTGTTGCCATGGGCGTGGCCGGCACCATGGTGGCCAAGGAAGCCGCGACCATGGTACTGACAGACGACAACTTTGCGACCATCGTTACTGCGGTGCGCCACGGTCGCACGCTGTACGACAACATCCTGAAGTTCGTGCGCTTCCAGCTGTCGACGACGATTGGCGCGATCCTGACGGTCTTCACTGCGCCACTGCTGGGCCTTCCCGAACCGTTCACGGCGTTGCAGATCTTGTGGGTCGCCATCATCATGGACGGGCCGCCGGCCGTGTCGCTCGCGCTTGACGCCGCACGCCCCGGGATCATGGACGAGGCTCCCCGGCCACGGGGCGAGCCAGTGCTGCCGCTCAAGCGAGTTGGGCGTGTTTTTGTCTACGGCACCACGATGATGATCGGTACCCTGGGCGTGCTGCACCACGGGCTGCAGACCGGGCCGCAGGATCGGGCGCTGACCATGGCCTTCACGACCTTCGTGCTGTTCCAGCTGTTCAACGTGTTCAATGCGCGCAATGAGAGCGGATCGGCCTTCAACGCGCAATTCTTCAGCAACCGCATGCTGTGGGTGTCATTGGGCGCAGCGCTGTTGCTGCAGATGCTGGCGACCCATTGGGGGCCCGCGACGCGCCTCTTTGGCACCACGGGCATGGCATGGGCAGACTGGGTTATTGCCGCAGGCGTTGCCTCGTCGGTGCTGCTGCTTGAAGAGGCTCGCAAGTTGGGGCTACGTGGGTGGCGGCAGGCCAGCTTTAACACGAGAGGGTGACTTGAATATATACCCCTCGGAACTGAAGATGCTGGGTTGATGGGTCATTTTGAGAATGGAGATGCAAAGCGTAAAGCACAGCTATACCATTTGGTATCGCGAGCATTTCCAACGCCGCAGATCCGTTTTTAAAACGGCTCAGAGATCCGGCATCTTCGGTTCTGAGGGGTATACCCGTACCCAACACTAAGCAAAGCGTAAGGCGTCGGGATTGACGATGTTGCTGGGCGTGCCTTTGAAAAAATTGATGATGTTGTCAAATGCCTCATTGAAGTGGCACTCGTAGCTCTCTTGTTCAACGTAGCCAAGGTGCGGCGTGCACACTGCGTTTTCTAGTCGCAGCAGTGGGTGGCCTTGCAAAATGGGCTCGCTTTCGAACACATCGACCGCTGCCATTCCAGGCCTGCCACGATTCAGTGCGGTGACCAATGCCCCTTCAGTGATCAACTCTGCCCTCGAGGTATTCACCAACAGCGCAGTCTGTTTCATGCGTGCCAAGTGCTCTTGTTTGACGATGCCATGAGTGCTGGGAGATAGCTTGAGATGCATTGATAAAACGTCACAAATTTCAAAAAATTCCTCGCAGCTCGGAGCCACCATAAAACCGTCTTCACGGGCACTCTCGAGCGTTGAATGGCTGCCCCATATTGTGACGTGCATGCCAAATGCCTTGCCATAGTTCGCGACCAGTTGACCAATGCTGCCGTAACCCCAGATACCCAAGGTTTTGCCCTTGAGCATCGAGCCCAGCGAAAAATTGGTCGGCATAGAAGCCGCCTTGAGTCCTGATTGCTGCCAAGCGCCATGCTTGAGGTTGCCGATATATTGAGGCAGCCTGCGCATCGCGGCCATGATCAAGGCCCAAGTCAACTCGGCCGGTGCCACGGCAGATTCAGCCCCCTGGGCAACGGCAATCCCTAAACGGGTACAGGCGTCAACATCCACATGCGGCCCGATGCAACCCGTTTGGACAATCAGCTTGAGTCTGGTTAACTTTTCAAGCAGTTGCCGCGGAAAATGAGTGCGCTCACGGATAAGCACAAGCACATCGGCATCACGCAAACGGATGGAGAGCTGACCATTGCCCTTGACCGTGTTGGTGAATACCTTGGCATTGAACCCCACAAGCTTGTCGGCACAATGAAGCTTGCGTACAGCATCTTGGTAATCGTCGAGGATGATGATGTTCACGGTGTACGCTTATCTTGAAGTGTGGCGTCAGCAATGGCAGGTAGTATGGCCTCTTTCAACAGTTGGGACCATCTATGACAATCTCCATGTATTCGGCGAGTCTGCCCTTGTTTGTGACGATGTTAAACAACTTAACAACTTGGCTGGACAAGGCCCAAGCCTTTGCGCAGATTAAAAAATTCGATGTTCAAGTGTTGCTTGGCGCACGCTTGGCACCCGACATGTTGCCTTTCACTCGTCAGGTACAGATTGCTTGTGACTCTGCGAAGTTTGGTATTGCACGTTTGGCATTCGAAGAAGCTCCCAAAATGGATGATTCTGAAGCCAGCATTGCTGAATTGAAGGCCCGTATTCAACGCACCCTGGACTATATCCAGTCAGTCCCTGCGGTCAAAGTGGTGGGCTCTGAAGAGCGCGATATCCAGGTGCCTATGCGAGGTCGAGATGCTTTGCAGTTTAAAGGTGAGGCCTATTTACAGCAATTCGTATTGCCCAACTTCTTCTTCCACGTCACCACTGCTTATGCCATCTTGCGACACAACGGGGTTGAGCTGGAAAAGGCTGATTTTTTGGGCTTGAGCTGATGCGGCAACCGCTTAGCTCTGAAAATGACGCTCATACCCCTTTGAACTGAAGATGCTGTGCTTGACTCGCCGATTGCATGTGCAACATGTTAAAAAAAATCAGTAGATTGAGGCGATCCCAGCGGCCGTGTGGCAACTCTCGCTTAAAATTGAATGCCACTTGGTGAGCTGGGTGGTGGGGGCGGTTTGGCGGTGGTCACAGTGGGCTTGGTTTTATCCGACGACAGCTCTGGGGGGTCGGTCAGTGGTTGGGGCAGACTGAAAACAAAGCTACGTGGTAACTGTGAAGTGATGGGGTAGCCTGCCGCACTCAAGTATTGGCCCCAAAGGTCGGGGTCATAGCCCCGACTGACCTGAGTGCCAATCATCAGTACAGGCGTCTCTCGCCCGCCAGTCTTTTTTTGAAAAGACTCGTTGTCTTTGGCACTGATGATTTGGCGCTCAGCAAAGGGTATGCCGCGTTGCATGAGTAGGGTGCGCCCTTTATCGCAGGCTGTGCAGTCAAGGGCTGTGTACAGAACCACCGGGTACCGGTTGGCAGCATCACGAACGGCTATCGGCAGGTTGGCCAAGGGGGTGCCAATGCCAGAGCTCGTCAGGGGGGGCAGGGGCACCACCTTGTCGACTGTTGGCACCGGGGGGCGGTCTGTGTAACTGATTTGCCCATCGGGTCCAACCACTTTGTACATGGCCTGCCCGTCGGTACAAACCAGCAGGGCCATGAACAGAAAACCCAGTGAAAGAAACTGAGTAGGATCGGCAAGGCTTGATAGTTTAAAAAATCGGCGTCCAATCATGGGAGACCTGAACTGTTGCAGTGAAGACAAATTTACTCTGGTTCTGACGAGATGGCACGCCTAATCAGAGCACAATCTCACGCTGTCATGCCTTGGTGTCGAAGCAGCGCATCGATCTGAGGCTCACGACCACGAAAGGCTTTAAAGCTTTCCAGGGCTGGCCTGCTGCCACCAACCTCCAAAATGGCTTGGCGGTAACGACGACCGGTGGCGACATCTATGGGTTTAGAAGGGGTGTCAGCTTCTTCAAAAGCACTCCAAGCGTCTGCACTCAACACCTCTGCCCACTTGTAACTGTAATAACCCGCTGAATAGCCGCCAGCAAAAATGTGTGAAAAACTGTGCTGAAACCGGTTAAATATCGGTGGATGAAGCACCGCAACTTCTCTGCGAACCTCCTGCAGCAACGCATTGATGCCAGTCGCACTTTCAGGTTGAGCGTGCAGTTTCATGTCAAACAATGAAAATTCGACTTGGCGCAGGGTTTGCAGGCCACTTTGAAAGTTTTTGGCGGCGAGCATTTTGTCAAACAGCGCTCGTGGCAGCGACTCGCCAGATTCAACATGGTTGCTGATTTGGCTGACAACTTCCCAGACCCAGCAGAAGTTTTCCATGAATTGGCTGGGTAGCTCCACGGCATCCCACTCCACGCCTGAGATGCCGGCAACATCAAGCTCATCAACTTGAGTCAGCATGTGGTG
>JANMEO010000115.1:0-8878 GCA_031376995.1 Burkholderiales bacterium
CCCCCCCCCCCACCCGCCCCTGGTGAGTGTGAAGCCATGAGCGAGACATCGGTAGGTCTATACCCCTCGGATCTGAAGATGCTGTGTCGTCAAAGGGAGTGTAGGGCGATCTGCAGCGTTGCAAACCACAGCGATACCAAAAGATATCGCTGTGGTTTGTGCCTTGTGCCTCATCTCTTCACTCCCTTTGCCAACACAACATCTTCAGTTCCGAGGGGTATAGGACTATTTTGCACTGGCTGTTGCGTCGCTGACAATACCTCTAGCAAACGATCTAAGCCCCCGGTATCAATAGCGACATGCGCACCCAGGCGAACAAGGGGTTTTGCATGATAAGCCACGGCCAGTCCAGCCACACCCATCATTGGTAAATCATTGGCTCCGTCGCCTACGGCAATAGACAGCGCGGGCTCAATATCGAGTTGCTCACAGGTGCTGAGGAGCATTCGTTTTTTTTCATCGCCGTCGCAAATGTCGCCCCAGGCTTGGTGCATCAACCGGCCCGTGAGTCGCCCGTCCACAACCTCGAGCTGGTTGCTGCGGGAGAAGTTTAGCGCCAGCCGTGCTTTGATTCGATCTGTAAAAAACGTGAAGCCGCCTGAGACAAGCAATGTTTTCAATCCGGCCTGATGACAGGCATGAATCAGACGTTCAGCGCCCGGATTGAGTTGCAATCGTTGCGTGTAGACCTCGTCCAAGGCGGTTTCAGGAACGTCACGCAATAGAGCAACCCGTTGGCGCAAACTCTCTTTGTAATCAGTAATTTCGCCATTCATGGCAGCTTCAGTGATGGCGGCAACTTCAGCTTTACGCCCCGCAATAGCAGCGATTTCGTCGACACACTCAATGTTGATGAGCGTCGAATCCATGTCCAATGCAATCAATTTAAATAGACCCAAAGACAGTGGTGTTTGAATGCCTTGGGTCAACAGGCCGGGGGAGAGTTTAGTCAACATGGAGAGAGCAAATGGGTTGATGTTCGCGTTCAGACTTGGCGACAGAGGATTGGCATTGGGGGCTTGGCAGCGTGGGCAGTGAAAAATAAAACTCAGCACCCTGGTTGACGATTCCGCGCGCCCAGATATCGCCGCCATGGCGGCGAATGATTCGGCGTACAGATGCCAAGCCAACCCCATTACCTTGAAAATCATTGCCGCCGTGCAAGCGCTGAAAGACGCCAAACAAACGGTCAATAAATCTCATGTCAAAGCCTGCGCCATTGTCGCGGATAAGAAAATTGAGACTTTGAGGTGCATGGCTGAACGAGATCATCGCATGGGGAGTTTTGCTGGTGTACTTCCAGGCGTTGCCCAGCAAATTTTCAAGGGCGATGTGCAGCAAAACAGGATCGCCCTGCACCATCATGTCGGGCTCAATACTGACTTCGACCTCTCTGTCGCTTGATTGGCGACGCAATTCGTCAATCACGACAATGCCGATGTTTGAGAGATTAACGGTTTCATTTTGCAAGGGCGCGCAAGATAACTGCGATAAGTTCAATAGTGAGTCAATCATTCGGTTCATGCGAGTCGCTGCACTTAAAATTCGGCCCAGGTGGTCATTGCCAATTCTGTCAAGCACTCTCCCGTAGTCTTCTTTCAAAATACGGGCAAACCCTTCCACCACTCGAATGGGCGCTCTCAGATCATGCGACACCATATCGCTGAACGAGGCTTGTTCAGCTTGCGCCTGCAGGGTGTTCGTCTGGACGCTGTTCGTCAGCGGCCGCAGGATACCGACATAACCTTCGAACTCGCCATGCTGATTTTGTAGCGCTGATGCGCGCAAGGTCATCATTGCACTGGGGGGGTGGGTGCCCAAAGCCTGTACGATAACGTCCACCAGATCTTGGTGTTGCTCAGCTTGAAGTTGGAGCGATGGGCGCTGTGGGTTTTGTGGGTCTCGAAGCCAATTCCACAACAGCCCAGCTGGCATGAGGGCCTTCGCTGAATAGCCTCGCGGGGGGATGCATGCGGTCAGGCGATGTTGCCTGTCTGTTTGCCAGTACCAACTGTCTAGCAGGTGTATCAGACCCAGATGTTGTTTTTTCAGTGCTTTGAGTTGTCCCTCATACCATTGCCGACGCCTATGCGCCAAAAAACAACAAGCACTGGCCCCAAGAGCCCAAAAAAATAAAAAGATCACGACCCAACGCAAGGCACTGAGGGCATCACTCATGAAAATGGGCCAAAAATCGGGGTTTATGCGCTGTCAGGCTGAAGCAAGACAGATGAAGATTGCGACCATGATGCATGTTACATGCTAGCAGTGCAGACGCGTGCAATCGGTTTAAGTTGCAACTGGAATGGGGCTTTTGCACAGCCAGGCTGCCAAAATACATTCAAATTTAAAAATTTTGGTGACAAGCAGTAAATTTGCACTTTTTTTGAAAAAAATCACTGTCATGGTCGAGCCCAATTTAAGCTCAAATAGTGCCAATGTTGTCGAAGTCTTTTTGCGCCAAGATGAACACTGGCGCTATACCCGTCGGAGCTGAAGATGCTGGGTCGATGGGTTGTTTTGAGAATGAAGATGCAAGGCGTAAAGCAAAGCAATACCATTTGGTATTTCGAGCATTTGCAACGCTGCAGACTCATTGTCCAAGCGGCCCAGGGACACGGCATGTTCAGTTCCGAGGGGTAAAGGCCAACCCTGTGGGATGAAACCAGCCACGGATGCAATCACTGTGCCTTTTAATTGGGTGTTTTCAAAGTCCGTTTCGAAATGCTCGGCTTTGATGCCACTGGCCTGAAATTGTTTCGTCAACAACAGTCAATTGATATGCCAACCCAGCATCCTTCGGACAAGCATGGCGATCTGACGAATGCGGCGCCTGGACTTGATGACGTGCTGGGTGAGTCAACCCGTCAACTTGATATGACGGCATTAAGCCGACTGCGAGCACTGGACCCTCTTGGCGGCAACCAACTTGTTAAACGAGTGATTGGCGCCTATCAAGTGTCTTTAGCGCATGGGGTTGCGCAATTGCAGGCCGCCTTGCAAGTTGAGGATCTGCAGAGTGTGAGGCACGTGGTTCACACATTAAAGTCGTCTTCTGCCAACGTGGGGGCAAACCAACTGTCGCAGCGTTGTGCCGAACTTGAAAGCCTCATTCGAATCGATAAGGTTGACAATCTAAAGCATCGCATAGAAGGGTTGTGCCGAGAGATCGCCTTGGTCGCTCAAGCCTTGCAAGCCTTGCTAGAAAGTCAAACATGAATGCCGACGAGAAACTGTGCGACGAGACGGCTGCGTTCAAAACACGTGTGCTGCTGGTCGATGACGATGAAGTCAACTTGTTGCTGACTTCAGTGGCGTTGAAAGCTCGCGGTTTTGAGATCACCGAGGCCAACAGCGGTGAGCGTGCCATCGAAATATTGATTGGCTGGGTGCCCGATGTGGTTGTGCTGGACGCATTGATGCCAGGCCTGGATGGTTTTGAGACCTGCCGCGCGGTTCGAAATTTGCCTGGTTTTGAAGCTTTGCCGGTGCTGATGCTCACGGGTTTGGACGATGAGGCCTCAATCAACCGCGCGTATGAAGTGGGGGCTACTGATTTTTTTGTCAAATCTCATCAATGGAGCCTGTTGTCAGGGCGTTTGAGACACTTGTTGCGTTCTAGTCGAACCCGACTAGAACTTGAAAAAAGCAAGGCCAAACTTGCTCGAGCTCATGATTTGGCGCGCATGGGCAGTTTTGATTGGTGGCGTGATGAGGGTTTGGCGTTGTCCGTGGAGGCCTTGCGTGTGTTTGGCGTGGCTTCTGACGCCATGTCGTTTCGGCGTTTTCTGCGCTTGCTCACCGATCACAGCCGCAGTGAGTTTTTGGCGGTTTTGCATGATGTTCTGCACCACAGCACGGTGTTGACCACGGATATCTCAGTCAGTCTGGCTGATGGACGGCTACATCGTGTGATTCATGTCGAAGCCGAGCCGTCTTTCAATGAGCAGGGGAGTTTGATTGGATATACCGGCATTATTCAAGACGTGACAGATCGTCGGATGGCCGAAGATAAAATTCGTCACTTGGCTAATTTTGATGCGCTGACTGGCTTGCCCAACCGGCGTCAATTGATCTGGCGTGCAGAACGTGCCATCGAGCATGCGAGGCGCCTGAATCATCAAGTGGGATTGCTGTTGATCGATCTTGATCGTTTCAAAATCATCAACGATACCTTGGGGCATGCGGCTGGCGACGAGTTGTTGATGGAGGTATCCAATCGATTGCGCTCATGCGTCAGGCACTCTGACCAGATGGTCGACAATGTCATAGAGGGTTCTGGAGGGGCGCGATCACATCGCATGCTTGAAGCGGTTGGCCGACTTGGGGGCGATGAGTTTGTGGCTTTGCTGCCCGAAGTGATCGACGAACGCGACGCCGAACGTGTTGCCAAGCGTATTTTGGATTTAATGCGTGAGCCGATTTTGGTGGGTGCCCAAGAATGTTTTGTGACCGCCAGCGTTGGTATTGCACTCTACCCTCGTGATGGACTGTCCGTGGCTGACTTGATGCGCAACTCTGACATTGCCATGTATGCAGTCAAGGCACAAGGCCGCAACGCGGCCAGCGTGTACCGCCCGGCTTTGGGTGGCAAGGGCCGAGAAAAACTCGAATTAGAGAGTGCCTTACACAAAGCCATTGAACGCAATGAACTGGTCTTGCACTACCAACCCAAAGTCGATGTGCGGTCTGCAAAGATGGTGGGGGCTGAGGCGCTGATGCGTTGGCAACGAGGCAATTTATTGATGTTGCCGATTGATTTCATCCCGCTGGCTGAAGAAACGGGCCTGATTGTTCCGATGAGTGAGTGGGCTATTCGAGAGGCGGCTCGGCAGGCCCGCATCTGGCAAGATAATTTTGGCTTCAGTGACTCGATTGCTGTCAACCTGCCCAACCGCATGTTTGAACGCTCTGACTTGGTGGACCATATCAAGGCTGCCGTGACGATGTGCGGTATACCCAACAGTGCCATCGAGCTCGAGATCACAGAGACCGGCCTGATGCGTGACCTTCAAAATGTCATTCCGACGCTCAACCGCTTGAATCAGCTAGGCGTGGCCATTTCGATCGATGATTTTGGCACCGGATATTCATCTTTGGCGTACCTGACCACATTGCCAATCAGCGAGGTCAAGATTGACCGTAGCTTTGTGCGTGATTTAGGCCTGATGCCACAAAGCGCGGCCGTGGTGACGGCCATCATTGCCGTGGCGCGCTCTTTAGGCTTGAGGGTCGTGGCAGAGGGCGTCGAAAACTTGCAGCAAATGGAGGCGCTCAACCGCATGGGTTGCATGATCATGCAGGGGTTTTTGTTCAGTCATGCGCACCCCCCTGATGACATTGAGCGTTGGTTGCAGCAGACAATTCTTCCCAAGAAGGCGCCCTGGATTGGGGTTGCTGGTTCGAGCACTAATGACTTTGTCTTGGCAGCCACGTTGCCAGGCCATCGCTCTTATCCAGCGGGTTGAGGACGGCTTCATGGCAACAAAGCGCAGCAGTCCCATCACCAATCCAGCCCTCAAATCGGGAGACAAGCCAGGCGCCACCCAATCAGACCAACCTGCTGCACGAGGAGGGCCCCATGCGACGGTTGCCACTAAGCCTGTAGGCACAGCCTCTGCCACGACGTCTTTGTTAATGGCAACAGGGGCAAAGCCCGAGCCGGTGGAAGCGATTTCGGCTCGGCTTGCCAAAGCTACTTTGATGCGATTGGCTCACGAGAAGCTGGAGCCAACGCCTGACAACTATGCGCGCGCTTATCGTCAAGAGGCTGGCGAGTTGGCGCCATCAGCGATTCCTGAGCGTGCCCATCACTTGCTCGAGCGCTTGGCTTCACGGCTTTGGGGGGGCTCAAATGAGGGCGTGGTCGCCGAGCTTTCTAAAGCAGCGCAAGAGGGGCGCTGGGATGCCGCCGATCGTTTGGCCAATACGTCCGATGCTTTTGCTGGCGCCTGGGCCACCTTGATAGATCGTGTGGTGCGTGCCATCGATCGGGGTGGTAAACAATGGACCACTGCCAGAAAAAAAGACAGCCTGCAGCGTGTTTTGTCTGGCAGCCGCAGTGATGCCTCCAAACTGCAGCAACGCTTAAACCAGTTGATTGTCAGTTGGGACACCGACAAGATTGAGGCCGCACAAGCCCATGAAGCTGTCGGTTCTGAGGCGTTGATCGAGGGCGTAGAAGTTGCGGGTGTTGCGGGCTTGGTGGAAGTGCCTGATGCCTGCCCGACCCACAGCCTAGATCCATCGGCTCCAGCCCCTGCTTTGATGGCCGCCTCACTGGCCTTGTTTGAGCAACCCGACTCAGACGCTGACAATCCTTGCGATGTAACCCCTGCTTGGAACCAATCCATGCGCGCGCTGTGTGAAACCGCCGAGGCAGCGTTGCCCACGAGTGAGGCGGCCAATCAACGTCTGGCCAATGCCCTGCAGTTGGCGACGTTGCGCGTTCAAGAAGATGGGATGTCAGCACCCTTGGCGGATGAAGTCACCGCACTTTGCTCGCAAGCCAATCGCATCGTGCGACATCGCCATCATCTCGTGAGCCAACTCGGTCAGTTGTGTCATGAGTTGGCGTCCAGCTTGACCGATATGACAGAGAACGACAGCTGGGTGCGGGGGCAGTGCGATGTCATGCGCAATTTGTTGAGTGATGGCTTCACGGCTCGAGGTGTCAAGTCGGTCAGTGAGCTGTTGCACCATACCCGCCAGCACCAAGGGCGCCTTCGCGCCGAGCGTGATCAAGCACGCGAGGCTCTTAAAGGTTTAATCACACAGATGCTGTCTGAATTGAGTGAACTGGGTCACCAGACTGGACGCTTTCATGAAAGCGTTGGCCGTTATGCGGGCGTCATTGAGAAGGCTGACTCTCTAGAGAGCTTGGCTGGCGCGGTGCGAGAGATGGTGGAGGAAAGCCGGACGGTACAGTCGTTGGTTCAACAAACCCAAGAGCGTTTACAAACCGAGCATTCCAAAGCCGATGTGTTAACTCACCGTGTGACAGAGCTCGAATCTGAGCTCAAACGCTTGGCTCAAGAGGTTTCAACAGATCAGTTAACCCAGATTGCCAATCGCCGCGGTTTGCACATGGCTTTTGAAGTTGAGCGGGGGCGCTTTGAGCGCGATGGCAGTGCGCTGTCAGTGGGTTTGCTTGACATTGACAATTTCAAGCGTCTTAACGATGAACTGGGGCACAGCGCAGGCGACGTGGCACTTAAATCGCTGGCGGCCGTGGTGAGTGAGACCTTAAGACCCACTGATATTGTGGCAAGGTATGGTGGCGAAGAGTTTGTGGTTTTATTGCCTCATACCCCTGTCGAAGAGGGGCAGCAGATTTTGAGTCGCTTACAACGAACATTGTCCGGCGGGCTTTTTATGCACGAGCAAAAGCAAGTGTTCGTCACTTTCTCTGCAGGCATCACCACCTATCGCCAAGATGAACGCATCGAAGACACCCTCGAGCGAGCCGATCAGGCGCTCTACGAAGCCAAAAGAACCGGTAAAAATCGCACGTGTATCGGCTGAAATTGAACCCCACAGAAATGCTGTGGAACGTGCGCAAAATAACCGCCTGTTTGGGTGCTTCCTCCTTCCGCCGGGCCCATCTGTGGCGATGGCACACCAGACCTGGGGCTTGGTTAGGGGCTGTTCGGAAATTCAATGAAGCCATTTTTTGATGGCTGCGAGGTGTACAAAGCCAAGAAACATGCAGTCAAGTTTTTCAAACCGTGTAGCCACACGCCGAAAGACTTTCATCCTCTGAAAGAGGTTTTCAACCAAGTGTCGTGCCTTGTAACGATCTTTGTCCCCCGAGTTGTAAACATTCGGCAAACCCGTAGGTCAGATGCTTAGCAATCCCCACTAAAAATGGTGGTGATCTTGAAAGCATCCACTATTTTTTGGTACTGTTCGCCCCCTATGAGCGCAGCACCACCCTTGATGCAGACGGCACCCCTGATGAGCGAGGGGAAGCCACTGGCGCCATTTGCTACGGTATATGTCACGTTGACTAAGCAGGAGTACATTGAGCTGCTGATGCAAGCCAATGGCTGGAAGAGCTTGCATAGCAGGGCGACGCAGCGGGAGCGCGTGCAAAAGCTACGCCATCTTCAGCATTTGCATGCGCTCAAAGTGCAAGCGGCGCAACGTGAGGCAGCGCTGCGCGCAGAGCTGGTGTTGGCACAAGCAAAGATACGTGAGCTTCAAAAACGCGTGTTTGGTCGTAAGAGCGAGTGCAGCCAGGGTGGTAGCGAGCTGCAGGCTTGCGCGCCTGAATCGAAAGTTCCGCGCCGCCCTCGAGGGCATCAAAGAGGAACCCGCAGCCGCGGGCGTTCAATGCAGCCCGAGCTTGCTCAGCGGGTTGAAGTCATCGAGCTCGAGTCTGCAAAATGCCCGAGCTGCGGACTGGGATTGCATGAGTTCCCTGGCACAGAAGACAGCGAAGTGTTGGAGATTGAAGTCAAGGCTTACCGGCGCGTGATACGTCGCCGACGTTACAAACCTGCGTGCAACTGCGGTTGCATGCCGGGCATTGTTACCGCACAGCCTGTTCCACGGTTGATCGATCGAGGCAAATTTGGCGTGTCGGTATGGACCACTGTTTTACTGGATAAATTTCTCTATGGTCGCTCCAGCCATCGCTTGATACAAGATTTAGCTGGCCATGTGTTAGCGGCGGTGTAAATCCGCTGCTATTCGGCGGCGAGAGCGCGCGCAACATCACGCACAACTGCAGCTTGCGGTACAAAAAATGTCTAGCAAATTGGATGCGGCGCTGCTGGACACCTTGGTGCCTGAGCCCGCCATCAAGGTGCTCAAAAGCATGAAGAACCACTGGCCAGGACTTACGGTGTTTGTTGATCACCCATGGGTGCCTATG
>JANMEO010000196.1:0-9659 GCA_031376995.1 Burkholderiales bacterium
GTAAAAAATGGCATTTCTCAAAGGCAAAAGGCTCTTGATCACAGGGGTTTTATCCAATCGCTCGATCGCTTACGGTATCGCTCGTGCCTGCCATCGAGAGGGCGCCGAATTGGCATTCAGTTACGCTGGAGCGCGCTTCAAAGATCGCGTAACCGATCTTGCTGCTGAGTTTGATTCCAAGCTGATGTTTGATTGTGACGTTGCGAGTGACGAGCAGATTGACACTCTCTTTGCTGATCTCAGCACAGTGTGGCCCCTATTTGATGGTTTTGTTCATTCAATTGGGTTCGCACCCCGCGAAGCCATTACGGGTGATTTTTTAGAGGGCCTGTCCCGTGAGTCATTTCGCATCGCACACGACATCTCTAGTTATAGTTTCCCCGCAATGGCCAAAGCAGCCGCACCTCATCTAAGACCTGGGGCCTCATTAGTCACACTGACTTACCTGGGGTCGCAGCGCAACGTACCCAATTACAACACGATGGGCTTGGCAAAAGCCTCTCTGGAAGCTAGTGTGCGCTACTTGGCAGCCAGCTTGGGAACCAAGGGCGTTCGCGTTAACGGCATTTCGGCCGGCCCCATCAAAACACTTGCCGCCGCCGGGATCAAAGATTTCGGAAAAATGCTTGATGCAGTACAAGCCTCTTCGCCATTGGGCCGTAATGTGACCATTGACGACGTGGGGAATACTGCTGCTTTTTTGTTTTCTGACTTGGCAGCCGGAATCACAGCTGAAATCACTTATGTTGACGGCGGATTCAGCCAGATGATGGGAGGCCTGGCCGTGCTGTGACCTTGAGCCATACCCCTCGCAACTGAAGATGCTGTGTCCCTGAGCCGTTTGGGGAATGGGGGTGCAAGGCGAAAACCGCAGCCCTACCCGTTGATAGGGCGAGGATTTGCAACGCCGCAGACCCGTTTCCCAAGCGGCTCAGCGAATCGGCATCTTCAGGTCCGATGGGGATACCCGATACTGTTTGCTTAACAACAATTCGAGGCTTTGGATTGCAGGGCTGGTTGATGAGGGGATGGGTCGCTTGGAGCGATGAGTCTGAGATGTTCACTCGCATTGACGATGTAGCATCTTCAGTTCAGAGGGGTATATGTAGCATCCTTGAGGGGCAGCAATGTCAAAGTACTTCCCTCGACAGCTACAATGCAATGAAGCCCTAATGCTTCTGGGGCTCCGGTTTGCCTTCGGGCTCGCCAATGCGTACCGCGATAAAACACCTCGGCGGTACCCTCAGGGCTCCAGGATGGCACTTGGACAGCTTCGCCGATATCCAGATGAACATCTTTGTTCTTTGATACAGGCATTGACCGGGGGTGTCGAAAGCGCGACCAGTGCCAAAGGGCTGTGGCAAGGGTACTGACAAGTGCTGCTGAGACAATTTGCCAACTCAAACTTGCCCCCAAATACGAAACAACCGACGCAGCCAACAGTCCCAAAGCCAACATCAAGAGATAAAATGTGCCCGTGGTGAGCTCAGCCACCACCAGGATCCCAGCAGCCATGAGCCACCACGCTTCGGCAGATAAATCCATTTAAATCACCTAGGTTAAAGAACCGAGAAAACCTGATGAGCTGAGCAGCAAAGTGCATCAGCTTAAAGTCACCTGGCTGATGCTCTGAAAGTTTGCTGTGCATCATGAGGTGTCTTCAGGTTTGCGTCATTATCAACTACTGATGAGCAGCGCCTAAACTCCGCCTCTTTCGTTCCATTCCCTTACTTGTTTGATTGTTTGCCAAGGACCGCCATGTTGCGATTTCGCTTTCCCATCGTCATTATCGACGAGGACTTCCGATCTGAAAACACCTCAGGCTTAGGCATTCGAGCGCTTGCTGATGGGATCGAAAAAGAAGGTTTTGAAGTGCTCGGCGCGACCAGCTATGGAGACTTAAGTCAATTTGCACAACAGCAAAGCCGAGCAAGCGCTTTTATTTTGTCGATTGACGATGAAGAGTTCACAGCCTCTGGGCCCGTATTGGACCCTGCCGTCTTGAATTTACGCAAGTTTATTCAGGAGATTCGATTCAAAAATGCTGATATCCCGATTTATTTGTACGGAGAGACGCGTACCTCTCAGCACATACCCAATGATGTTCTTCGTGAGCTACACGGCTTTATTCACATGTTTGAAGATACGCCCGAGTTTGTGGCCCGTCACATTATTCGTGAGGCCAAGAGTTATCTCGATTCCTTGGCCCCACCATTTTTCCGAGCGTTGCTCGAGTACGCGCAAGACGGTTCCTATTCGTGGCATTGCCCAGGCCATTCAGGAGGCGTCGCCTTTTTAAAAAGCCCTGTCGGCCAAATGTTTCACCAGTTTTTTGGTGAAAACATGCTGCGGGCTGATGTGTGCAACTCAGTTGACGAGCTGGGCCAATTATTGGATCACACGGGCCCTATCGCGCAAAGCGAGCGCAATGCAGCACGAATTTTCAACGCGGATCATTGTTTTTTTGTGACTAATGGCACTAGCACCTCCAACAAGATGGTTTGGCATCATGCAGTAGCGCCAGGAGATGTGGTTGTTGTGGATCGTAACTGTCACAAATCCATTTTGCACGCTATCACAATGACGGGTGCGGTGCCCGTGTTCTTGAGGCCAACACGCAACCACCTGGGCATCATCGGCCCGATTGCTCAAAGTGAGTTTTCACCGCAGTCAATTCAGAATAAGATTGCCGTCCACCCCTTGCTCAAGGGCGTGGACGCTAAAAAAGTACAACCGCGGATTCTTACCCTGACCCAAAGCACTTATGACGGTGTGCTCTATAACACCGAAACCATCAAGCATGCCCTTGATGGCTATATTGATACCCTGCATTTTGATGAGGCGTGGCTGCCTCATGCTGCATTTCATGGCTTCTATGAGCCTTACTATGCCATGGGGAAAAATCGCCCTTTGCCCAAAAACCAATTGGTTTTTTCAACTCAATCGACTCACAAGTTGCTGGCTGGTATCAGCCAGGCCTCGCAAGTTTTAGTTCAAGACTCCTTGACGCGAAAGCTTGATCGACATTTATTTAATGAGGCCTACTTGATGCATTCAAGCACCAGTCCGCAGTATGCCATCATTGCCTCATGCGATGTCGCCGCTGCCATGATGGAGGCACCGGGCGGTACAGCCTTGGTTGAAGAGAGCATTCTCGAGGCGCTGGATTTTCGCCGTGCTATGCGCAAAGTAGAGAAAGACTTTGGGCGCGATTGGTGGTTTAAGGTTTGGGGCCCAGACAAGTTGCCAGCAGCAGGCATTGGAAAAAGTTCTGACTGGGCGCTGCAAGCTGATGCCAAGTGGCACGGCTTCGGGAATATCGCCGATGGTTTTAACCTTTTAGACCCCATCAAAAGCACCATCATTACCCCCGGCTTGGACATGTCGGGTAAGTTTGCCCCATCAGGAATCCCAGCCAGCATTGTGACCAAGTACCTTGCTGAACATGGCGTTGTGGTCGAAAAAACAGGTTTGTACTCGTTCTTCATCATGTTCACGATTGGCATAACCAAGGGCCGCTGGAACACTCTATTGACAGCCCTGCAGCAATTCAAAGATGACTACGACCGCAACCAGCCCATGTGGCGCGCATTGCCTGATTTTGTAGCTAAGCATCCGCGTTATGAGCGCTTGGGGCTGCGCGATTTGTGCCAAAGCATTCATGATATGTGCGCCAAGGTTGATATTGCTCGCCTGACTACGGATATGTATCTCTCAGACCTTGAGCCCGCGATGAAGCCCAGCGACGCCTATGCGCACATCGCCCACCGCAAGACCGAGCGAGTGCCTATCGATCAACTCGAGGGGCGGATCACCACTTCGTTGCTGACCCCTTACCCCCCCGGCATTCCGTTGCTGGTGCCAGGTGAGCGCTTTAACAAGAAAATCGTTGACTACCTGCGCTTTACCAGAGAGTTCAATTCGTTATTCCCTGGTTTTGATACTGACGTCCACGGACTGGTGGAAATCCATAACGAAGACAGCGCTGAAATCGGGTATTTTGTCGATTGCATTCGAGAATAATTGCTTATA
Source organism: Burkholderiales bacterium (assembly GCA_031376995.1). Classification (GTDB taxonomy): domain Bacteria; phylum Pseudomonadota; class Gammaproteobacteria; order Burkholderiales; family Burkholderiaceae_C; genus CANHBY01. The sequence goes on from JANMEO010000196.1 coordinate 4,033, forward strand.
CCTCTCGGAACTGAAGATGCTGTGTCCCTGTGTCCCTGAGTCGCTTGGGCAACGGTATGGACGCCCCAACCCGTAACGGCATCAATGTGCCAAAGTCGAGGCCAAGAATTACCAACTTGAACCTACCTGTAACTGAGAGAGGCATGACAGCCTTAAAGGCTGCCATTGAATCGATTGCCCACAAGATAGGCTGCGTGCCGCAGACGCTGCATAAGTGGGTACGTCAACATGAGACGGACACGGGTCAACGCGATGGCGGGATTGAGCAAGCAAGAAGCTCAGCGCATCAAAGACCTTGAACGTGAGGTGCGTGAGCTGCGCAAGGCCAACGAAATCCTAAAGTTGGCCAGCGCGTTTTTCGCCCAGGCGGAGCTCGACCGCCGATTGAAATGCTGAAGGCTTTTGTTGACGAACATCGTCTACAAAAGGGGGTCGAGTCGGTCTGCCGCGCGGTGCAGATCGCCCCATCAGCTTACCGCCGCCATGCTGCTCGGGTGCGCAACCCGGGGCTGTGTTCGAGGCGCAGGCAACGCGACTGATGCTGACGCCACACATTCAGCGCTTTTGGGAAGGCAACTTGAAGGCCTATGATGCCGACAAGGTTTGGCAACAACTCAATCGCGAGGGAATGACTGTGGCGCGTTGTACGGTTTAAGGGTTGATGCACCAGCAGGGACTTCAGGGTATACGCCGAGGGAGACGGGTGCGCACCACCGTGCCCGATCCCAAGGTGCCGTGCCCATTGGGCAGGTCAATCGTCAGTTTAAAGCCGAGCAGCCCAAATCCCATCAGGGACAGTGCCCAAAGGCCACATTCAAAGTCCGAATGTACGGATGCAATCTTTTCCTTCGAGCCGTCATGAATTGAGAGCTTGGCATACCGGGGGCGTCCATGTACGCCTTGCCCCCTATTCCCCAAATGACTCATTAACCCACCATCTTCAGTTCCGATGAGTATAGTACCCGTGTCCACTCCCACATCACAAAACACCCATGGAAATCGCCACCGTTCTCGCCACCATTGCAATCGTTTTTATCTACCAAACTTTCAAAATTGTTCCGCAACAAAACGCCTGGGTAGTCGAGCGTCTGGGTCGTTATGAACGGACCCTCACTCCAGGCCTCAAGTTTGTGATCCCCTTCATTGAGCGGGTGGCTTACAAGCATTCACTCAAAGAGGTGCCGCTAGATGTCCCAAGCCAAGTTTGCATCACAAGAGACAACACCCAGCTACAGGTCGACGGCATCATTTATTTTCAAATCACTGATCCGATGCGTGCAAGCTATGGCTCGAGCAACTATTTGTTTGCCATCACTCAGCTTGCCCAAACATTGTTGCGCTCAGTGATCGGGAAAATGGAACTTGATAAAACTTTTGAAGAGCGCGACACCATCAACAGCGCCGTTGTCCATGCCCTGGATGAGGCGGCAAATAATTGGGGGGTTAAAGTACTGCGCTACGAAATCAAAGACCTGACGCCTCCGGCTGAAATCCTACGTTCCATGCAGGCCCAGATTACAGCTGAGCGAGAAAAACGTGCGCTGATCGCAGCCTCAGAGGGCCGCCGCCAGGAGCAAATCAATATAGCCTCTGGCGAACGAGAGGCTGCGATCGCCAGGTCAGAGGGCCACCGTCAAGCCGAGATCAACAATGCGCAAGGTCAAGCTGCGGCCATCATCGCAGTGGCCGATGCCACTGCCAGTGCCATCTCCACCATTGCTCAAGCCATTCAAAAACCGGGCGGTGCAGAAGCCGTCAACTTGAAGGTTGCCGAAAAGGCTGTAGAAGCCTACGCTCAGTTGGCTCAGAAAAATAACACCATGATCGTGCCAGGCAACATGAGTGAAGTATCAGCTTTGATTGGAACAGCCATGACCCTGCTAAAAAGTAAAGGGTAAACTGGCACTTAAGAAAAGTCAGCTTCACCTTCTTGGCCGATCCGAGGCCAAGGCTAAGATTCTCATTGATACCCATTCAGCCTGAAAATGCTGTGTCATCAAAGGGTATCTCTGTGGTTTGCGCCTAGCTCTCATCCCTTCAATCTCTTTGCCAACACAGCATCTTGAGGTTGGATGGGTATAGAATAGCTTGCTCTATTGGAGAGATGGATGAGCGGTTTAAGTCGCACGCCTGGAAAGCGTGTGGGGGTTAATAGCCCCCCGCGGGTTCGAATCCCGCTCTCTCCGCCACAAGAATTTGTAGGGTGCCAATTTTTGGCACGCTGATGGCACCAATATTTCACCCTAGCCCCCCTGGGTAGAAAAAAGTACTCAGCAATGCAAGACACGGACGTATTCATTCATGGGGCAGGAATCATTGGCCAAACTCTAGCCCTGAGTCTCGGCTCGATAGGCCTGCGTGTGACTCTCAGCGCCCCTGCCGAGCCCCCCAGATTGCAGGATGTGAGAGCTTATGCGCTGAACGCCCATTCGGTTGAATTACTGCGCCAAATCAAGGTATGGGATGCACTACCTTCTCATGCGGTCACCCCCGTTTACGATATGCAGATTGAGGGTGATGCGCAGGCTGCACTATCATTCTCGGCCTGGCAGCAAGGCCTTGCTGCCTTGGCCTGGATCGTCGATGTCTCAGCACTTGAAGTCGCTTTATTGACCGCCGTCCAATTTGCCCCCAATGTTCACGTCTTGACAGCCGGCCAGCCGACACCCAATGCACTGCTCACGGCGATTTCTGAGGGAAGCCAATCAACACACCGAGATGCCTTGCCTGGCATGACGCTTGAGCGCACAAGCTATGGGCAAACCGCGATCGCGGCACGGGTTTCATGCATTATCCCTCATGCCGGTGTGGCGCGGCAATGGTTTCGCTCGCCCGATGTTTTGGCGCTGCTGCCTTGTACACAAGGACCCGAAGGTGACCCAGCTTACGCAATGGTCTGGTCTTTACCGAGTGAGCGCGCAAAATCCTTGATGGCTTTGCCAGAGGCTATTTTTGAAGATGCCCTGAATGAGGCCTTTGTGCTGGCCAGCGGTGTTGGCCCCCTGAGGCTATATTCCCAGCGAAGTGCATGGCCCTTGTGTCGTCTCAAAGTGACACCTTGGTGTGGACCAGGCTGGGTGTTGGTCGGAGATGTGGCGCACGCCATACATCCTTTAGCAGGCCAGGGCCTGAATCTAGGCTTGGCCGATGTAGCATCTCTACAGCGCGTGCTGTTAGAGCGGGAAAGTTGGCGCAGCCTAGGGGACATTAAGCTGCTGCGCAGGTATGTTCGCGCCCGTGCTTTGCCAACCCAAGCCATGGGCGACCTCACTGGTAGCTTGATGCATCTATTTGCAAACACCCACCCCCTGGTTAAAGCACTTCGCAATCAGGGCCTGAATCTGATCCACCATTTTCCGGTTCTCAAAAGTTGGTTGGCACAACAAGCGCTTTAATGCGGCCTTTTCAGCCTATCGATGCCTTAAAGTGCACCCATCATGGGTTTTTTATTTCCCCCTGATTCCGATTGGAAAATTATGTTGAGTCAAAAATCACACCTTCGAAAACTAGCACTGATACTTTCATATTTTATTTGTATCCTACTTTACCCTCACTCGACGTGGGCCAATGAAATTAAGATTCGTGCCGCAATCTCAGAGCGCTTGCCCCAACTCGCAAAGATTGATGAAGTCACAAAAACAGCTATGGGCTTATATGAGTTGCGTGTTGGTGCAGATATTTACTACACAGATGAAAATGGTGACTATTTTTTTGATGGTCACATGATTGATGCCAAAACTCGAATAAACCTTACGCAAGCACGTATTGACAAACTCACAGCAATTAATTTTTCTTCGTTGCCGCTCAAAGATGCATTAATCTGGAAACGGGGAACTGGGGCCCGAAAGATCGCCGTTTTTGCCGATCCCAATTGCGGCTATTGCAAACGCTTTGAGCGTGACCTGCAGCAAGTTAAAGACGTGACTGTTTATACTTTTGTCTATCCGATTTTGGGACCAGACTCGCTTGAAAAAAGCCGCAATATTTGGTGTGCAAAGGACAACACCAAGGCGTGGTTAGACTGGATGTTGAACAACACAGTGCCTCCACGCTCAATGGCACCCTGTGATATGGGCGCCCTAGAGCGTAATGCAGCTCTAGGTTCTCGGTACAAAGTCACGGGTACCCCAATGGTGGTTTTTGAAGATGGCAAGCGCGTCCCCGGGGCCATGAACTTGGATCAAATGGAAACACAGCTGCGCGCTAGCACTGCAGTGCCCCCAGAAACCAAAATCGCCCCCGCTTTATTAAGGTAACCCCATGAGCGATTCATCGTCTAACCTGCTCAATATTGCGCCTCGCGAGAAGGCTGAAATTTTGGCTCAGGCTTTACCCTACATTCGAAAATTTCATGGCAAAACTATTGTCATCAAGTACGGTGGTAACGCCATGACCGACCCTCATTTGCAGCAAGATTTTGCAGAAGATGTGGTGCTGCTCAAGCTGGTAGGGATGAACCCGGTTGTGGTTCATGGCGGGGGCCCCCAGATTGATGAGGCTTTAGCCAAAATAGGGAAAAAAGGCACATTTATTCAGGGCATGCGGGTCACCGATGCGGAAACCATGGAAGTTGTCGAATGGGTTTTGGCAGGCCAGGTCCAACAAGACATTGTCGGCCTGATCAATGTTGCCGGCGGCAAAGCAGTAGGCTTGACTGGGCGCGACGGTGGTCTGATCCGTGCTCGCAAGTTTCGAATGCTCGACAAGGACGACCCCAGCAAAGTTCATGATGTTGGCCAAGTGGGTGAAATTGAAACCATCGACCCAAGTGTGGTCAAGGCGCTGCAAGATGATCAGTTTATTCCTGTGATTTCACCATTGGGATTTGGCGAAAATAACGAAAACTACAACATCAATGCAGATATTGTGGCTGGCAAACTGGCTGAGGTGCTCAAAGCCGAGAAGCTCATGATTTTAACTAACACGCCTGGTGTTCTGGATAAATCGGGCCAGTTGCTGACCAACCTCAGCGCGCGCGAGATTGATGCTTTATTTGCTGATGGCACCATCAGTGGTGGCATGTTGCCTAAAATTGGCTCAGCTTTGGATGCAGCTAAAAATGGCGTTACAGCAGTGCACATCATCGATGGCCGTGTACCGCACGCCATGCTTCTGGAGGTTTTGACTGATCAGGCTTACGGCACCATGATCCGGTCTCATTGATCTGTGAGCGCTGTCCTGAGGTGCAGTGTGGCCAGCACCGAATGGAATCTCCAAAGGGTAGCGCAGTCGTTTGAGAACTTTGCGCAGGGTGCTGTTGATCAGACTTTGGCGATAATCAAGCGTGCTTCGATTATCCTTGACGCTTACTGCAACGGAACCTCTTTAACCATCTCGGTTACGTTCTTAATTGCTAGGTCGCCTCGATACACGACATGCACCTTATTCCCGTCAGGATCGCGGAGGTAAGCGCCGTAATAACCGTCTCCATAATGCGACCGCTCCGCTGGCTCTCCCTCGCCTGTGCCCCCGGCGGCCAGACCCGCAAGATACGCGGCATCCACTGCGGTCTCACTTGGGGCCAGAAAAGCGACCATGCTGCCGTTGCCTACGCTCGCGGGTTGCCGATTGAATGGCATGTAGACGTAGAAGCGAGGAAGTTGGCTACCTGGATAGACCCAGCAGGC
>JANMEO010000237.1:0-1502 GCA_031376995.1 Burkholderiales bacterium
CCAAACCCACCTACGACCCTCAAATGACCTTGCTGTAGTGCCAACTTCAAACTGCCACCTCAAGCAAATCAAGGACTTGTGTCATTTGGTGTCGAACTCGAGGGGGCAGGTACCCATGCGATGGCCCTGGGCAAGCAGAGCCTTGAACAGCCGTTTTCGAATTGGGCGTCCGACTACAATTTTCCTGCTGCAATTCTCAAATTTCGAGTCGCTCTGAGAAAGGGATTTCCAAAGTTCGCAATACCGCTTTGACATCAGGGGTATGTTCTAGAGCTGGTGTCTGCGAATTGTTTTCTTTAGGGATACTTAGAGAAAATGGTTTTTCCAATAAAAAATTACGAGAGACTAATGGATTTTTTGGCTTATCAATATTCACAACGTTTTTGCTTTTATGAGCATCTAAACCATGATCTACGACGGCTGATCTATAAATGGTCATCATCATCAATGTAGTCGTAAAATCGGGGTTTTTCACAAAATCATTCTTCATCACTGGGCCCGTGTGATTAATTAGCTCGGTAGTGATTGCTTCTGGGGTCTGGTTCGGGAATTTTGCGGTATTCATGCCTGCAAAGTGGCCATCTGTTGGGGGTATTAATACATAATCCACCTTACCGGCCATTGAGGCCCCCATCGATGAAGTCATCCAATTCGTGACATCAGCTCCAGACTTCAATAAAATATCATTATTAATTAGTGGATCTGCAATATATACTTTTCCATTATCTCTAACCAGGGTTGATATGTGATAGCTCCAGCTAACCCCCTTTGAAACCACTATCGATTTGTCGTCTTTAATGGTTCCCTCTATCCAGCCTATAACTTCGGCTGACCCTGATTTAGAGACCATTGCCGCAATGGTATTCGCGCGTGCATAACAATATTCGGCTTTACACGGGTCTGGTTCACCGTCTGTGGATATGAAATTTGAGTTGTAGTAAGCGTCTTTGACCATCTTTACCTGGTCTCTCCATCCCACTTTGGGCTCAACATGTACGTTCAAGCCCGTTTTGCTGGCGCTCTCTGCTGCCGAGGTCGCCTTTGATTCAATAGAGGAGAAGCCAGGAATTATTCTCATTGCCCTGAGTCTTGCCATCTTAGCGGATCGCTTTTTTGCCACGGCATTTGTTTCTTGACTTGAAGCCAAGTTTGATTGTGTTGCGCTGGCAGCATCCAGGTCATTCGACGCAACTCCGCTACTTGTTTGTTGAGCAGCTCGCCCACTTGCTGGCAGAACGAGAGAACCGGCGTTCGAAAGAGGTCGTCTACTCAGTGGGTTTATCATCTTGACTCCTATTTGCTACTTCGATGCCCGTTGATGGCCTCGATGCTGACTCCATATGAGTCATGCCGCTGACAAGGCGGTTCCCTTACGTTCGATGTCAACGAGAAAGTATTTTCTCATTCAGGTATGAGCCTGAGCAACTTTAAGTTGAAGGCTTGTGTTGAGCGATTTGATGGGATTGAAAGGGGGGCCTGCTGTGCGCGAACCGATGACCCCC
>JANMEO010000249.1:0-7075 GCA_031376995.1 Burkholderiales bacterium
CCGGCGGCGCCGCACCGCACTTGCGGGGGGGGCAGTTGCTGGGCCCCATACGATGGACGATTTTCAGTGAATTTGCCTTGATCCAGGCAAAGGGTTCTCCTCATCTAAGAGGTCGCCCTCTGAGTCGCTGGCGTCGTCATCGGATTCTTGAGTCCAAAAGAATCGATCCGGAATCACGTTGCCCATGCCAGGCCGAAACCCCGCGTCCAGCGCTTGGTCTAAAAAGGCCAGAGCCTCAATCACCGCCAAGTGGACCTCAGCGCCCGAAGCTAGCAGGGCTGCTAAAGCGGCGGACAGCGTTTCGCCGGCGCCTAAAAAACTCACCTCAAAGCGCTCAAATTTTTCGCCAGTGATGGCCCCCTGGGGCGAGGCAAGGACATTGTCCATGAATTGCTCAGGCAATGGCACGCTCGTGACCAGCACAAAACGTGTGCCGTGCTTCGCTGCAGCCACGGCCAGCTCGCGCGCAGAGGCGGGTCGGCTTGCATCCCACTCGGGTAACAAAAAATCAGTTAAGGTTTGATGATTGCCTACCAGCACCTCGGTCAGGGGGAGTACCAAGTCACGAAAGGCCTCGTGATAAGTCTGCAGGTCGTCGTCTTCCATCCAGGATAAGTTGGGCATGTAGGCCACCAGGGGAACGTCAGGATAGTCAGACAACACCTCAGCCACCACGCTAACCCCTTCTGCTGAGCCTAAAAAACCCACTTTCCAGCCTGCCAGGGTGATCACGTCTTCAAGTATGCCTCGAGCTTGTTCGACCACCGTCTCAGTTTCCAGCGTGTGGTGATCAAATACCTCAGCTGTGTCGCGCATGATGACCGAAGTGAGAACGGGTAAGGCGTGCCCACCCATGGCGGCGATGGTGGCTATATCGGCTGCAAGACCAGTTGCACCGCTGGGGTCATTGGCGTTGAAACACATCACGCAAGGCGGTGGGGGCGTTTCTTGAAGCGGCTCTTGGCCAAATTCAGTGACAGGAGATTCGAGAGGCATGGGACGATGTTTCCGGGAAAGACCAGAGATGGGAGGGCGAAAGTGTGCGGTATGTTGCGCCCTGGGCTCAAACTCATGGCTTCTCAGGCAGCCCCTGGCTACAATAAACCAGTCATTGTAGTGAACCCAAAAAATAACGTGATTGAACTTCGAACTTGGATGTGCTTGATCTGCGGCTGGATATACGATGAAGCCACCGGAGACCCCGAACACGGTATTGCGCCAGGGACCCCCTGGGGCGCCGTTCCTATGAACTGGACGTGCCCCGAGTGTGGCGCGCGCAAAGAAGACTTTGATATGGTGCCAGTGTGATCTGTGTTTGAACCCCCCCTGAGGAGCCTACGGTGAGCAACGAAAACGCATCAAACCCGGTGAGCGTCAAAGTTCTCGTCATTGACGACAGCAACACGATCAGACGCAGTGCTGAGATTTTCCTCAAACAAGGTGGGCATCAGGTCTTGCTGGCAGAAGATGGCTACGACTCACTCTCGAAAGTCAACGACCATCAGCCTGATTTGATTTTTTGTGACATTCTGATGCCGCGACTCGATGGCTATCAAACTTGCGCCATCATCAAGAAAAACCAGCGTCATGCCAACGTGCCAGTGATCATGCTGTCATCCAAGGATGGCCTGTTTGACAAAGCTCGTGGCCGCATGGTCGGTGCTGAAGATTATCTGACCAAGCCATTCACCAAAGATCAGCTTCTTCAGGCCGTTCGCCAGCACGCCAAAACTTCGGGTTGAATGCTGGCTTAGAAACCCCTTATCAAGCAATTGAGGTACATGATGGCGATCCAAGATATCTTATTGGTAGACGATTCAAAAACTGAGTTACACCATCTCAGCGAGTTGCTGACCAAGCGAGGTTTCACGGTGCGCACGGCAGAAAACGGTGATGAGGCCATGCGCAGGCTGGTCGAGTTCAAACCTGATTTGATTCTCATGGATGTGGTGATGCCTGGACAAAACGGCTTTCAATTGACCCGTGCCATCACCCGTGATCCGCGGTTTGTAAACATTCCTGTGATCATGTGCACCAGCAAAAATCAGGAAACTGACAAAGTTTGGGGCATCAGGCAGGGCGCCAACGACTATATTGTCAAGCCAGTTGATGCGGATGATTTGGTATCAAAAATTCGTGCTTTTGGTTGAGCGTGTCATCCATTGATGGCTTGGTGTAGTACTGATGCCATGTACCCGGTCTGTCGTTGACAAGAGCGCAAGCAGTCAGGGCAATACAGGCTCCCCTGTTCAACCATCACTCTGCTGCCAAGGCCTTTGGGTGAGCGCCAGCGACGCTCTGTTTGCATTGTTCAGCTTTCTTGTGTCCCCAGGGTTGTTCAACAAACAGGCTTTTTTTGGGGCCTGGGTCACGCAAAGAGCTCAATGCTTTGTCCATAAAAATCAAAACCAACGATATACCGCCCAAAATTTGGGCAATCACATGAATCAAAATCTGTGTGATGCCTTCATGATCAATTCACCCAACTTTTTCTCAACGCCATGGCAAGACGACGCGAAGCCCTCGTAAAACTCCAGACGCGTCTCGCCGAACAACTGGCTTTGGCCAAAACTCAGGTTCGTCGGCAGTCGTGGTTGGCTGTCGAGTGTGCAAATTTGGGTTTTTTATTTCCGCTCAAAGAAATTGGCGAGATCTTTCCAATGGCCCACATCTTGGGCGTGCCACACACGGCACCTTGGTTTTTGGGCGTTGCCAATTTGCGCGGGCATCTCAATGGGGTGGTTGATTTGGGCCTGTTTTTAGGCCTTCAAAGCGACCTTGTGTTTCGTGACCAGTCTCGCCTGGTTGTATTTAATCCTGGGTTTGAGCTCAATTGCGCCTTGGTTGTGGACCGTTTGGCTGGATTGCGAAACGAGGATGATATTGAGCTTGAGCCTGACGAGGGTGATGCCCGCCCTTCGTTTGTGAGTGATCGTTATCGCGACCAAGATGGGCGAGTGTGGCAAGAATTGAAGCTGGCAACACTGGCAACCACTGAGGCTTTTCTCAAAATTATTGCTTGATTACCGTTGATCTCAACGTATCGACAACCTGGACTGGGATGTATAACCCTGCGAAAGGTGGCGAAAAGTTAAAAATCGACAACGTCCATCTGCTTGTGTTGATTTTTTTCGGCATGTGAAGCGGACCGCGACATTTGACAGGGCCAGACCGCAACTATGAAAACAGAATCATCCATCCTCGCAGACACCTCTGCTTCCGAGCTTCCTGAGTTTTCAGAGTCCAGCATCCAGACGGAGTACATGCCCATCACTTTGCCCTCTGGCAGTGGCCTGCCCTTTATCGGCAGTCGACCCGTGAGCGATCAGCAATGGATTCTGGGTGCCATGGTGGTCTTGGGTTTGGTCGGTTTGGTGGCAACGACGGTGTTTTCGCTCAACTCGGCGGCCAAGGGTTCGGCCCAGGTGGCGGCCAGTGGTAAAGCGCTGATGCAGTCTCAGCGCCTGGCCAAGTCGGTGTCTCAGGCCTTGGCTGGCAATCCGCAAGCTTTCACTGAGGTTCAAGACAGTGCGGAAGAGTTGGCCTCTAACGTGCGTGGCTTGAACGTTGGGAACACCAAGTTATCGGTTGCCCCAGAAAAAGTTCAGATTTTGTTGACGCCTTTGCTGGTGCTGATTGATCAGGCCGAAGCCAACGCAAAGCAAGTAGTCAGTCAGCAAGTTATTTTGACCCAGGTTGGTCAGTCTTTGAAAGCCATCAATCGTCAGTCGTCTGATTTGCTGGAGATCGCTGAAACTGTGGCGGCACTGAAGCTGCAGCAAGCCGCCACCTTGCCTGAAGTGTCTGCTGTCGGGCAGTTGGTCATGCTTACCCAGCGCATTGGCAAAAGTGCCAATGAGTTTTGGACTGTCGACGGCGTGAGCCCTGAGGCTGTGTTTTTGCTGGGCAAAGATTTGAATTCATTCCGTGAGCTTGCGCAAGGCTTGTTAGATGGCAATGCTGAGTTGCGGTTGCCACCAACCCGCGACTCACAAACCAAAGAGCGCTTAGGGGCTTTGTTGAAGCAGTTTGAAAAAACTCGCACTCAGACCAGTTCTATTTTGTCTAACTTGCAGGGTTTGGTCACTGCGCGCGAGGCGCACTTTGCCATCATTTCTGAAAGCGAAAAATTGCGTGTCGACCTTGAGAAGGTTCAAGAAACCTTGGGTGTCGAGACGGGGTTTGGGGTGGGGGGCTTGCTGGCCTTGGTGATGGCTACTTTGGTGATGGCTGCGGGGGGGTTGGGCTTTTTGCGACTCTTCGTTTTGGAGCAGGCGCAACGTGCATTGTTTGCTGAAAATCAGCGTCTAGAGGCCGAGCGGCAAGAGCAAGAAGCCAAGCGAGTGAATGACGCCAATCAAGCCGCTATTTTGCGACTGATGAATGAGTTGCAGACAGTGGCTGAAGGGGATTTGACGCAACAAGCCACCGTCACCGAAGACATTACCGGAGCCATTGCTGACTCAGTGAACTACACCGTGGAAGAGCTTCGAACCTTGGTTTCGCAAGTGCAGGGCACCGTCAGCCGAATGACTGAAACGACCCAGCAGGTAGACGCCACATCAACCGAGTTGTTGGCGGCTTCGACCGAGCAACTGCGTGAAATTCGTGACACTGGCGAGTCGGTGTTGCAAATGGCGGGCCGAATCAATAATGTGTCTGCACAAGCGCAAGAAACCGCTCAAGTGGCTCGTCAATCACTGGATGCCGCCGAGTCTGGCTTGCGTGCCGTGCAAAACACCATCGGCGGTATGAACTCTATTCGTGATCAGATTCAAGAAACCTCCAAACGGATCAAGCGGCTTGGCGAGTCGTCGCAGGAGATTGGTGAAATTACGGAACTGATTTCTGACATTACAGAGCAGACCAACGTCTTGGCGTTGAATGCGGCGATTCAAGCAGCTTCTGCGGGCGAGGCCGGTCGAGGCTTCTCTGTGGTGGCGGAAGAAGTGCAGCGTTTGGCTGAACGCTCGGGCGACGCGACGCGTCAGATTGCCGCGTTGGTCAAAACCATTCAAACCGACACCCAAGATGCGGTGGGCGCTATGGAGCGCTCCACAAGGGGCGTGGTTGAAGGAACCCGACTGACTGACGCGGCTGGTACGGCTCTGGGCGACATTGACCGCGTGTCTAGACGTTTGGCTGAGTTGATTCAGCATATTTCAAATCAAGCCCTGAGCGAAGCCAAATCAGCCAACGTGGTGGCCGCCAATATTCAGCATATTTTTGCAGTGACAGAGCAAACGGGCGAGGGTACTCGCTCAACAGCACAGATGGTTCGAGAGTTGTCCAAGACTGCGGAAGAGCTCAAACAATCCGTTGCACGATTCAAGATTGACTGAGGCGTCTAGCACTAGCACTAGCACTAGCACTAGCAGTTGCCTGACAACCTATGAGTATCGGATGGACACACTGAACCGCGATCAAGATGCAACAGACCTCAGCGCCCTAGCGTGGGTTAATGAGGAGTTGCGTCGCTCCTTGGGTAATGCCCACAAAGCTCTGCGCCGCTTTTTGAAAGAGGCAGAGGCCGTGGCGGGGTCTGACGTGGGTGCTGTGGACCCGGCTGTTTTGCGCGCAGCCAGAACTCAGCTGCATCAGGGGGTAGGGGCGCTTGAAATGGTGGGTTTGTCGCCCGCTGCAGCCTTGATGCGTGCCAATGAGGCGGCCTTGCAACAGTTGATTTCTAAGCCCTCATTGCTCAACGAGGCGGCCGTCGACGAGATCGAGCGCGCTTCATTTGCTTTGCTGGATTATCTTTCTCGGTTGTTGGCCAATAAGCCCGTTTCTCCCTTGTCTTTTTTCCCACAGTACCGGGCGGTACAAGAGTTGGCCAAGGCTGATCGCATCCATCCAGCTGATCTTTGGGCCATTCAGTGGGACTGGCATGATCTGCCGATTGACGCCAATGTGGCGCCGCGACTGGCTGATAACGCGACCCGATCTGCCCTTGAGTGTCATATGTTGGCGCTCATGCGCACGCCCGCGTCGCACACTTTTGCACGCATGAGTGAGCTGTGTGCAGGGTTGGCAGCCGGTGCTTCAGCCCCAAAGACAGCGACATTGTGGCAGTTGGCCTCGGCGGTGTTTGAGGCGCAAGGCGCTGGTTTGTTGCGCTCTGATGTTTATGTCAAGCGGCTTGCTGCGCGTTTATTGTCTCAGCTGCGTATTTTGGAAAGTGGAGGCACTGACGTTTCAGAGCGTTTGGTTCAAGATTTGCTATTTTTCTGTGCGCATGCTGCCAAGCCCACAGCAAGCCAGGTCACCCCACGCTTGGCGGGTGCGCACGCTGCTTGGAATTTGAAGCCCGACCCAATCGACTACAACACCCCTTCGCTGGGCAAATTTGATCCAGCCTTGTTGGCTCAGGCTAGCAAGCGTGTGGCGTCAGCCAAAGAAGCTTGGTCAGCTGTTGCTGGCGGGGAGCTGCATCGGTTGGCAGGCTTGACTGAGCAGTTTGCTTTGGTTTCAGACTCGTTGCGCAAGCTTTTTCCTGAGGGTGAGGTGTTGGCCCAAGAGATGCAGCTTGCTATCTCACAAGCTCCAAACCGCGAAATCGCGCCAGAGCCTGCTTTGGCCATGGAAGTTGCGACCGCCTTGCTCTATATCGAAGCCTGCCTCGAAGACAGTGATGTGGACTCGGCTGGGCAGGGCGGCCGTGTGCGCCGTTTGGCCGGTCGCATCGCATCAGTTCGAATGGGCCAAGCGCCTGAGGCACTTGAGTCTTGGATGGAGGCTTTGTACCGCCGCGTTGCTGATCGGCTCCGTCCGGCTGTTGACGTCGATCCACCAGTTGCACCTTTTCATCGAAGCCCGCCAGCAGGCTCGCACCGATGACCTGACCTCGCTCGCAAACCGCCGACACCTGCACGAGATCCTCGCGCGGCAGTTGGACAACCCCGCCGCGGGGCCAACGTCGCTCATTCTCCTGGACCTCGACCGCTTCAAACTGATCAACGACACCCTCGGACACGACGTGGGCGATCAGTTGCTGCGCCACGTGGGCCGTTGCCTGCTCGCGGAAAGCGATAACGGTGTCGTTGCGCGCCTCGGGGGCGACGAATTCGCTATCGCG
>JANMEO010000259.1:0-4392 GCA_031376995.1 Burkholderiales bacterium
ATCACCATCCGCTTATCTAGCCGGGCGTCTCCCAGCGATAGCGTCTCAAATTCTTCTTCAGCCCATGTAGTCATCCTCCCAGTGTGCCTTCTCTTCGGGCTAAATCATGCTGGGCTGCGAGTTGTGTGTAATGGGATGACCCAAAGGCCGCTATATCTTGCCAAGCACCACCCCAGTGCAATTTGACCCTGTGGCTCTTTGCCAGTCGATCCATAAGCTGATGGCGCTTGAAGCCACCACGGCTTACCTGACACATTTTGGCCCCGTCACCCAGCTGCCTGAACTCGGCTCAAGCCTGGTTGCGCAAGTTCAAGCCATGCTCAACTGCGCCCGAGCGAGCGCCACGCTACCCATGGATCAACGACACAGCGTGCTATGTGAACGTCTTTCAGCCCTCTACTTTGAGCATTACCGCGCGCTGGGAGGACCCCTCAGCGATGAAGCACTTGAATCTTGTTTATCAATAGATATCAACCTCAATGCTCAAGGCTTGGGCCTATGGCTTGACGCCCAAGCCTGCATTTCTTAAAGCACGCTCCAACCTGTTCAGTCATCAGCCGATCAAGGTTGAAATATGGGGATGGAGACGTTGCACCCTTTGATATAGGATGCCCGATTACAACCGGCACAGTGCTCTTGGCTGTGCTTCAAAGGGAGCCCCAAATGAAAGAATTTAGATTGTCGTTTGTCGTGACCGCGCTTTGCCTGGGCATTGCCGGGTGGTGGGGAATCAAAACAGGCATGGGCCTGTGGGCAGCTTTGTGGCTAACGTCAGTGTTGATAGTCTTAGAGGTCAGCCTCTCTTTTGACAACGCTGTGGTGAATGCGCGCGTCTTGAAAGACATGAGCCCGCTTTGGCGTCAGTTGTTTTTGACTGTCGGCATCTTGATCGCCGTTTTCGGCATGCGACTGGTTTTTCCGATTGTGATTGTGGCGGTGTCTGGCGACATCAGCACCATGGACACCATCAACATGGCGCTCAACGACCCCGACCGATATTCCAAAGTTTTGTTTGAGGCCTACCCCGTCATCTCTGCCTTCGGCGGCGTTTTCTTGCTGCTGGTGTTTTTACATTATTTTTTTGATGCGGCCAAAGAAACGCACTGGCTCGGCTTCTTGGAAGAGCGCCTTTCCAAGCTTGCCAAGTTTGACGCCATCAGTGTCTTGATCGCCCTGTCCGTCATTTTCTCTACCCGGTGGTGGATACCGCAGGATCAACAAACGCGTGTGTTTGTGGCCGGCGTCGCAGGTGTCTTGCTGTACCTTGCTGTTGACGCTGTGGGGGCACTCTTTGAAAGCGAGGCAGAGGGCGAAAATGCAGTTAAAACCATCCAACGTTCAGGAGCGGCCAGCTTTCTCTACCTTGAGGTGCTTGATGCCTCATTTTCATTTGATGGCGTCATCGGCGCTTTCGCTATCACCAAAGATGTCGTGATCATCATGCTGGGTCTGGGCGTTGGCGCCATGTTCGTGCGCTCGATGACAGTGTATTTGGTCAACCGCGGCACCCTCAGTGCCTACATTTTTTTAGAGCACGGCGCCCACTACGCCATTGGTGCCCTGGCTGTGATCATGCTCTTGGGTGCGGTTTTCCACGTGCCTGAGGTGATCACAGGCCTCATTGGTGTGGGTTTTATTGTGGCCTCCGTGCTCTCATCCATGAGGCACCGCAAAAACAATTCGACCGCTGCTCCAACGTGAGGGTTTCGGGGTCTGAGGGCTTGAGGCGTACCGCCCCACCCCACCCCTGAATTTCCAGCCACAAAGACTGCTCTGCAAAATTTCATCCAAAACAGGCAAGCCTGAGCAGGCGGCATCTTGACCTTTGCCCATGGGGGTTCAAGAACCTGCTTTGCTCGCCTGCAGCTTGGCAAATGCCTCAGCCATGGCACCCAACGTGGCATGGCCCGGAGCTGAAGGCGCGCTTGGCGAGCGAAAATCCGAACGCGCACCTGTGGGTCGTTGAGAATTCAGGCTTTGAGGGTTGCTCTTTGACACCAAAGTGTCGAGCTTCATCGTCAATGAAATGCGTTTGCGCGGCAAATCAATTTCCAAGACCTTGACCTTCACAATGTCACCGGCCTTGACTACCTGGCGAGCATCGGTCACAAACTTGTGGCTGAGCTGACTGACATGAACCAAGCCATCTTGATGGACCCCCAAATCAATGAAGGCACCAAATTGGGCCACATTGCTCACCGTGCCCTCCAAGGTCATGCCAATTTGCAAATCTTTAAGTTGTTCAACACCTTCGGTTAAGCGAGCCACTTTGAAATCAGGTCGTGGGTCACGCCCTGGCTTCTCCAACTCAGCCAAAACATCTTTGACCGTGATGGCACCAAAATGCTCGTCAGCAAAAGCTTCTGGCCGGATGCTGCGGATCACATCGCTGTGGCCAATGATGTCTTGAACCGGCCGCTTCAACGATTGCGCAATTCGCTCGACCAGTGGGTAAGTCTCGGGGTGCACGCCTGAGCCATCCAAAGGGTTGGGGCCCCCACTCACCCTCAAAAAACCGGCACTTTGCTCAAAAGTTTTTTGCCCCAAGCCCGCCACCTCGAGCAACTGCAAGCGGTTGCCAAAAGCGCCATTGGCATCACGCCAGCGCACGATACTGTTGGCCACGGCCTTGCTCAAGCCAGACACGCGAGACAACAAGGGCATAGAGGCTGTGTTGAGATTAACCCCCACAGAATTGACGCAATCCTCAACAACGGCATGAAGGCTGCGAGCCATCTCGCCTTGATTGACGTCATGTTGATACTGCCCAACGCCAATGCTTTTGGGATCAATTTTGACCAATTCTGCCAACGGGTCTTGCAAGCGACGGGCGATACTCACCGCCCCACGCAGACTGACATCGAGATCGGGCAGCTCTTGGCTGGCGTATTCGCTGGCTGAATACACCGACGCTCCGGCTTCACTGACCACGACCTTTTGCACGCCTAAAGACTCGGGGGCAAGGGCCTGCAAGCGCTTGATCAGATCACCAGCCAATTTGTCGGTCTCGCGGCTGGCGGTACCGTTTCCAATGGCAACAATGCGCACGGCATGAGCGGCGCAAAGGCGAGTGAGTGTGTGTAAAGAGCCCTCCCAGTCACTGCGGGGCTGATGCGGGTAGATCGTCGCCGTGTCTAAGACTTTGCCTGTGGCGTCAACCACAGCAACCTTGCACCCTGTGCGAATGCCTGGATCTAAGCCCATGACCACCTGGGGGCCTGCGGGCGCAGCCAAAAGCAAGTCACGAAGATTTTCAGCAAACACCTTGATCGCCACCGCCTCAGCCTCTTCGCGCAACCGGCTAAAAAGATCACGCTCCAAGCTCAGACTGAGCTTGACTTTCCAGGCCCATGCAATGCACTTGCGGATCAAATCATCTGCTGGGCGCTGGCTGTGATGCCACTGCAAATGCACCGCAATGCGGGCCTCAGCGGGGCTGATGACTGCGCCCTGAGGCGCCAATGGGGCCACAAGCTGGGCTTCGAGACACTCTTGTGTGCGCCCCCTGAACACGGCCAAGGCTCTGTGAGAAGGCACTGTGCAAATGTTTTGCGAGTAGTCAAAATAATCACGGTACTTGGCGATGTCGGGGTCGCTGGCATCTTTGCCTGCGACCAAACGACTTGCCAACAATCCCTCACTCCAAAGCCATTCGCGCAAGGCTTTGACGAGCCCAGGATCTTCACTCCAACGCTCAGAAAGAATGTCGCGCACACCATCAAGCACCGAGGCCACATCGTTGAAGCCTAAATCGCCAGATATAAATCTCTCAGCTTCAACCAATGGCACCAAATTAGGGTCGTTCAAAAGCAAATCAGCCAGAGGCTCAATACCGGCCTCGCGCGCAATCATGGCTTTGGTGCGACGCTTGGGCTTGAACGGCAGGTAGAGGTCTTCAAGGTCTTGCTTGGTGCCAGCCGCCGCGATCAGGGCCGCCAACTCGGGCGTGAGTTTTTTCTGCTCATCAATGCTTTTAAGAACCACCGCACGACGCTCATGGAGCTCACGCAAGTATGAGAGCCTGATTTCCAGCTCACGTAACTGAATGTCATCTAAACCCTCAGTGGCCTCTTTGCGGTACCTGGCGATAAACGGCACGGTAGCACCGCCGTCTAGCAAGGCCACAGCCGCCTCAATTTGACTGGGCCGAGCTTGCAACTCAACTGCGATTTGCAGATGGATCTTGTTCAAAGTAGCCCCTTTGAAAATGGATCCAATGAGTGTGCCATAGGTCGATGATCATGCCGCCGTCAGCCTTGTCCAACGTGGTATGAGCCTGAACAAGGTCCGTATTTCCAAGCAGGAATGAGCCTGAAGCGAAGAATTTGAGACGAGATTAGAGGGGGGTTGATCATCACAAGATGATGGTGATCAACATGAATGAAAGTCGGC
>JANMEO010000025.1:0-10667 GCA_031376995.1 Burkholderiales bacterium
TTAAACCAACCGGCCTCCGCGAAACCCGGGGCGGTTCAGATGATCAAACTCAATCTTCAGGTTGAGTGGGTATTGCTGCCATGGGGGTGGGGTATCTTCTAAGGAGCGGGCCGTGCAGTTGGGACAAATAGCGACAAGTTATCAGTGATTTCTGGCTGCGACAGGAATGTGGTGGCTCGTGCTGCGGTCATCAATGAATGCGAGGACGCGACTGGCCCGCACAGCCATTCATCCCAAAGCTGCGGCTCTAAGGCGACCACCATGCGCTTGTCTTGTTGGTTGGTCGGCAAAGATGGATCAGGCTTGTGCATCCGACTCATCACGGGATGTTGGTCTGCATTGATCGTGAGGAGTGTATAGCTCTCGACAACCTCGCCGCTGTTTCGATCTGTCCATATGTTCCAAAGCCCTGCCAGGCCGAAGCTGCGCTCGTCTGGGCGTCTAAACGTCCACCAGACGCTGCAACCAGTTTCCCAGCAAGGTTCCCAAAAAATTTCGGCTGGGATGATGCACCGCTGGCCCCTGGACCAGGCCAGCTTGAAGCTGGCCTTGGAAGTGATCTCTTCTGACCTCGCATTGTTGGTGCTGTAACGCAGCCGTGCAGAGTTTGCAAACCAAGGGATCAGAGCCCACTGGCCTGCAACCAACTCGCGAGTGACACTGGCCTGGTTTTGTGTGCGCCGAATGAAATAGCCTTTCCCTCGCGCAAAGACGTCTCGCTGGACATAGTGCGCCTCTGGCAGATGAGCAAAGTCTCGAACGAGGTGTTCAGGCGTTGGTAGGCGGTATCGGTTGCACACGGTTTATTTGCAAAACTTGTTGAGCCAGACTGGATGGGCTGACTCTGGTTGGGCACGCGCTCAGCACGCGCGTGGGGCAGATGCAGTGTAGCGAGCGTGGCTCAAACCCCCGTTTCGAATGTGGCGTGTTTGGACAGGTTGAATGGGTATCCCGCTCCAGCAGCGGCTACTGCGTGGGCGCTAGTTTGCGTGGCTTGATCACTGCAGGTACACCCACTGCAATGCAATTGGCCGGCACGTCACAGATCACCACAGCATTGGCGCCGATCAATACATGGTCACCAATCGTGATGGGCCCTAGCAGCTTGGCGCCAGCTCCAATATCGACATGGTTGCCAATGGTCGGTGAGCCGGGCTGATCCACACGACCCAGGCCCACCACCGCCCCTGTGCGGATGCGGCAATGATCCCCAAAACGGGCATCGCCACTGACGACAATGCCAAATGAATGATCGATCACAAAGCCTCTGCCAATCACCGCTTCACAGGGCAACTCCATCCCGCTGAGAATCTGCACAACGCGGTGCAAAATCTTGTAGACCAGTGAGAAGGCCTTTCGCACCATCGCTGGACGCACGGTGTAGCGCCACCGACCAAAGCGGTGAACCACCAGCACCCAAAAGCTGGGAGATGCCCATGACCCCTCTTGAGCCCGCATATCCGACAGCAGACTATCAAACATAGTAAAAATAAATCAAGGTTACGAGCTCCGAATCCAGCGGTAAGCGTTGTGAAACATTTTCAGCCATGGACTGGGCAACCCATTTTTTCCTGGTGCCCAGCTCATTTGAGCGTAGCGAAAAACTCGTTCTGGATGCGGCATCATCGCAGTGATCCGGCCGTCAGGCGTAGTGACTGCTGTCAGTCCGCCTGGGCTGCCGTTTGGATTGAATGGGTAGGTCTCGGTGGGCATACCGTGGTGATCAACAAACCGCATCACGGCAAGCGCATCTTGAGCGCAGCCTTGTCTGGCAAAATTTGCAAACCCCTCTCCGTGGGATATAACGATGGGTAAACGGCTTGCAGCCATGTCTTTGAAAAACAAAGAAGGGCTGTCTAGCACCTCGACAAGGCTCAAGCGGCCTTCAAATTGTTCACTTTGGTTGCGGGTAAATCGAGGCCAGTTTTCAGCCCCAGCAATGATAGAACTTAATGCCGTCAACATCTGGCACCCATTGCATACGCCCAAAGCAAAGCGATCAGGTTGCTGAAAAAACTCTGAAAAATCTTTGGACAGGGTGCTATTAAACAAAATAGAACGGGCCCACCCTTCGCCAGCACCGAGGGTGTCGCCATAACTAAATCCCCCGCAAGCCACCAGGCCTTGAAAATTTGCCAAACGCACGCGCCCTGACTGTAGATCGCTCATGTGCACATCGACGCACTCGAACCCAGCCAAGGCCATGGCATAGGCCATTTCGAGATGGCTATTGACCCCCTGCTCGCGCAAAATAGCCACCTGCGGACGGGCCGTTTTCAAGGCCGGAGCTGGCAGGGCTGGTGCCGCGGGCCAAGAAAAAGTCAAGTGCTCATGCAAGCCGGGATCATCAAGGCCGCCCGCAGCCTCATGCTCGGCATCCGCACATACCGGGTTATCACGCAAACGCGCCATACGCCAACTGATTTCATCCCACGCTTGATGCAGATCACGCAAAGGCGCTGAAAAAATCACTTTCGCATCACGCCAAACTTCAATCACTCGCCGAGCATTGGGCTTGCCAATGAAGTGACTGTGCTTGCTCAGGCCATGTTGGCGCAGCACCTGCATGACCTGATCCCGCACGCTGCTGGGCACCTGAATCACAACACCCAGTTCTTCATTGAACAACGCTTGGAGCGTCAATTCTGCCCGGCGAGGCGCCACCTGGGTAGCCCAGTTTTTTGAGTCGCCCCAATCCATTCGGCTGTCGGAAATGCCGTCACCTTCAGTGATCAGCATGTCTACGTTCAAACTCAACCCAACTTGACCCGCAAATGCCATTTCACAGACAGTGGCCCACAAGCCGCCATCGCTGCGGTCGTGGTAGGCCAGAATATGCCCTGCCGAACGTAACTCATTGATCGCACCAACCAATGAAACGATGAGCGCGGGATCGTCGAGATCAGGCACACAATCACCAAATTGGTTCACAATCTGGGCCAGCATTGAGCCCGCTAAGCGATTTTGGCCCCGCCCCAAGTCGATCAGTACCAAGGTCGTGTCCCACAAGCCTGGTTCGGCTGTAGGCGCCTGGCGCTGCAGCTCAGGCGTCAAAGTCAAGGTCACATCATCGACAGTGGCAAACGCTGATACCACCAAAGTCACGGGTGCTGTGACTTGCTTGATTTGTCCTTGATCCTCCCAACGGGTGCGCATTGACAAGCTGTCTTTGCCCACGGGTACCCCAATGCCCAGCGCTGGACACAGCGCCATGGCGACCGCTTGTACGGTGTCGTAAAGTGCCGCATCTTCGCCAGGCTCGCCGCAGGCGGCCATCCAATTGCAGCTCAATTTGACACGTGACAAACTGACAGGGGCTGCCAGCAAATTGGTGATGGCCTCGCCCACGGCCATGCGGCCCGAGGCCGGCGCGTCTACGGCGGCCAAGGGCGCACGCTCTCCCATGCTCATGGCCTCACCCCGTAGCCCCTTGAAATCAGCCAAGGTCACGGCGCAATCGGCCACAGGCACTTGCCAGGGGCCGACCATCGGATCGCGGTGACTCAACCCCCCCACACTTCGGTCGCCAATCGTCACCAAAAAACGCTTGCTGGCTACCGTTGGGTGACGTAGCACGTCTAATGCAACGCGCTCTAGCGCTACTTCAAGAAGGTTCAACTTCGGCATCTGACGCTTGATACGCTGCACATCCTTGTGGACTTTGGGCGGCTTACCCAACAAAACCTCCATCGGCATGTCAATCGAGCGTTCACCGCCAGGCCCGTTTTCCAGGACTAGCACAGTCTCTTGGGTGGCCATGCCCACCACGGCAAACGGACAGCGTTCACGTTCACATAAGAACTTGAAAACTGGCAACTGCTCAGGCGATAAAGCCACAACGTAGCGTTCTTGACTTTCGTTGCACCAAGCTTCTTTGGGCGCCAAGCCAGACTCTTCCAGAGGAATATGTCGCAAATCAAAACGAGCCCCTCGACCTGCCCCCTCGACAAGTTCAGGCAGCGCATTAGACAAGCCGCCTGCACCCACATCGTGAATGGCCAAAATGGGGTTGCCCTCACCCAAACCCCAACACTGGTTGATCACCTCTTGGGCGCGACGCTCGATCTCAGGGTTGCCCCGCTGAACAGAATCAAAATCCAGCTCGGCCATGTTCATCCCTGCGGCTATGGAGCTAGCCGCCCCTCCGCCCATGCCAATGCGCATGCCCGGCCCCCCCATCTGAACCAGTAAGGTCCCGGCAGCAAACGTCTTTTTGTGAGTTTGCCCAGCGGCAATGGTGCCCACGCCCCCGGCAATCATGATGGGCTTGTGATAACCGCGATGCACCCCATCGACCGTTTGCTCAAAGACCCGAAAATATCCGCCAAGATTGGGTCGTCCAAATTCATTGTTGAAAGCCGCACTGCCTAAAGGGCCCTCAGTCATGATCTGCAAGGCGCTGGCGATATGGGCCGGTTTGCCGTAGGGCACCCCCGAAGCCCCCTCCCAAGGGGCCAGCATGCCTGGCAGATGAAGATGAGACACACTGAACCCTGTCAAGCCAGCCTTGGGCTTAGACCCCCGCCCTGTGGCGCCCTCATCTCGAATCTCTCCGCCAGCCCCCGTGGAGGCCCCGGAAAAGGGTGAGATGGCGCTCGGGTGATTGTGGGTTTCGACCTTCATCAACACATGCGTCACATCATTTTTGGTCTCGTAAACGCTCAGCCCTGATGCCGACGCTAAAGCGCCCCAGGCCTCGACGGCGCCCCCCGTCATCACTGAGGCGTTGTCGCTGTAGGCCACCACTGTGTGTTGCGGCGATCGGGCCTCAGTGTGGCGAATCATTCCAAACATCGACTGGGCTTGGCGCTGCCCATCAATCGTGAATTGAGCGTTAAAAATCTTGTGGCGACAATGCTCGCTGTTAGCTTGGGCAAACATGGTCAACTCAACATCACTGGGATTGCGCTCGAGCTGGCGAAAAGCATTCAATAAGTAGTCAATCTCGTCACAGCTCAGTGCCAAGCCAAACTCAGCATTGGCTTGCTCAAGGGCCCCACGCCCGCGACCCATTACATCGACATGCTGCATCGGGATGGCAACGCGCGCTTCAAAAAGCTGAGCAGCTTGCTCACGTTCAAAGCACACACTTTCAGTCATGCGGTCGTGCAATGCCGAAGCCAAGGCTTGGAGCTCGGTCGAGCTCAGCGCTTTACTGGCCCCCAACATGCGCGACTTAAGCCCGAAGCGGTACTCCGTTACTCGCTCAACCCGCCGAACCACCAAGCCACAATTGCGCGCAATATCGGTGGCTTTGCTGGCCCAAGGAGACACCGTACCCCACCGAGGGGCCACTACCACCAGGCCATTGGCCGCCTCAGGCAGGGCATAAGGCTCGCCGTAGCTTAGCAATGCCGCCAACTTGTCAGCCGCACCGGCGACAAAGGGCTGGTCACAGTTAACCCAGTGAATATATCTTGAATAAACCGCATCAACCCGCGGGACACAAGCCTGTAAAGTTGGCAAAATGGCCTCAGATCGAAACGCCGACAAGGCTCTACCGCCTTCAAAATGAAGTAAATGCATGAGTTTAGGCAGTTGGCACGAGCCCCCGCCTACAGAACTGTGGGGATAGGGGATTTTAAGGGCTGAGTAATAATCAAGCGCATGACCATGACCATCACCATCAAAACCGCAGCCGATATTGCAGCGATGAGAATAGCCGGGCGTCTGGCCTCCGAAGTTTTAGACATGCTCTGCCCTCATGTCGTGGCAGGGGTCACCACCAACCAGCTTGATCAGTTGGCCTTCGACCACATCGTGAACGTTCAACAGGCCATTCCTGCGCCACTGAACTACGCCCCTCACGGCCATGCCCCTTACCCAAAATCCATCTGCACCTCGATCAACGACCGAGTGTGTCACGCCATCCCCAACGACAAGCCCTTGAAAACCGGTGACATCATCAACATCGACGTGACCGTCATCAAAGACGGCTGGCACGGTGACACCAGCCGAATGTTCATTGTCGGAGAGGGCACAGTAGCTGCCAAGCGCATATGCCAATTGACTTACGAAGCCATGTGGGTTGGCATCGCGAAAGTACGTCCTGGTGTGCGTCTGGGTGACATCGGTCATGCCATTCAAACGTTTGCTGAAAACCACGGTTTTTCTGTTGTTCGCGAGTACGCTGGTCACGGTATCGGCCAAGTATTCCATGAACCACCTCACGTGCTTCACTACGGCCAACCTGGCACCCGCGAAGAGCTTGTCCCGGGCATGGTCTTCACCATCGAGCCCATGTTAAATGCGGGCAAGCGTGATATCCGTCAACTGGCTGATGGCTGGACCATTGTCACCAAAGACCGCTCTTTGTCAGCCCAGTGGGAGCACACGATTGCGGTGACCGAGACAGCCTATGAGGTGCTAACACTGTCTTCCGGCAGCCCCCCTGCGCCGGATTTTGTCACTCAGGCTTAAACCACGCTGCATCATGGGTACGGCCAGCAACCCATGTGAGGACGCTGCACCTCAGCAGCCTTTGCCCTTGCACAAGTCGTTGCGTGACGCTAAAACGGCCTTAATTCATCAATTTCTGTCATCGCGCCCAACCCTGCCAGCCGCCAGCCAAATCACGCGGGGCCTGAGCAAACTGATTGATCAAACCTTGATTGCACTGTGGGCCCAGTGCAACTTGGTCGACTCGGCCACCTTGGTGGCTGTGGGCGGTTACGGTCGGGGAGAGCTTTTCCCCTATTCAGATGTGGATGTGCTGGTGTTGCTTGGCCCCGGTGCTCACCTCACAGAGATGGCACCTGAGCTCACGGCAGCCCTTGAGGGCTTCATCACCACCTGTTGGGACAGTGGCATCGAAATAGGCTCTAGCGTGCGCACGGTTGCCCAGTGTTTAGAAGAGGGTCAACGCGACATCACCGCACAAACTGCGATGCTTGAAAGTCGCTATTTGTGCGGCTCACGGCCCCTGTTCAAAGCCTTTCGTCAGGCCCATTTTCAGGCCATAGATGCTAAAGCCTATTTTCGCGCCAAAACCCTGGAAATGCGCCAGCGACATCAAAAGTATGACCAAACGCCCTATGCACTGGAGCCCAACTGCAAAGAAAGCCCTGGGGGCTTGCGCGATCTGCAAGTGGTGATTTGGGTGGCCCGAGCGGCTGGCTTTGGCAAAACTTGGGCCGAACTGGCGACCAAAGGCCTCATCACCTCCTTCGAGGCCAAGCAATTGCAACGCAATTCAGGCCTGCTGAAACTGATCCGAGCCCGCCTGCACGCCGTTGCCGGACGACGCGAAGACCGCTTGGTGTTTGACTTGCAGACAGCCGTTGCCCATACTTTTGGCTTTCAGTGTACGCCTGGGCAGCGTGCCTCTGAAACCCTGATGCACCGCTACTACTGGGCTGCTAAAGCCGTATCGCAACTCAACCAGATTCTCATGCTCAACATGGAAGAGCGCATCAACGGCCTGCAAGACGCCCCCATGCGCCGCATCAACAAGCAATTTTTTGACCGGGGTGGTCTTTTAGAAGTCGCCAGCGACGACTTGTATCAGCGCCATCCCCATGCCATTTTGAACACCTTTTGGCTTTACCAAACTCAGCCTGGCCTGGATGGCTTGTCAGCACGAACTCTTCGGGCTTTGTACAACGCCCGCGGCTTGATGGACAGTACGTTCAGGCGTGACCCCGTCAACCGAGCCACGTTCATGAAAATCCTCAAGGCTGCGCGCGGACAAACCCATGCCTTGCGCATGATGAACGACACCTCAGTGCTGGGGCGCACACTTTGGGTTTTTCGGCGCATCGTGGGTCAGATGCAGCACGATCTGTTTCATGTCTACACCGTCGACCAACACATTTTGATGGTGCTGCGCAACGTGCGCCGTTTTTTCATCCCTGAACACGCCCACGAGTACCCTTTTTGCTCACAACTCGCCTCTCAGTGGGACAAGCCCTATGTGCTTTATGTGGCCGCCCTGTTTCACGATGTCGCCAAAGGCCGGGGAGGGGACCACTCGGTGCTGGGGGCCCAAGAGGTCAGACGCTTTTGTCGCGACCACCACATCCCCCTAGCTGATGCTGAGCTGATCGAATTTCTGGTCATCCACCACTTAACCCTGTCTCACACCGCACAAAAATCCGACCTCTCTGACCCCGATGTCATCGAGCATTTTGTTAACACGGTCGGTACTGAACGTCACCTCACGGGCCTGTACCTGCTCACGGTGGCCGACATTCGAGGCACCAGCCCCAAGGTCTGGAACGTATGGAAAGCGCAACTCCTCACCGACCTCTACCGCCTGGCTCTGAGAGCTTTGGGCGGTGCCCGGCCCAACCGCGCTGCCGACATTGAAGCCCGCAAACTCGAAGCGCGCCAAGCACTCAATCTTTTATCCTTTGTGCGGGGCATTGAGCAGCCTTTGTGGGACACCCTCGACGTGAGCTACTTTGCGCGCCACGATGCCAGCAGTATTGCGTGGCACGCTCGTGTTCTCGCCAACCATTTGCAGGGGGCATCCCCGTTGGTCAATGCCCGTTCATCGCCTCTTGGAGAGGGGCTGCAGGTGTTGGTTTATGCCCCTGATCTGGCTGATCTTTTTGCAAGAATTTGTGGCTATTTTGATGCGGCTGGCTTCGATATCCTGGATGCCAAGGTCCATACCACTCGGGCCGGTTATGCGCTGGACACATTTCAAGTCACCAGTCCACAGACTGAACAACACCACCGGGACTTGATCTCATTGGTCGAAAACCAACTCTCAGCCACGCTACAAAGCAACACCCCCCTGCCTGAACCCAGGCGCAGTCGAATTTCAAGGCGCGTGCGCTCCTTCCCGATCACCCCTCGGGTGAGCCTGCAGCCTGATGAGCGCGGCCAGCGCTGGGTTCTCACCGTCACTGCCAGCGACCGCAGCGGCCTGCTCTATGCCATCGCAAGGGTGCTGGCGCGCCACCAAATCAATTTGCAATTGGCCAAGATCGCCACCTTAGGCGAGCGTGTCGAAGACACTTTTCTCATCGACGGCCAGGCTTTGCAAAAAAATAAAGTACAGCTACAAATCGAAAACGAATTGCTGGACGCGCTGACAGCATAAAATGCTGCGTTGACAGGAATGAATTCAATCCCAAGTTGTCTTTCCCTGGCTGTTACAGCAGTACAAACCCACTATTGAAAATTTGGCCGGTGTAGCTCAGTTGGTAGAGCAGCTCATTCGTAATGAGAAGGTCGGGGGTTCGACTCCTCTCTCCGGCACCACATTCAAAAGACCTGATGCCCTCAGGTCTTTTGCTTTGCTCGTTTATCCCCATTGTCTGCGGGTAATTTCCAGGTTCTGGCCCAATCAGGGCGTCGGTCCAAGCGAAGCCGGGCAATGCATTTGAAGATCAGACGGCTAGCGAGTAGAACTGGTCAGCAGCAGACAAAAGTTGGCTTTGGGGGCCATCGAGCTGGCCCTTTTTGATCAGGTGCATTGTCTCGATCACTGAGATCAGTCTACGAGCGCAGTGGAAGTCCTTGAAGCCGAGCATGGGTCCCACGATTCGTTTGATCGCCCGGAGATTCTGCTCAATGAGGTTGTTCAGGTACTTGGACTGGCGCAACTCGAATCATCCGGTCAATTTGCCTTAGCGGGCTTACTGCGATAGAACCGATACACCCGCAAAACGCGCAAGCGCCAGGTCAGCATACCGGTTGAGGCGTGATTCAGATCAAGGGTAACCCTAGAAACGGCAGTTGACCGCTTTCATCCGCAAGGAAACCCTGATGAATACTGATATTTGGGGCCACGAAAGCCTTCACCTTGTGGGTGAGAGCGCTACGCACTCGAGTGAGCTGTGCTGTGGGCGTCTGGCGGCGTTGCTCCTCCTTGTGGGCATGAGCCCACCGCGTCGTCGCGCCTTGCCAAACACCCACATCGCAGCCCACTCGGGGGGCGTTCAACTGCCGTTTCTAGGGTAACAGTTTGAGGACATCACAGGATGATTTTGGGGCAGGTCAACAGGCCTGCCGCCAAGCTTACACAACGACCGATAAACCCCGAATTCCCAAGGGACGCAGGGTCGCGCTTGTGTGACCCAAAAACAGCCCCTTTTGAACCAGGCTTGAATGAGCATACCGATGCCCTCAGTCCTTCGGCCTGAACGTCATCACCATCACCGCAGGAACTTTGCCTTCATCCAAGGGCAGCCTTTCAGTGCGTTCAATGGCGCGCAGGACGGCTTCATCCCACTCCTTGATACCGCTGGAGGCAATCAGGCGTTGGCTTTGAATGCGGCCGTCGGGCGCTAGGCGGACCTCTACATCGGCTTCGGGGTTGCCAGGGATGGTGTCGTTGTTGAAGACGATGTTGGGTTTGATTTTGGCTCGGATGCGGCCCGCATAGTTGGCTGATGGGCCTGAGGTTTGCGTGGCTTTGCCTTGCGAGGCAGGGTCGCCGGTGCCCTGGGCTTGGTCTTGTATCCGTTTGAGCATTTGTTGGCGTGTGGTTTCGGCTTTTTCTTGTTGTTCTTTGGTTTTGCGCTCTTCTTCTTTTTCTTTGCGTTTTTGTTTTTGTATTTCGGCTTCTTCCTGAGCCTTGGCTTCGGCCTCACGTTCACGCTTGTCTGCTAGTTTGCGCTCTTGTTCAGCGTCTTTCTTTTTTTGCTCTTCTTTCTTTGCCTTTTCGATGGCAATTTGGGCGTTGTGAAGCTCTTGTTGGCTGGGTTGAACGGGGG
>JANMEO010000069.1:0-2165 GCA_031376995.1 Burkholderiales bacterium
CACCATCCGCTTATCTAGCCGGGCGTCTCCCAGCGATAGCGTCTCAAATTCTTCTTCAGCCCATGTAGTCATCCTCCCAGTGTGCCTTCTCTTCGGGCTAAATCATGCTGGGCTGCGAGTTGTGTGTAATGGGATGGGTTAAGGGGAGGTCTGAGGCTCCTCAATTTGAGTGTCAATTGGAGCTTAACAAGGCTTCACAGGCCCCGCGAAGCCCATAATCCGCGATCACCCAGCGATTCTTGAACTTGGGGCGGGCGCCTACTATGGCAAAAAAACAGTTACGTGCTGCGCGCAAGAGGCCTCAAGGGGCTGGCCACCACGTGGCTGCGTCATCCAAGGCATCAAAATAAAGCGGATTGCTGGCATCGGACTGTGAGAAGCGCTGAACACACTGCCCTGCTTGGCGGCGAGCCTTCCACGAGGCCAACAAGCCCTTTTCGCGTTGAGACCACTGAGCCCAAAAAACTCGACAAAACTGTTCTCGATATTGGGCTTGGCACGAAGGCAAGCTAAGGGCAGTGGTTTGCGCCAAGTCGGCAGCCATGACTGCCCATGCCACCTCTTGCAATGACTTGGCTTGCAATGCATTAACGGCTTGCGGTGCCCAAGCGCCCAAGGGCGATTGTTGATAAATGGCTGAGTAGTTGAGTAACGCCATAAAATAGTTGCCCATCGACGTCAAATGCACTTGATCTGACAACAGCAGCTCAACCGTGGCCGCTGTGCTTTCTTGGGTAATACCCGGCAAGCCCTCTGAGCCCGTCGCACGCTCTATCAGTTGCGCCAACGCCAGGCCCGCCGGTATGGTGTGAATGCGATCAACCCTGCCTCGAGCGGCCAGAGACATGTTGACGCGGGTGGCAACACAACGCCACATCGGCGAGGCCGCACGCTCATAAGCCACCCAGTCGGCCGGCTGACTGACGTCTCTGACATTGGACCAAGGCTCGAACAAGTAGGTTTGAGCCTTGGGGTTTGCCTCAATCAAACGATTATGAAAATGAAGCAAGGCAGGCACAGTGTCTTCCCAAATCAATGAGCCAGCCAAACCATGAAGCTCGGTGATTAACAACGTGTCATAGGGTCCACCCGACACAGTTTGGGGTGAGCGCAACTCTTGCAAGACGTCGAGCCCAGCCCCCTCACGGTTGTTGCCTTGTCGATAACCAGACCAATATTCGCCGGGGGGCGCACCTCGGGTGCGGTTCTGAATTGACGAGCCCACAATAATCTGATGGTTAAACCACAGGGGATGCGACAAGCTCTGTGCGATCAAAGCCAAGTACTCAGGCATGGGCACGTTGGTCAAACTGTGCCCAGAAATAAACACCCT
Source organism: Burkholderiales bacterium (assembly GCA_031376995.1). GTDB lineage: Bacteria > Pseudomonadota > Gammaproteobacteria > Burkholderiales > Burkholderiaceae_C > CANHBY01. The sequence continues at coordinate 1,334 of JANMEO010000069.1, forward strand.
CGCCAACTCACGAGCCTGAGGCACAGGCTTCGCAATGGGGGCAAAGACCAAAGAGGCTGGCGCCGGTGAAGACGGCGCACATGCGCACACCATGATCAGCCCTGACAAGGCAAGCGCCTGAAAGAGACCCAGATGCCTTAGACGCGAAAACAATGATTTCATGTTTAGCTCAGGTAGTCACTCAAGACTACTCCCCCCCTTATCCAGCGATGTCACAATGAGCTGTTCGAGAATTGATACATTCCAAACTTGGGCATAAGATAACTGGCTGACATGCTGCCCATGCCGGGCCTTAATCCCTAAATGCAGCTTATCAGGACACAACTCAGCGTCTTTCGATCTCAGGCGCTCCCTGCTTAAAGTGACCCCATCGTCTTGCACCTGCCAGTCACCCAAACTCAAGGTGTGCCCGGCATTCAAGGCCATGGCTATTTCATACATCAGGCGCACACAAACCGTCGGCCACAAGCTTTTGACAAACGCCTTATAGACCGCCTCGCTACGGATCTGAACCTGCATCACTGCGTTTGCGTCAGAAAGCTCAACACGGTGATAGGCGCGCACCGGCAAGCCAAATAATAATCTGCGATGACTGGCCCAGCGCACCTGGGTGATTTCATTCAAACGACGTTTTTGACCTCGCCAGCGGACACTTCTGCAGTCCACACACCAAACATCTTGGGCCCTAAGGCCCAGCTGCGCTTGAAATGACGTGGCGATGCGCCATTGTGAATCCCAAAATTGCACCTAGTGTCGTGTCAAGCCACTTCTGTCGGTATATCACGCCGCCATCGGCCTGCAGCGCAAGGCGCGAAGAGGAGTCATAGCGGGG
>JANMEO010000182.1:0-7092 GCA_031376995.1 Burkholderiales bacterium
AACGGATAGGGCTGCGGTTTGCGCCTTGCACCCCCATTCCCCAAACGGCCCAACAACCCAGCATCTTCAGTTCCGATGGGTATAGTGTCATGGAGAGCTGCCGCCGACAAGGCAGAGATTTGTTCGACGACCTGCATCAGTCCGTGCTGGCTTGGATCAATAAAACTGCCCCGCCAAGTCTGGTGCCTACAGGCTAACCCTCAGCCGCGTATTTCACCTTGTTTTCGATGGAAGCTTAACGCTTCGTTTATCCCTGCGCCTGGGGGGGGGGAATACGTACAGCTCGACCACCGTTTCCATCGGATAGACCCGAGCAAACAAACTAGCCCCGAGATGATTGGTTAATCGCGACCCTCCACTCAACGTCGCCTTGGTACGTGCCATACATGCTGACTTGTCGTTATTGCCGAACCTGTCGTAGTCCCAAAAATTAGCGAATCGTCAATCTAACCGAACAGTATGGGGTTCTAATCCCAAATCGGCCGAAATTTTAGAAGGCGGATGAGCACCTGTGAAGCTGAGCCGCAACACGTGGTTTTGGACGCTCAACGTCAAAGCTAACTGGCCTGGAACGGCATGCCGTGTAAGGTTAGGGAACGCCCGCTTGGGCGTCACTTCTTCGCACATGACCCTATTTCACTCTTCATTTCAACCAGGATGACATGTGTTGGCGTTTCACCATTGTTGGTGCCGATGTGGGTCTGACTGTTTGACCACATCACATCCCCTTCTTTGAAATGACGCTGCAATTGCTTCCCATCAGGAAGCGTGATCAATCGCTTAAACTCGGAGAGCGAATAGAGCACGAATGCCGGGTGTGTGTGCTGATGCGTCGCCTCCCCTGGCTTGTCTTTGTAGTCGAGCACACGCACGCATTCATTCTCAAAAATAACTTTGTACTTGTCTCCATCGGTTTTAACCGCGTCTTCGGACAAAGCCAGCAGAGGAAAGATCAGTAGCGCAGAAGCGAGAGCGTTGCGAATCATAGGTTTGAATTCAAATGGAATTACATTGTAGGCCGTCAAGCGTTGGGGTATATATCTGCCTACAACAGACGTTGTCATAGCAAGACTTGATCTGATGGACAAGTGTTAGGGCGTGTTAACAATTAGGTGACCCAGATGACCATGGGCGCCTAATTGATCATGCTGAAAAAGTTGCGGGCAAGTTTTTCTTAGCGTGTAGCGACCCGGCGGAACTGTTTGATGCGATTGAAAAATCGTTCGACTAAGTTGCGATCTTTGTATTGATCGCGGTCATGGTCTCGCTGTTCTTTACGATTGGTTTTTGGCGGGATGACAGCTTCGATTTTTTTGCCTTCAGGTATTCCAAAAATTCGTTGGCATCGTAACCACTCGCCATCTGATCTTCAAAGGCGTTGCCAGGCTTCGCTTGGCCCGACGCCCTTAATGTGACAGAACCCGACATGCTCATTGGGTGAGTTGGTGCTCATGGCAAGGTCTTCGCATGGCGCTCAGGTCAGCACGATAGGGGCATCCGGCAGCTCGTTCTTACGTTTTTCTTGTGCGGAAAAGTGTTGTCCCATGATGTTGGCAATGGATTCGATGCCGGTCAAGGTACCCAGTAGAAACTCAGATTTTGAAAAAGCAATTTTCATGTCGCAGCAAATCGCGGCCCAGGGCTCAGCACCCGTGTGCGCATGAATGCCTCTGTCGGCAACAATCTCAACAGACCGTTCAGCCAACAACACGTAAATTAGGACGCCGTTGTTGCTCTCGGTGTCCCATATCCGCAGTTGTGAGAACACGTCAACAGCGCGCGCGCGTGCGGTTTGCTGGTGCCAAAGGGGCATGCCCTCCAAGCTGGCTTCCACAGCGAAGCATATTTCGCCGCCATGATTTTTCTCGCTGGATCGGATCGCAGCTTCAATGCAATCCAAACTCGCTTTTGGGAAAGCACGGCGAACCTGCCAATCAGCAAAAAACAAATGTTTGATGATGCGTGATATGTCCATGCCTACCACCTTCCCGATGCACCACCACCACCAAAGCCGCCGCCACCACCCCTGAATCCAGTACCTGCGCTGCGCCCGCCGCCTCCCAATCCGCCTATGTGATAGAGCATTCGCGTGTTGCCCAGCAAAGTAAAAACCATGGCGCCCAGGCCAGCCAGTACAGAGAGAATCAAGGTGCCGATCACCAACCAAGCCAGGGCTGACACCACAGCGCCAGTGATCAGTGCACCAGGCACTTTTCCAAAAATGCTTCGCAGCATTCCACCGACAGCCAAGGCTACAATGAAAAGAATGGGTGCCAGTTGGCGGATGACTGGGTCACCTTGCGTGGTTCGGTTGTTGGGGGCGGGTAGGGGTTCACCATCCACAACCGTGATAATCTGATTAACGCCAGCCTCAATGCCGCCAAAGTAGTCGCCCTGCTTGAACCGTGGTGTGATGGTTTCGCTAATGATGCGTTTGCTGGTGATGTCAGAGAGTGCGCCTTCTAGGCCATAGCCCACCTCAATTCGCATCACGCGGTCGTTTTTGGCAATCACCAAAATGGCGCCGTCATCGGCTTTTTTGCGCCCCAGTTTCCATTGCTCAGCCAGGCGCAGAGAAAACTGTTCAATCTCTTCGGGTGCCGTGGTTGGAATCAGCAGCACGGCGAGCTGACTGCCTTTTTTCGCCTCGAAGGCTGACAAAGTTTGTTCCAGCATGGATTGTTGTCCAGGGGTCAGTGTCCCTGTCTGATCGGTCACATGCCCCAACAATGGGGGAAGCGGGACCTGGGCCGCAGTGGCCAGTGGAATCAGCAGCGTCAGTGACAATCCTAAGGTAGTACACCAGCGGCGCGCTGCCTTGTTGAGACTCACTGAGCCGCTCCAGAAGACCCGTTTTGCGGCGCCGTCGCAGGGCCATCAAAACTGACGGCGGGGGGCTTGGAGATTTCCTTCTCATTGTCGACAGTGAAATTGGCCTTCTCTTTGTAGCCAAACACCATCGCAGTCAGATTAGAAGGAAAGGATCGCACGGTGATGTTGTAGTCTTGTACCGATTTGATGTATCGGTTGCGAGCCACGGTGATGCGGTTTTCAGTTCCCTCTAGCTGAGCTTGCAAGTCTCTGAACGCCTGGTTGGCTTTGAGGTTGGGGTAGTTTTCAGAGACCACTAACAGGCGCGACAATGCGCCTGACAGCTGACCTTGTGCTTGCTGAAATTTCTGAAATGCCGCAGGGTCATTGACCAGCTCTGGAGTGGCCTGAATCGCAGTGGCTTTGGAGCGTGCTTCCACGACCTTGGTTAAGGTGTCTTGTTCAAACTTGGTTTCGCCTTTGACGGTACCAATCAGATTGGGAATCAAATCTGCCCGGCGTTGGTATTGGTTTAATACCTCTGCCCAACTGGCCTTGATTTGCTCGTCCGTGCTCTGAAACGTGTTGTAACCACAGCCCGCCAGGCTCAGCGTTGCTGCAGCCAGTAACAGGGTTAGAAATTGACGCATGGAGATGCCTCTGAGTTGAATGGGGATCAAAGGGACTATACCTCTCGGAACTGAAGATGCTGGGTATTGCGCTAATCGGCTCGCGGCGCAGCGGGGTTTCCGCTCCATCGTGATTGAGCCGGAATGTGCTCGCCTTTCATGACCAAGGTCATCGGGCCCAGTTGTGCGGCATCTTCTACCCTTGCGCTGTAGAGAACCGTACTGCGTGGGCCCATGTTGACCCGCGCACCAATGTGCACATCATCGATTTTCATCACGCGGTCTTCAAACAGGTGGGTTTGAGGGCAGGTGAGTGCATTGAGCTCTGCATGCTCACCAATGTGCACGCAATCAAACTCTGTGATGTCAGTGGTGTCTAGGTAGACGCCAGGACCAATTTTGCAGCCCAGCAGGTTCAGGGCAATGGGCAGCCAAGGTGTGCCGCGCAAATACTTCATGAAGTTGGGCACGGCAATGCCCTCATACAAGTTGGTTGTTGCCTCAGACAGCCACACAAAGGGTGTCCACATGGGCGCAGCCATTTTTCGATAGCGGCCGATGAAAAGCCATTTGAATGCCGCCACAAACACAAAGGTGGCTAAACCATACAACATACCGAATGTCGCAAGCTGCCAGGCTACCTCGCTCTACTCTTCAGCATTGGCGGTTGGCATCACTGCCAGCACAATTTCGTATCCCGCAGAAATGACGAAAGCGTGTGGAGCCACAATTCGAAATCCCTCAACCAAGCCCCGCCCGACGCGCCTCAAAATCGATGGTCGAAAGGTCAGTGACTCAGGGAAACCATGCAAGGTTTCTCGAGCCGGCAGGTGCACGGCGGGCGAGCCCAACCATGTTTCTCCACTGCGCACCTTGCCTGGTTCGGGAGCCCGACCTAAAACGCCAATCAAAACATTTTCGGGCAGCACCGTGCCATCTGGAATATAGGCCCCATTGCCCACAAAACTGCGGCGCCCAATCACGGTGGGATGCATACTTATCCACCCCCCGTCAAGCTCTTCATCACCCAGCAAAACAGCGTCCGCAATGAATGTCTCATCACCCAGCGTGAGCATGTCGGGGACCACGCCCAAAGCTGTTGAGATCTCTGCGTTTTTGCCCACTTTGGCACCCAGTAAGCGGTACCAACTGGGTGCGTAGATGGTGGCATAAATCCCGTGCAAGACCTGCAAACTCGATTCTTGGATTTGACTCACCAACCACTTGGCGCAGTACAGGTTGCTGTGCACAGGCCAGCTGCCGCTTTTCATTCGAGGCAAGATGCTCCAACGAATGGCTGCCCAACAGCGCCGTGCAGGCAATCATCAGCGCGCTGGCAGGCAAGGCCAAAATAAAATATTGCAGCAGGGGCAACTTCACTTCACTGGTACCCTCTAACCAGGCCAGCATGTCGATGTTGTCTAGCAGGTCGATCAGCATGAAAGTTGGAAATATTGGTAAAAAAACAAAGTCGCAATGCACAACGCCCCAAACAAGAAAAACACCGCCTCACCGATCAGGCGCGTTTTGCTGATGATTGGCCTCGGGCGCAAACTTTGAGGGTCAAAGGGGCCCACGTCGCGTGCCGGTGAGCCGCTGTAAATGCGTCGATTGGGTACGTGCTGGCCCTCACGCAGTGCCGACTGTGCATCCAGGTGGCCCCAGTCGCCCAGCCGAGTGTCCCCCTCCAGCACAGCATATGCACTCACATGTGCCTGTGCGCCCAGAGTCACCTCGCCCAGCACCAACTCACCTTGAAAAACCCGGGCATTTTCAATATTGACTGCGTTGCTGATACTCGCCCGATCGGCCACGTTTAACAAATCGGGTGCCCGCAAGGTGATCGAGCCAATGTTGACGTCTCGACCGATTCGGGCCCCAAGTGCCCGCAGCCACCAAGCATGCAAAGACGAACCGCTGATGAAGTAGACCGGGGCCGCTTCAACCAGACGATCTGAAAGCCACCATCGAAAGTAAGTCAAGCCCCATAGAGGATAGCGCCCCGGCTTCAAACGGCCCGCATCAACCATTTGCCTGCCAGAGCTATCGCAAACTCGCCGATAGCTAACAGCAAAAACACGAGCACTGAGATCAGCACCGCAAAACTGATGGAGTCTTCTGGGCTGCCGGTGTGAAAGTGGTAGGTGAAAAAAGGGGCCAGCCACAAGCTCATCCGGACAGTGATTAAGCCGGGCAGCATCGCCGCTTGCGCGAAGCCACATCGCCAACGGCGCCAGGCTGAGGGCGCGGTCCAGTCAGCCACATTCACGGTTGGCGCAAGCGACGCTTTCTGCATGGCCTCAGCGATACCTCCTACCGTGCGGTGTTGATAGATGTCGCTCACGGTCAATCGTGTAAAGCGGGGGTCTTTGCGTAAGCTGGAGGCCAGACGAGCAGCAAACAAAGAGTGCCCACCCAGGTCATTAAAAAAATCAGCTTTGCGCGTGATAGGCAAGCCAGGAAACAATTGCCCGAGTGCAGAAAATAAGGCTTCTTCGATCGTTGTGGTCGCAGTGTTGGAGCTCTCGGCTGCCAACAGTTGAGATAGGGGCCAAACCTTGAGCGCTTTGCGATCTATCTTGCCAGAGGTCAACCGAGGCATCGCATTCAATACCTCAAACCTGCTGGGCACCATGTAAGGTGGTAGGCCACTGGATAAGGCTGCCCGCCAGGCCAACACGGTCGCCCCGCCTTCGGTTTCGGGCACGATGAAAGCCACCAGTTGGTCGACACCTTGATCTTGCCTTAGCAACACGGCCACCGTGCTCACTCCACGCTGCTGGCTGAGCAGATTTTCGATCTCGCCAAGCTCAACCCTGAAGCCGCGAATTTTGACTTGGTCGTCTGCCCGGCCCAGACATTGCACCTGGCCCTGCTCGTCAATGCGAGCCAGGTCACCTGTTCGATACAGGCGGTCATCGCGTGTGTGTTGCTGCCACGGGTTGGGCACGAACTTCTCGGCACTCAGCTCAGCACGCCCAAGATAGCCAGCAGCCACGCCAGGCCCTGTGATGCACAACTCGCCCGTCTCACCTCGGGGCAACAAGCGCAGCCCGTTTTCAACATCAGGTGCAATCACCAACATGCCGTAGTTGGGCAGGGGTGTCCCAATCGTCACTGGCTCACCCGGCACAAGCTCAGCCAAACTGGCAGAAACGGTGGCTTCTGTGGGTCCATAGGTATTGAACACCTGCCGACCAGGCCGCGCCCAACGAGTCACCAAGGACTCCGGGCACATTTCGCCACCCAAATTGATCAACCTCAAGCCTGGCACATCTTGCGAAAACAAGGCAAGAAAGGTGGGCACTGCATGCAGCACACTCACCTGTGCCTCAATCAGAGCCACAGGCAAGGCTTCTGCATCAGCCGCTACCTCCTTGGGCGCTAGCCACAAGCTCGCACCCACCAAGTAGCTGATCCAGATCTCCTCGAATGACATATCAAATGCCACCGAAAAACCTTGATCCATGCGCGGCAAACCTCGCCCTTCAGGGCGGGGTCAAGAGCGCGCACAGCTTAGGCGTCCTTTAGTGCGGCGTTTGCTGCTGCTCTATGTATTGGCGAATAATGGCGATTGGCGCACCGCCGCAACTTCCTGCAAAGTAGCTTGGAGACCACAGCGCAGCGCCCCATAGTTTCTTGGCAACGCTGG
>JANMEO010000212.1:0-9479 GCA_031376995.1 Burkholderiales bacterium
AATGAAGGGCCCGCTCAGACAAGGCGGTGCGGGCCAAAAGGTAAACATAGGGGTAGAGGCAAACACTCAGGACCAGTGCAGCCCCCCACAAACTGCGCACATCGGGCCACAACGCCCCCTGCAGCCCAAACCAGTCGCGCAAGGCCTGTTGCGCTGGCCCGCTGAATTGAAAGAAATCGCTGAAGGCGTAGGCCACGACGTAGGCGGGCATGGCCAAGGGCAACAACAGCGCCCACTCCAAAAAGCGCCGACCCGGAAAATCAAACAGCGTCACCACCAACGCTGAAACACTGCCCATGCTGATCACGCCCACACTGACCAGGCCACACAGCATGAGGCTATTGAGCGCGTACTCCGGCAACACTGTGACCACCATGCTGCGCAAAACACCGGCTGTTTGCGCATCCCACTGAGCCCAAGACGCCATGACGATGATGACTGGAAACGCCAGCAGCAGCACAAGCAGTGCAAGCAAGGCGAAAAGGGAGCGAGTGATCAGCACATCAAATTGTAGGCGGAGCGAACCTACAATTGTGATATGACCGTAATCGTTTCTGATTTGCACATTCAATACCCCGGCCGTACCCAAGCCGCAGTGGCCGGGGTGAGTTTGCGTTTACTCCCAGGACAAATGGGCGTGTTGATTGGGCCCTCAGGCTGCGGCAAAACAACCTTGTTGCGAGCCATTGCAGGGCTAGAGCCGGTGCAATCGGGCGCGGTACAAATCAATGACCAGTTGGTGAGCAGCGCACAATGGCAACTGCCCGCAGAGCAGCGCCGCATTGGCATGGTGTTTCAAGACTATGCGCTATTTCCCCACCTCAGCGTAGCGGGCAATGTGGCCTTTGGCTTGTTCGCCTGGCCCCGAACCCAGCAAAAGGAACGGGTTGCAGAGGTCCTGAACTGGGTGGGCTTAGAAGGCAGCGAGCACCTTTACCCGCACGTCTTGTCAGGGGGGCAGCAGCAGCGTGTCGCTTTAGCCCGAGCGCTGGCACCAAAACCTCAATTGCTGTTGCTGGATGAGCCTTTTTCAAACCTGGATGTGGATTTGCGCGAACGTCTGGCCAAAGAAGTGCGCTTGATTTTGAAGCAGGCCCAGACCACCGCCTTATTTGTCACCCATGACCAAATGGAGGCTTTTGCGCTGGGTGATGTCATTGGCGTGATGTCGCAAGGCCGCCTTGAGCAATGGGGTGACGCCTACACGCTGTACCACGAGCCCGCCACGCGCTTCGTGGCCAACTTCATTGGACACGGTGTGTTTTTGCCTGGCAAAGTGGTGATTGAGGCCGGTCAATGGGTGGTGCACACAGCCTTGGGCGCTTTGCCCGTGAGCACACCGACACCCATGGGAGACTGTGATGTGCTGTTTAGAGCTGATGACATTGTTCACGACGATGATGCCCCTTTGCAGGCGATCATTCGAGAGAAGTCATTCAGGGGATCAGAGTTTTTGTACACCTTGCAACTGGCTTCAGGCGAAGAACTCATCGCTCATGTCCCCAGTCACCATGATCACCACTTGGGTGAGGCCATCGGCATCCGAGCCGCCCTGGATCATGTGGTGACGTTTACGCGCTCTGCGCCTTCAGTTTGAGGGGGTGTCAGCGTTGGTGTCCATATCGCCTGAGGGTGGCGTGCGACGTCGCTGGTCCCTCAACATGAACAGATAGAGATTCTCGACTTTCTCACGGGCCCAAGGCGTCTTGCGCAAAAACTTCAAACTAGAGGCCATGCTGGGGTCGCTTTGAAAGCAACGCACCGCAATGCGCTGCCCCAAACCAACCCAGCCATAGTGAGTCACCAAGGCCGTCATGAGCTGCTCTAGGGTCATCCCATGCAGAGGATTTCGGGGTTGAGCCATAGAGGACGGGGCTGTCATGTCAAAAGACAAGCGCAAGCGCCCCCCCCTCCAAGGCAGCGGCCTGCTGAACCCTCAATCACAGGCTTCATTCATAAGACATTGGGGCGCTGAAGCCCAGATCAGCCAAGACCCGATCACGCTTGGCCAACTCAAAATCAGACAAAATCATCTCTTTCACTAAGCTTCGAAATGGCGTTTTGGGTGCCCAGCCGAGCTCATGCTTGGCACGTGCAGGGTCACCCCACAAAGTGGCCACCTCGGCAGGTCTAAAGAGGTTTTCATCTACTCGCACAATCACATCACCCGGCTTGCACTTGATCTCAGAAGAGCTCACTGCGCTCACCACACCAACCTCATTCACGCCAGACCCTTCAAAACTCAACGTGAGCCCCAAATCGGCGGCGGCGAAGCACACAAAATCTCGCACGCTGTGCTGCTGGCCCGTGGCGATCACGAAGTCTTTGGCTTGAGCCTGTTGCAACATCAGCCACTGCATCTCGACATAGTCTGCGGCATGGCCCCAGTCACGCAAGGCATCCATGTTGCCCAAGTGCAAGGTGCTTTGCAAGCCCAGCGCAATGCGCGCCATCGCACGAGTGATTTTGCGAGTCACAAAAGTCTCGCCTCGCAAGGGGCTCTCGTGGTTGAACAGCACGCCATTGCAGGCATACAGGCCATAGGCTTCTCTGTAATTGACCGTGATCCAGTAGGCATACAGCTTGGCCACCGCATAGGGGCTGCGAGGATAAAACGGCGTGGTCTCGCGTTGAGGGGATTCTTGAACGAGGCCATACAGCTCAGAAGTGCTCGCCTGATAAAAGCGACACTTGTGAGCCAAGCCTGCAATTCGAATGGCTTCGAGCAAGCGCAAGGTGCCGATGCCGTCTACATTGGCGGTGTACTCAGGCTCGACAAAACTCACCCCCACATGACTTTGGGCGCCCAGGTTATAAATTTCATCAGGCTCAACCCGCCCCACCACGTTGATCAAATTGGTAGAGTCGGTGAGGTCGCCGTAGTGCAGATGAACGCGACTCTCTGGGGCGGCAGACTCATTGAGCAAATGGTCGATTCGTTCAGTGTTGGGCGATGAAGCGCGCCGCTTGATGCCATGGACCTCATAGCCCTTCTTCAGCAAAAAATCTGACAAGTAGGCACCGTCTTGGCCGGTGATGCCGGTGATGAGAGCTTTCTTCATTTGCATTCCTTCTTCACTTGAGATGTTCAAACTGGATCATTTCGGCAATCATGCCTTGGAGGGTGGTTTGCGCTTGCCAGCCCAAACGCTGCTGAGTCAGCAGGTCAACGCCAAGTATTGGCGCTGGGTCGGTAGGGCGATAAAAAGCAGGATCCACAGCCACCAGCACCTTGCCGTCAGTGGAGCGAACCCCCCGCTCGTCTGTACCACAGCGCTCCCAGCGCAAGGCAATATGGAGGGCCTGGGCGGCTTGCTCAACAAAACTGCGAACTGAGAACACTTGCCCGCTGAAAAACTGGTCATCGCCCGGCTGCTCTTGGGCCAATGACAACCAGGCCGCCCCCATAAAATCTCTGGCGTGCGACCAGTCGCGTGCCGAATCCAGATTGCCCAGCATGAGCACTTCATCTGAGCCTTGCGCGATGCGACAAAGAGTCTGAATGATTTTTTTAGAAACAAATCGATCGTCTCTGAGCGGACTCTCGTGGTTGTGCATGACCGCGGTGCTCACATACAAACCATGCCTCTGCCGGTAATACTTGGCCAAACTCGTGGCGCACGATCGCGCAGCCGCATAGGCCGAGCGCCAAGCGGCAGGGTCCATTGACTCTTCGGCAGAGGCCGGTTGAAACACCCTTGATGACGCAGACAGTGTGCGCACCGCTTCAAGCAACCTCACCATCCCCATGAGCGTCACGTCCAAGGTCTCAAAGGGGTGCGTCAAAGAACTCGCCACCGAGCTTTGGGCGGCCAGATTGAAAATCAGCTCAGGCTTGTATTGACTGACAATGGCTGAGACATTCGACGTCTGCGTCATATCAAGCTCGCACAGAGTGATCTGGTGTCGCAAACCCAGCTGGTCCAGGCGCCAATATTTTTCAAAATCACCGAGCCCGCGGCCAGCGCCAATCACCTGATGGTTGGCCTTTAAAGCAATCTCTGAAAGGTAGGCCGCATCTTGACCAAAAATACCTGTGATCAGAACTGTTCCGCGATTCGCGTGCATCGTTGGGCCTTTTCGTGAGCTTGCCGCCTTCCTGATTGAAGGACTGACCGAAAAGCGGCATCGATCCTCAATGGCATGTCAGATGTGAGGGGTATCCCGATCAGATGGCCCAGACCGAACCGTGAAGGGAGAAGGCAATCCAGCATTGTGCCATTTTGTGAAAGTGACACAGCTTTTCAATGGCGCCAAGCTGCACATCAACTTGGTGGGCCGACAGCTTGCGGCGTACACCCGTGCGATGGCCGTTTAAGGTGCGATGCAGATATCTACCCCTCGGAACTGAAGATGCCGTATCGCTGTGCTTGACGCCTGGTATCTCCATTCTCAAGAAGACCCATCGACCCAGCATCTTGAGTTCCGAGGGGTATCGATCGCCGCCACAGCCCATGTTTTTCAGAAGCATTAGCTCTGATTTGTATGCTTTTTATGAACCGCAGGGGCTCGTATGGTTGAGCCCTATTCAACGAAAAGGAGATTGTGCAATGCAAGTACTCTTCACATCCAGAGACCCTGAAGGCGCTGCCATGCATGACCTGACGGTGCGACGCATTCGCTTCGCAATGCGTCGAATGGCTTGGTTGGTGCCACGCGCCACGGTTCAACTTTCAGACATCAATGGCCCCAGGGGCGGCATCGACAAGCGGTGTCAGCTGATGCTCAAAACCGAACAAGGTGGCGTCATCAATGTCACCTCGGTTGCCCGTGACTGGCGCTCTGCCATCGATGTGGCATTGGAGCGCGCAACCCGTGTCCTGCGACGCCTATGGCAACGGCGTCAAGACCGCCGAGCACCCGATCGTCGCGATGCCCACCGGTTGCTGATGACGCCCGATCACTGAATGCTCATCGAGCCCCGCCCTCCATCCTGATCCAAGAAACCGTTCATGCTCGGTGATCCTCAGGGCAGACCCGCCAAAGGCTGGGGGGCAGCAACTTCGACAGCTTGCACAGCTGCGCGCTGATGGTCTTTAACACCATGTCGAACGGCCGCGCGAGCGACTCCACTCTTTCAAGTGACGACCCAGAAGCAATGGAGATGGCGGTCGTTCAGCCTGTATCCTGCGAGGCGGACAAACAGAAGCTTCTGTCTGAATTTCCATGGTTTATTAAATCGTTCTTACCCCCATACTCTCTGACATTCCATTGTCAAACAAGATCTCATCATGTCCTATGCTTTTAGCTGGTTTGTCGTCGTTGCGCTTTTGGCGCTCTGGTCCCTTGCCGCCTGGGCGCTGAACGCTGTTACGGTATGGACCATCTCAAATGCTGGTGCATTCGCCGGTGCTGCATCTGGCGTTGGCACCATTCCCCTGCCAGATTGGCTCGCGCCCTGGGTAACGCCGGAGATGACGCAATCGGTGAGTCAGATGCTGACCGGCCTGGGGCCGATGGTCCATAGCCTGCTGCAGGCGACACCTGTATTGGCGGCTGGTGTGACGGTGGTGACCTGGGTGGTTTGGGGCATCGGCAGCGCGCTGCTTCTGATGCTGGGTGCCGCGATGCACATGCTCATCGCGCGGTGGCGCCGCCGCGGTAGCGGCGGATCCGGGTCCCAAGTCGGCCCGTCGCTGGTAACTCATTGTGTTTACCCAGTGCAAAGCCATCTCTCCGATGAAAAGTTACGTCGGAAAGAATTTTTCTTCATGCGAGAGTCTGTAAGGTCAGTCACTCATTGAGCGCGCAAGGGCATCGTCACCTCCCACGCTTGGCGCTTGGCGCTTAGACAAATTCTGGTGCTCATCATCGGCAAGATTTCCACGGTGATTTCGCTGGGCGTGACCGGTCTGATTGCCGACGGAGTACTGGTGTCGCTGTGGAAGACGCGCGCACAGCCCGCTCTCGTTGAGCCTATACCCCTCGGAACCAGAGACGCCGCCTGTCTGCCTGTCTGTCTTCCAGACTACTGACCGCCCACTTTGTCGTTTTTTTGCATCATCAGCCCCCACAAAAATCGCTTACGCCTCTAAATTCAACGTTCCCCCTCAAGAGGGGGGTGGCTCTTTCATGACGTTACAACCACAGTTTGAGGATGAACTCTATGCCATTGACAACACTGCTCTCCAGGAGGGCCTCATGCTGAAAACTTTGTTTGGCGAAATTAGCGCCCGACGCCGTGCCTCACAGGCTCACCGCGATCAAACTGATGACAATGATGGGTTTGCAGCCACGGCCATCATGGAATCCATGCTCGACGACCCCGCCCCCAGTCACACACTGACAGCCACGGCATCTGGCAAGCACGAGTTGATGGTGTCAGGCTCTGTTTCGAGCGCACTGCGCACGCATCTTGCCGAAGTGAACTCGAAACACCCCCTCGAGACCCAGCTGATGGTGATCATTGACCCGGTGAGGGTTTGGGCCAACCTGGTCATCAGCATGCTGTCACAAACCCACACCCAACCCATCGAACACCTCTACCTGCGAGAGCAAGAGTCGCACCGCACACTGGCGACGATCGAGTCAGCGACGGTGGTTGACAACGCAGGTGAGCGGTTGAAAGTCAGCCACGCCGATGTACGGCCCCTGACCGATGCCAATGACATTCAAGCCCCCTTGATGGAGTTGAGCCAAATGACCGCCGTGATCGTTGGGCCCATGCAGGCCCACGCGATTGATGCCCTGATGGCGTCGCTCAAAAAAGCCAGCAGCCTGTCAAGCTGGCGCTGTCCAGTGCTGCTGTTCATGTTGCCACCCAACTCTGCCTGGATTCAACACAAAATTCAGTCCATCACTTGGCCCGTATCGCTGCAGGTGCTCATGCTTGAAGAACCCATGGTCAGCGCCTCAGTCGTATGGAACCTGTTAGCGGCCCAGTGGCGCCTGGCCAAAGCACCCAAAAACCTGGCACGTGATGTGCTTCTGGCACGGCGCCATGAAGAATTTCAATTCTCCGCCCCTGCGGCCTCCCCCACCCCGCCAAAGATGGTGATCACCCCTGAGCTGGCCAGTGCCGCAGGGCGACCCCAGCGCGGCGCACCCGCAGCCGAGCAAGTGCATGTCGCTTGGGAAAAAATGTCGGTCATGGAGGGCATGCTGGCTTGCGCCTTGGTCAATGATGAGACCTCGCAAGTCATGGCCCGAGATACCCGCTTGGGGTATACCGTCAACCTCGAAGAAACCGCTACGGCCTGCGCTCAGCTGATGCGCGCCCATCGTCAGTCAGCCACCTTGATGGGCCTGACCCGCGTCGATGAAATCACCACCAGCAGCGGCGCTCGCCAAGTGATGCTGCGGCCCGCCTCGGGTCGCCCAGGCTTCTTCATGATGGCGCTGCTCGACAAACAGCGTACCAACATGACACTGGCGCGATTGAAATTGATTGAGCTGGACAAGCAGTTGAGCTAACGTTGAGGCGTCGAAAGCGCCTCTGGATTCACACGAAAGCACAACCCATGGGCCCGATTCGGCCCGGTTCTGCCGCAAATCAGAGAAGTATGCAAAACCTCATGTTGCAGCCAACTGAGCGCTTGGGTGCTGCTTGGCCCAAGCTGGTCACTTGATGAACAGTCTTTGTAGACGCTCAACGGTTGGGTGTAAAGTCAAGTCAACCTCTTCTGTTGAACACTGTCCCTGTAGCGTCTTGGCCGCCAGCTTTAATCGATTTTGGGCAATTGGCGGGGAGGCTCGTAGCCCTGGTCAGACCTTGAGAAAATTAATTGAGGCCCTTGATAACCTGAACTCTCCACAATGGATTGAAGCCAATTTATATCTCGGACGGGAATGGGATTGTTGGTCAATATGATTTCGGGCTTAACGACCAGGCCCGCACGCACGTCTGTCATTTGAGTTATCAAGTTTGTTGGCACACTGACCAGCATGTTGTTATCGAGATTAACTTTTCTCGCCGGAGGTAACCAAGGTGGCAAACTGCTCAAGCCCAGTGAAGACAAATCAAGCGTCGAGAAAAATTCTGACGGACGGATCCTTGCCTGAACAGTCCCTCGGCCAACAACCCATCCTCCTGTTGGCAATATCGCCGCTGCGGGCGCTTGTAGCTTGAGCAAGCTCATCATTCGCTTGACGGCCTCGGTGCGGTTTTCATGGGTCGGATGGTCTTCATTTTTCCAAGCCTCAAACTGCGCACAATAGTTTTTAAACAATCTGGGACGGACAGTTTGCTCACCCGAAGTTAACAAAGCGTCGCTTTGGGGTGGTAGAAGTGGCTCAGTGGCTGAGCTAAATGGGTCCAGCTGTGCACTCGCTTGACCTATGGATCTTGACCCCTCCGAGACTGGCAAACTACTAATTGAGTGTCTAACCCTAACGCCGAACAAATAGGTAGAGCGAACAACGACAGTCCGATTGTTTGGGCCAGAGCGAGCAGTCTGGATCAGTGCATCGGAATTTTCTGGCGTTGGTGGCGGATAACCCCTGTTTTGACCCTCCAAAACATTAGGGCGTGTGAATGCTGAGTTACGAGCAAGTCCAGGAATTGGGTTCATCTCTTACCTCGGGTTGGGTGGGTGGCAAAGCAGGGTGACTTGCCAAGGGTGTGTGCGATCGATTGCCGTCAGGAAAATGTGACTTTTGCACTAAAATTTTAGACTTTAGGCCATTGACTTTGCGCTCTCGTTAACCCCCCCAGTACCCAGTCTCAGTGAAGTCACTGACCTGGCGTCGGCATGACTGACAATCTGAGCCTATGAAAAATGCTGAACTTGATTGACACATGGACTATTTGCTGAGTGACTTTAGATTGACTACGGCAACGGGCTGGTCGGCGATGATGATTCGCGCCGTCAGTCATGCCCAGGTGATGCGATTTTTGTCTGCACAGCAGCACCTGTCGAAACACATGTGGACTCAAATTCAATCGGAGTTTTCATGAGTCAATTGTCTGTTGATTTCACCCGCCCTGACGCTCTGGGAGGAAGCTGTGTGGCTCAGGCCTGGGCCAGCGTCCCCGACGTTTTGTCACCTGGGCAGCGTGTCGACCTGAAAGCCCGCGCCGCCGCCTTGCTCAAACAGCACCAAGCCGTGCTGGTCGCGCACTATTACGTGGATGGTGACTTGCAAGACTTGGCGCTCGAGACCGGCGGGTGTGTGGCTGACTCGCTAGAGATGGCCCGCTTTGGGCGCGATCACCCCAGCGCCACCTTGGTGGTGGCTGGGGTGCGCTTCATGGGTGAAAGCGCCAAAATACTTAGCCCCCACAAGCGCGTTTTGATGCCCGACCTGCGAGCCACCTGCTCGCTGGACTTGGGCTGCCCGCCTGATGACTTTGCGCGCTTTTGCGATGCCCACCCCGAGCGTCAAGTGGTCGTCTATGCCAACACCAGCGCGGCCGTCAAAGCGCGCGCCGACTGGATGGTGACCAGCAGTTGCGCTTTGGCGATCGTGCGGCACTTGCACGCTCAGGGTCAAAAAATAATCTGGGCGCCAGACCGCCATTTGGGCCGCTACATTCAAGA
>JANMEO010000236.1:0-2149 GCA_031376995.1 Burkholderiales bacterium
CTGGGCGTTGAAAGACAGAATGACTGCCGGGCAGGGCCGTTTTTTCCCGTTGCGTGGGATCATGGTTCCATCCTTGAGCCAAGAGGTCAGGCAGCAACCGACTGCCCGGTCGCATTTGCTGCCGAGGCTACCCAGCCTGACAGTCACCTAGACGCTTTGCCACCTCTGCCTCAACCCAAGTCCACCGGACCGGTTGGGGATGATGTCTGTGACCCATTGCAGTTCTTGCCAGACATTCCACCGAGTTTGCCGTTTCAAACCGAGCAACCGTTGAGCTTCTTGCCGAATCAAGCAAGGTGGCCGCCCTGATCGCATCCACCTTGCTTGATTCGGAGCAGCCTCAGCCTTGCCCTGAAGCCACCTCCTTACAGGAGCTTCCAGGGGTTGCGCCCGCAGTCGTATCGCGTTATTTTGGTTGGCGCAGCCGCTTGCAGAGCTTGGGGTACACCGCAGAGCAGGACAAAGCGATCAAATCCCAGGACCAGCGTACGCCATCAACCTTGTAGCGGGTCGTATGCCTGGGCAGATGAACTCATCAAGGCTGTAAAAATTGAAAATTTCTCAGGTTTTTTCTGCGGCTAGTTTGCTTGGCTCGACGGGCACAGCATTTATTTCAACTCCATGTACAAAACACCCTCATCAGTTCATTAAAAATCGATTTTTACTGGGTGATCTTCCGGTGATTCCCCAACTGGATGGCCAGGGTTTTCGTGACGTTCAGGGGCGGTTATTCAATTCTGCCCAAGCTGACCCGGATGAGTTTGAAGAATATTTTGTCGAAAAGACCTCAGCCGAGGCTCGTCTGGCATTTTTGGATGTGGCGGCCGACAATACGCAGTCATTGAAGGAGCGCCTTGAGAACGGCCTGAACCCAGACGAACGATTTTTTCAAGGTCATACACTTTTGCACTTGATTGCATTGAAGTCTTCCCTGCAGTTCTTCAAGGCCCGAAGCTACCGAGAAGTGCTTGTCCAGCTGGTAAGAAGTGGCGCTGACCTCGAGGCGACCAATGACTCAGGGCAAACCGCGCTGGACTTCATGGACAGATTTAAAAGTGAAGTTCTGATTGCAGAGTTAACCCAAGCAAAGCGAGTGGGCTACGAAATACCTGTCGATATCAATGCACTCAATGCTCGGTTGGCGATATTTTCGTTTCAAAAAAATCCAACGCCCAATGGCAAAAAATTGATTCTCGAGCTAATCAAGTCAGGCGCAGACCCGGCGCACATCACGCCCAACGGAAAAACCGTGCTTGAAAACATCCATCTGAACTGGCATCCTGCCTGCGAAAAGTCATTTGTCAAAATTATTTTTGCCGCCAAAATCAAATGTGTACTCAATGGCCATGATAAAAATTTTGCCAAACGCTACCCCAATGATCCCTGGTATGGGGCCGTCGCTGAGTTTTTAAAGACCGATGATTTGGGCTCGAGTCCCTGAGTTGTGGTGTTGGCCCCAAGCTTTGACTTTTGCGTGCTTTGCGAGGTGGCCGACCTCGATTGAGCTTGGCAATTGGATCGCGCTTTGCACCCCCATTCCCCAAACGACCCATCAACCCAGCATCTTCAGTTCCGATGGGTATAAACTCACACAAGCCTAAGCACCGCTGGCCATGGATTCACCCGCCACCAAGCGTCGAGCTAGCAAAATGCACCCATGGCACTCGTTTGACGGCATATCCTTTTCAAGCCAACTTTCCCGACGCAGCCCCGTTCTCATGTCGTCTTATCCATGAGCGAGCGAGTTTCATTTCGGTCCAACGGGCACCCTGTCCTATTCGGTATCATCACGAAAAAAATTCGGAATTCGATCATGCTCACAACCGAAATTCGACAGTTCTGGACATGAGCCCCAACTTTGCTGCAAAAAACCAAACCCGTACCGGATCAGAGTTTCCCTCCTGTAAAACTCTACAATCGTTGACCGTTAATCAGTCAAGACAGGGCCTCTATCATGCAAGTCATTTCTTCTATTTTTAAAGCCTATGATATTCGAGGCATTGTCGGACAAGGCATTGATGAGACCTTTGCTGAGCACTTGGGGCGGGCTTTTGGTACTGAGGCTTTGGCCGCAGGCGAGACGGCAGTGGCTGTGGGGCGTGATGGGCGTCTGTCGGGCCCCACACTTTTGCTGGCGCTGATGCGCGGC
>JANMEO010000001.1:0-6318 GCA_031376995.1 Burkholderiales bacterium
CGGGGCTGGCGCTGATGCGCGGCTTGGCATCAACTGGTTTGAGCGTGGTAGACCTGGGTGCAGTCACCACCCCAATGCTTTATTACGCGGCGGCCACGCGCGCTCATCTAGGCTGCCAAAGTGGGATCCAAATCACCGGCAGCCATAACCCCAAAGACTACAACGGTTTTAAAATGGTTCTCGCAGGCCGTGCCATCTATGGTGAAGAGATCCAAAATCTGCGCAGACGCATAGAGGCAGAAGATTATGTTCAGGCTTTAGGCAGCAGCGCCGCCTTAGATATCAAGCCTGAATACAGCGCTCGCATCTTGGGAGATTGCAAACTTTCACGGCCCATGAAAATCGTGGTCAACTCAGGCAATGGTATCCCCGGTGCCTCTGCGCCAGGCATTCTGCGCAGTTTGGGTTGCCAAGTGGTTGAGCTTTACTCGGAAGTTGATGGCAACTTTCCCAATCACCATCCTGACCCCAGCAAGCCTGAGAACTTGGCAGAGCTGATCGAGGCTGTACGTACCACCGGGGCAGAACTGGGGCTGGCCTTTGATGGCGATGGTGACCGATTGGGCGTGGTCACGAGTGACGGCAAAATCATCTACCCAGACCGCCAAATCATGCTGTTTGCAGTCGATGTGCTTGAGCGTCAACCGGGCGCCACCATCATCTTTGACGTTAAATGTAGCCAACGTTTGGCGCCGGTCATCCGTGAGGCTGGCGGCATCCCTTTGATGTGGAAGACGGGGCATTCTCTTGTCAAAGCAAAAATGAAGGCGGTCGGTTCGCCATTGGCGGGTGAGATGAGTGGTCATATTTTCTTTGGTGAGCGCTGGTACGGGTTTGACGATGCGACCTATACCGCCGCACGTTTGCTCGAAATTTTGAGTCGCTACGCCGACCCCAGCCAAGTTCTCAATCGTCTGCCTACAAGCTTTAGCACCCCAGAGTTAAATGTGGCTTGCGTTGAAGGCGAGCCCAAGCGGGTGGTGGACAGGCTGCTAGAAACCGCCGAGTTTCCCGGTGCTGTCCTGACCACGATTGATGGCTTGCGGGCTGACTACCCTGATGGCTTTGGCCTGATTCGAAGCTCCAACACGACACCGGTCTTGGTGATGCGGTTTGAAGGCCATACTGAGGCAGCGCTTCATCGAATCGAATCGGTGTTTATGCGTGCTTTGCTCAGCGTCAAATCCGATGCAAAAATCGCCACCGCAGCCCATTGAAATCAACGCGTGATGACGATGGCTTTTTCGTGGGCCCGGTGGTTTTATACCGCAGCGCTGTGGTTGTTACAGCCCGTTTATTTTTTGCGTTTTTATTGGCGCAGTGTCGCTGAGCCTGCTTATCGCCTTCATTTGGGGCAACGCTGGGGCTTGTATCTGGCTCAATCCCGATCTGAAGCCGCAGGACAACGCCTTTGGGTGCATGCGGTTTCTCTGGGCGAAACTCGCGCGGCTGCTCCCTTGATTGAGGCCCTGCGCCAGCACTACCCTGGATTGTCGATTCTTTTGACTCACAGCACCGCTACAGGCTGGCAGGCAGGCACTGAGCTGTTAAAGCCAGGTGATGAACAAGCTTGGTTGCCGATCGACACACCCGCTGCAGTGTCACGCTTTCTGAGTTATTTTTCACCGGCTCTCGGCGTCTTGTTGGAAACAGAGAT
Source organism: Burkholderiales bacterium (assembly GCA_031376995.1). Taxonomy (GTDB): domain Bacteria; phylum Pseudomonadota; class Gammaproteobacteria; order Burkholderiales; family Burkholderiaceae_C; genus CANHBY01. Next base: position 1,658 of record JANMEO010000001.1, read on the forward strand.
TTGGCCCAATCTGCTGTTTCAAGCACAGCGCAGAGCCATTCCGATGGTGCTGGCCAACGCGCGTCTGAGTGCGCGCAGTTTGCAAAAAGGCTTGCGCCTGGCCCCCTTGATGAAGCCCGCTGTCCAAAGCTTGACGTTGATTTTGGCGCAGTCGGAGGCCGACGCCCAGCGTCTACTGCAAGCGGGAGCTTGTGCGCAGCGCATGAAAGTTTGCGGTAACCTCAAGTTTGACATGACACCTAATCCAGCACAGCTGTTGCGCGGACGTGTGGTGCGTCGAGCCTTGAAGCGGCCGGTGGTTTTGGCGGCCAGCACCCGCGAGGGTGAGGAGCTCCCACTGCTTCAGGCTTGGCAGCAGCAGATGCAGTTGGCATCCCCTGAGGACCAGGCGCCATTGTTGGTGCTGGTGCCGCGGCATCCACAGCGGTTTGACGACGTGGTGCGCCAAGTTCAGGCGCTGGGTTTAACGCATGTGCGGCGAAGTCAACTCAACGATGCAGATCTACATGCTTTGTCTGATCGTTTGACTGTCTGCGTGGGCGACACCATAGGCGAATTGCCTTTTTACTATGCTTTGGCTGATGTGGCCTTGCTCGGTGGCAGCTTTGAGCCTTTGGGCGGGCAAAATTTGATTGAAGCTGCCGCTTGCGGATGTACCCTGGTCATGGGCCCTCACACGTTCAACTTTACCCAGGCCGCAGAGCTGGCACTTGCTGCAGGTGCGGCATATCGCGTAGATGGTTGGGTTCAGGGTGTCAGCGTGGCTTGTTCACTGGCCCAATCCAATAAAACCGTTGAGCTTGAGCAACGTGCTTTGGCTTTTGCGGAGCAACACCGTGGTGCGGCAAAGCGAATGGCTGAAAATATTTTTGGAAGGCCAATCGTGCCGATCAACCCTGCGCTTCAATGTACCCGTGCAGACTGAAGATTCGGCGCGCTTCTTAGAAGGCAGGCAAATCAGTGATTGTGGGTAGTGGTTTGAGATCGATCGTTACATGACTTCAGGTATGGCAATGCCGAGCAGTCCGAGGCCGCATTTCAAGGTGTCTCCAGCCAGCTTCGCCAGTTTGAGTCTGGACGGGTCGACCTCACCGGTGGCCGTGATGATCTGACAGTCTTCGTAAAAACGCGACAAGCCAGCGGCCAGCTCATAAAGATAAAGGCACAGAAGATGGGGGGCGCTGTCTCGTGCAACTGCTTCAAGCACATCACTCCAGCGAACCAAATGCAGGCCCAAGGCTCTCTCGTTGGGGTGTGCTAACCGGATGTCTTGTGCGGGGTCTGCCGCAGCCCCAGCCCGGCGAACGATGCTGTTGACACGTACGCAGGCGTATTGAAGATAGGGGGCCGTATTGCCCTCCAGGCTCAACATGCTGTCCCAGTCAAAGACATAGTCACTGGTACGATTTTTTGACAGATCCGCATACTTCACCGCCCCGATTCCCACGGCGTGGGCTACCGCATCTCGTTGGGCCTGTGGCATATCGGGTTGTTTTTGGACCACCAGTGCCTTGGCGCGCTCGACCGCTTCTGTCAGCATGTGGCTGAGTTTGATAGATTGGCCCTCTCGAGTTTTGAAGGGCTTGTGATCAGGCCCCAAAACCATACCAAACGCTACATGCTCTAGCTGAAGGTGAGGTGGGACAAAGCCGGCACGTTGGGCCACTGAAAAAAGTTGCTGAAAATGCAGTGCCTGTCTCGAGTCCACCACGTAGAGGCAGCGGTCAGCTTTGAGCACCTGCGCACGGTAGCGCAGCGCAGCAAGGTCGGTCGTGCCATACATATAACCACCATCTTTCTTACGTACCATGAATGACGAAGCCTCGCCATCACGGCCCTTGAATTCGTCAAGCAGCACCACCTCGGCACCTTGGCTCTTTTGCGACACACCGGATTGGTGCAGCTCGTTCACCAATCCCTCCAGAACCTCGTTGTAGGCACTTTCGCCCCTGACGTCGGCGCGGGTCAACTGTACCCCCAGACGCTCATAAACTTTGTCACAGTGGGACATTGACACCTCGACAAAGTGTTGCCAAAGTGCCAAGACCTCGGGGTCACCGGCTTGAAGGCGGACGACATACTGGCGTGCTACTTCGGCAAATGCTGGGTCGTTAAACCGCGCCTTGGCCAAACGGTAAAACGACTCTAAGTCAGACAAGTCGACTTCACCGAGCGCCTGGTCTTGGCGACTTTCAACAAGATAGGCGACCAGCATGCCAAACTGGGTGCCCCAGTCACCAACGTGGTTTTGACGAATCACCTGATGCCCTATGAAGGCGTGCACACGGGCCAGTGCGTCCCCGATGATGGTCGAGCGCAGGTGGCCCACGTGCATTTCTTTGGCCAAATTGACCGATGAGTAATCAACGACCACTCTGTGAGGTGTTTTTCTTGCAAGGCCTGAATGCCCGTCTTTGCTGGCAGCCAGCAAGAGGGTCGCCAAAAAATCATCCTTCAGCGTCACGTTGATAAAGCCAGGCCCAGCGACTTCCATCTTGCTGATCAAGTCTGAGCCCTCAACGTTTTCAAGCACCCGCATCGCCAAGTCTCGCGGATTGCATTTGAGGCGTTTGGCCAAGGCCATGATCCCGTTGATCTGGTAGTCACCAAACTCAGGCCGCCCAGCCACTTGAATCACAGGGTCTGCGGGATGCCCGTTGACAGCCCGGATGGCTGCTGAAAATCGTTCGGTGAGAAGAGAGAGTAAAAGCATGGGGTCATTCACTTGAAATTGGTTGCTGAAGGCGGTTGCCGCTGCATGACGTGGGTAAAGCGACCTAAAAGCAGCAGCACTGTTGGCCAAAACATGGTGTTCAATAAATCGTGAACGCTGGCATTGATCTGGTCGTATCCCACGTAGGGAAAATATCTGGTGAGATCGATCACTTCACCCAGCACCGCGGCTACAAAGGCTGCCGTCCAGGGCCAGGGGCTGCGAAGCGGCTGTCGCCCTAAAACCACCAAAGCAAAAAAAATGATCAAGCCCACATGAATATGCAGACTGTCGCGGCTCAGGGTTAAGCAATTTTCCAATATCACTTTCATAGATTCAACATGTACATGCAGATTCATGGCGTGTTGGGTCCGGTGTCTGAAGTTGGATTGTGATGATTGCGCTCGTTAGGCCGCCACACTCTCTCTCGAGCTCAACTCGATCTTTGAGGTGCTTGGGCTCAATGGGGGGGGCTTGGGCCTAGGCCCCCCCCATGGGTGTTGAGGATCAGGTGGTTGCCACCAGAGCTTCTGAGAGAGTTTCGTACAGGGCCACAAACTCTAGAGTGAGTTTGTGGCGGGGCTCCAGATGAATCATGGGCAGTGCCAGCTCATGAGACTCTTTCATTTTCACACTGGCACTTAAATAAGGCTGCAGCACAGGCAGGCCTTCATCGATCAACTCTTGTACCGTGCGCTGGGGCAGGGCAGCGCGTGGTTGAAATTGATTGACCACGATCCCCTCAATGACCAGTTCAGGGTTGTGGTCAGCTTTGATTTCCCGAAAGCTTTCCATCAAACCATACAGCGCACGGCGAGAGAAGTCATCACAATCAAAGGGAATCAAGCACCCTTGAGCGGCAATCAATGCTGATCGGGTGTAAAAGTTGAGGGCGGGTGGCGTATCAACCCAGATTTCGTCGTAGTCGCTGCTGAGTTCAACCAAGGCCTCACGCAATTTATAAATTTTGTGGCGACTCTCGAGCTTGCTGTGAAGCTCATCCAGGGCTGCACTGGCAGGCATGACTCGCAATTTTTCAAAGGGGCTGTCAACAATGAAGTCGGCCATGTTGGGCGCTCGCAGGCTGAAGTGCAGCGTGGTTTCAAAAAACTCAGCCGATCCCTGGTGGGGCTGATCGGCGGCATGGCCCAGCAAATAACGGGTGGAGTTGCTTTGCCTGTCTAGATCAATCACCAATACACGCTTTCCAAGCTGAGCTGCAACTGCCGCCAAGTTGCAGGTGATGGTGGATTTGCCTACGCCACCCTTTTGATTGAATACGACACGTCGCATGTCTAGCCCCTCAAATGATGGAAAGTTGCATTGTGCAACGGGATGCTCCTGGTCTTAACGATCCGGTGCTTGATTGGGTTCTCAACCAGGGCGCGTTAACAATTAGGTGAGTCAGATGACCATGGACGCCAAATTGATCATGCTGAAAAAGTTGCGGGCAACTTTTCCGTAGCGTGTGGCGACCCAGCGGAAGTGCCACCCAATCACTGATGCAGGCCTCGAGCACCTTGCCAGGGTAGTAGTAACCAGGTCACGTATACCTTCCAGCCTTTTCACGGTGGTATGAAATTAGCATAAAAGAGTAACTCCTCAGCCACGCTTCACCTGAACTGCCAACTTTTGGACGTTGGCCTGAACTCGTCAGAGCGGCACCTGAGTAGTTACAAAAAAATTACCACTACCGGCAGCGTCAAGCACCGCTTGCGCGTGAAGTCCCTCTCATCATTGCGATGTGCTGCACAAAAAACATCAGACTGCAAAACTTCGCTAAAGCGCGTTAACAAGCCTTCGATCAGTGTGCTGGTCATGAGAAAAATGCATGCACTTTACCTGTGACGCGAGTGCGGGTCTCAAGGCCTCATATACCCCTCGGAACTGAAGATGCCGGATCGCAGATCCGTTTTGAAAACGGATCTGCAGAGTTGTAAATGCTCGC
>JANMEO010000013.1:0-2313 GCA_031376995.1 Burkholderiales bacterium
AGCGAGAGGCGCGCGCCCAGGCCTTCAAGGCCTGGGACAGGGTGAGCTGCGCGTCGATGATGGCCTTCCTGGCAGCCTGAGATTGCGTGGCAATCTGCGTTACAAAATCGCTTGTCCCGCCCCCAACAAGTTGACAGTACCCGCTCCAGGGCCATCGCATATTCCAGCGAAAACAAGCCCCCGCAGCCCCTCGCTAAACGTTGAACAAGAAATTTAAAACATCGCCATCTTTAACAACATACTCCTTGCCCTCAGCGCGCATTTTGCCGGCATCTTTGGCGCCTTGTTCACCCTGAAAAGCGATGAAATCATCAAATGCGATGGTCTGGGCACGAATAAAGCCCCGTTCAAAATCGGTGTGAATGGCCCCAGCTGCTTGAGGCGCAGTGTTGCCAAGGTGGATTGTCCAGGCTCTGACCTCTTTGACACCTGCTGTAAAGTAAGTTTGTAATCCCAGCAGGCTATAAGCTGATCGAATCAGACGATGGAGGCCTGGCTCAGTTTGCCCCATGTCTGACAAAAACAAAATTCGATCTTTCTCATCCATTTCAGCCAGTTCTGCTTCTGTTTTTGCGCAGATGACCACGACCGGTGCATGCTGCAATTGGGCATAAGTAGCCAGCCTGTCGAGATGAGGGTTGTTTTTGAAGCCGTTTTCGTCAACGTTGCCCACAAACATGGCTGGTTTGGCCGTGATCAAACACAGGGGCTTGAGCAAGGCCTTTTCTTCTTTGCTCAGCGAGATGCCGCGCACAGGCTGTGCTTCATTCAACGCAGCTTGACAAAGGTTAAGAACCTGCACCAGCCGCATCGCTTCTTTATCACCGGTCTTGGCAATTTTGCTGTAGCGCTGCAATCCTTTTTCAACCGTGGCCAGGTCAGCCAAGCACAATTCAGTTTGAATCACCTCGATGTCGGCAATTGGGTCAACCTTGCCGGCAACGTGAACCACGTTATCGTCATCAAAACACCGAACGACGTTGACAATCGCGTCTGTCTCACGAATGTGAGCTAAAAACTGATTGCCCAAACCCTCGCCTTGGGACGCACCCGCCACCAGACCCGCAATATCGACAAATTCGACGGTGGCTGCCAAGATTCGCTCAGGCTTGACGATGGCCGCCAATTGCGCCAACCTGGCATCAGGCACCGATACCATGCCAACATTGGGCTCGATGGTGCAAAAAGGATAATTTTCTGCGGCGATGCCGGCTTGGGTGAGCGCATTAAATAGAGTGGACTTGCCTACATTAGGCAAGCCCACGATGCCGCATTTCAGGCTCATGACCGTCTTTCATTGAAATCGATAGGATAACCTTTGAAGCGCATGAGTGGGGTGCTGGCACGACAGACGCCGTTCCATTCATGCAGCAGGAGCTGTGTAGTCGTCATCAACATCAGCACGGTTTCCGGCGATGGTGGTGCCGGGAGAAACAGCAGCAGCATCGAGATGCTCCATCAGATTGACTGGGGTGCCCAAATTAATGGCATTTCGCCTGGCCATCCGGGGGGGTGTCCTCGGAGCTGCCGCCGTTGACGCAACCTGCTGGTTGACAACTGGCTCAGGAGACTGAGAGGCAGCAGGAGCAGCCTCGGAATTTGGATTTAAACGTCTGCGAACATTGCGCTCATTTTGAGCTGCCGAAGCGGCTTGAGCAGATTCATTGGGACGACTTTGAGCCACCAAAGCTGCTGAATTTTGCGGCGTGGAATAATTTAAGCTTCTGCGAAGATACCGCGCACCCCTGGGTGTCAGTGATGGAGGGGCCAAATTGCTGGGGGCACCTTGCCCGGGTGCAGGCTCGGTTTGTTGATGAGATGGCGCTGGGGTCGCCGAAGGCTGCAACCGTGCAGAAGCACCAGCGGGTGAGAATAACCGACGTGGGGGGGTAATTGTCATTTTACTGCTTCAAAAGTTGAGTATTCTTAAAAGTAAACCATGCGCGGCGAGCAAATATCCACTTTAAAACTAAAAATAGGTGAATCTCCTAATCAGCATCCCAAGCCGAAGACAGGCTGCTCGTAAAACAATGAGCCGGTCTGTGAAACTTCAGGATTTGAATGAAGAAGGCGTTAGCCGCGCTCTCGAAAGGCCTCTGTGCTTTTGAGCATTGGCCTGAGTAAATAGCTTAGCACCGAACGTTCCCCAGTGCGCACCTCGACAGACCCGGTCATTCCTGGAATGACCGTCAGTGGCACACCTCGCGCACGAAGGTCTGAACGTTGCGCCCGCACCAAAGCGCGGTAGTAGGTCGAGTCAGGGGCGTTGGGCCGTTCGGTGTCGCCCAGTGCATCGGGGCTGATGTATTCGAC
>JANMEO010000023.1:0-22508 GCA_031376995.1 Burkholderiales bacterium
AGCCCCCCCCACACTCACTGGTGACTTCGTACTGGCGCCTGCGCACATCTAACCATCCCCCCCGCCGCCAATCGGGCCTTTATTCAAGACTTCAGCCCCCCTCTTGGCGGCACAAGACGGTACAGAGTCAGCACAACCCGCTATCGCCAGCCCCGCTGTAGCAGCCACACCGGCCGTTATGAGCGCTCCCACTGAGGTTCGCGACGCAGCAGCCCATACCACTTCAACCATTCCATCGCCGCCAGCTTCAGACAACAAAGTCCCGATGGATGGCCTGACAGCGCTCTCCTTATCAACCGCAGCGCCATTGCCATTCGCCCTGCCTATGGCCGGTCAGTCACCCTCGAGCTTTGAAGCCTTCTTGGCAGTAGAGATCAACGAAATTACACACGATCATGGCCTAGACGAGGCTGTTGTGGCCTTTGCTAACGCAGACTTCAGCTTGTGTGAGCGATCTTTGCTTGCCATGACCGATCAGCATGGGCAGCGAACTGATCATGCGGAAACCTGGTTGACGTTGTTTGATTTATACCGAGCCGTTGGCGAGCATGCCAAGTTTGAAAGTCTGGCTTTAGACTACGCGAGGCAATTTGGTCTGTCGTCCCCCCAGTGGTTTTCGATGCCAAAGATGGTGGCGGAGGCTGCCGCCCAAGAAGAGCGCAACCGAGTGCAGCCAGCCACTCTAATCAATCCCTGTGATTTGGGCTGGGTCTGCCCAGTCAGACTGGACAAAGAAGAAGTCGCCAAGCTTCAATCACTGACGCTGCAAATGCCCTTGCCCTGGGTTTTTGACTGGGCAGACCTGGCTGAAATTGAACCCCGCGCCTGCGCCAGCCTGAGTGATTTATTTCGCACTTGGATGGATCAAGACATCGACATGCGATGGTTGGGTGGCGAGCAGCTGTTCAAAACACTGGCTGAAGTCACCACGGCAGGAAGCCGAGATATCGACCCCATCTACTGGAAATTAAGATTTGACACCTTGCGTATAGCCAACAGAGCCCATCAGTTTGATGAAGTGGCCATTGACTATTGCGTCACCTATGAAGTGTCCCCCCCCTCCTGGGAGCCTACCCAGTGCACAGTCCAGGTCACTGGCTCAGAACACAGCACGTCATCTCACCCCCTGTCAGCGGTCAGCGAGATCTCCACCACTTTTGTGGAGTCACGAATCATCGAAGAAACTGGGCTTATTGAAATGGCAAGCTTAGAGCTCTCGGGGCAACTGGTTGGAGATATCACCCCCACCCTGAGCCACCTTGACGCCCAACTACAGAGCGCACCCATTGTCTCGGTATCTTGCGGAAAATTGATTCGTGTGGACTTTGTTGCAGCGGGTGATTTGCTCAACTGGGTGATGCGCAAACGCAACGAAAACAGGACCGTTATTTTCAACGAATCCCATCGTTTGATCGCGCTATTCTTCGGCGCAATGGGCATCACCGAGCATGCGAAAGTGAAGGTCCGCAGGATTTAAGCTGCTCGCCCATCAATCCCCCAAAAACTGAAAATGCTGTGTGGTCACGCCTTGAATAAGCACGAGGCGCCACCACTTTCGTGCGTATGGAAAATTTTCACGGCACAACAATCATCAGCGTTCGGCGAGGCAACCAAGTCGCTCTGGGTGGCGACGGGCAAGTCACGCTGGGTCACATCATCGTCAAATCGAGTGCGCGCAAAGTTCGCAAACTGCACCGAGACCAAGTCTTGGCAGGCTTTGCCGGCGCGACTGCTGATGCATTTACCCTTTTTGAACGCTTTGAGGCCAAACTCGAAAAACACCAAGGCAACCTGACCAGGGCAGCCATTGAGCTGACCAAAGACTGGAGGACCGACCGTGTGCTGCGCCGTCTTGAAGCCATGTTGGCTGTCGCCGACCGAGAGGCTTCGCTCATCATCACTGGTAACGGTGATGTTCTGGAGCCAGAATTCGGCATTGTAGCGATCGGCTCAGGAGGCTCATACGCACAGGCGGCTGCCCGCGCTTTGCTGAATCACACCTCCATGCCCCCCACAGAAATCATCAAACGCTCACTAGAGATTGCAGGCGACTTGTGCATCTACACCAATCAAAATCACCTCATTGAATCGCTCGACTAGCCAGTCCCCTTGGTTCCGCACACCCTCCCTGCATTTCAATGACCGTACAGCACCATGAGCGCCATGACCCCCCAAGAAATAGTTTCCGAACTTGACCGTCACATTGTGGGTCAACAAGCGGCCAAACGTGCCGTTGCGATTGCCCTGCGCAACCGCTGGCGCCGCCAGCAAGTCGACGAGAAGCTGCGGGGCGAAATCACCCCCAAAAACATACTGATGATTGGCCCTACCGGCGTCGGAAAAACCGAGATTGCACGCCGCCTTGCCAAGTTAGCCCATGCCCCCTTCATCAAAGTGGAGGCCACCAAATTTACTGAGGTTGGCTACGTCGGCAAAGATGTGGACAGCATCATTCGAGATTTGGTCGAGATGGCCATTAAGCAAGAGCGAGAAATCGCGATCCAGCGGCAGCGTGTTCGCGCTGAAGACGCCGCCGAAGACAGAGTGCTAGATATCTTGGTGCCGCCTCCTAGGCTTGAAGCTGACGCCCACCCGCCCGAGAGTACAGCCCGACAGGTGATGCGCAAACGCTTGCGCGAAGGGCTTCTAAACGACAAAGAAATTGACGTTGAAATTGCTTTGCCCCGCCCAACCTTAGAAATCATGGGGCCCGCTGGCATGGAAGAAATGGCCGAACAACTGAAGAGTATGTTTGCCAGTGTCGAAACCCCCCCTAAGTGCAAAACCCGCCGACTCCAGATTCAAGACGCGCTCAAATTGCTGGCCGATGAAGAGGCTGCCAAACTGGTCAACGAAGACGAGATCAAGCAAGCTGCATTGCACAAGGTAGAGCAAAGCGGCATTGTCTTCATCGATGAGATCGACAAGGTCGCCTCGCGCTCCGACAACAGCAGTGCCGAGGTGTCTCGACAAGGTGTTCAGCGAGACCTCCTGCCCCTGGTAGAAGGCACGACAGTGAATACAAAATACGGCATCGTCAAAACTGACCACATCTTGTTTATCGCCTCAGGCGCCTTTCATTTGGCCAAACCTAGCGATTTGATCCCCGAGTTGCAAGGGCGTTTCCCGATCCGGGTCGAGCTAAGCTCATTGAGCGTGGATGATTTTGAGGCGATCCTCACTCAGACCCATGCCAGCCTGGTTAAACAGTACGAGGCGTTGCTGGCCACTGAAGGCGTGACTTTGGACTTTACCCCTGAAGCTGTCCGCCGTTTGGCTCAGATTGCATTTGACGTGAACGAGCAGACTGAAAATATTGGCGCAAGGCGCTTGTCTACAGTGATGGAGCGTTTGTTGGATGAGGTGAGCTTTGATGCCCCTCAACTCAGCGGCCAGACTGTGCGACTGAGCATGGAAACAGTCAACCTCAAGCTGGCCGAGCTCGCCAAGAACGAAGATTTATCACGCTATATTTTGTGACGTTAACAAAGAAACTTGTTCCTGTTATTGAGGGGCAGACAGTTAATGCGTCTGCAAATGGAGCAACCCTTCAAAAATCAATGAATCGACTATTTCAAAGGGCAGATCAATGATTGGCGCCAACTTGACTGCCCCGCCTCCAGTCATGTATAGCCTTGCAGCCTGCTGACTGCTGATTGAGAGCTTGCTGTGCATGCGCTCAATGGCACCCGCCAGCGCGTTAGCGCCTCCGCTCATTAACGCATCACTGGTGTTGGTTGGGAAATCAACCACCTCACCTGTCGGGGCTTTAAGCCCCGACGTACCCATTTCAAGAGCGCGTTGCATCAGGCCAAAGCCGGGAAGAATATATCCCCCTAAAAAGCGCCCCTCAGCGTCCAGTGCATCGACAGTCACTGCAGTGCCCACCATGACCACGAGAACCGGCTGAGGCAAGCCCGAAGCCAGCACACGCTGGCGGGCCCCGATAAGCGCCACAAAACGGTCTGAACCCAGGCGTACAGGGTGTTGGTAACCGTTTATGACGCCCCCAGCTTGAGCCGATGAAACCACCCATCGCGGAGCCAGATCCCACAATTCGAGCTGCTCTTCAACCTGGCGCCGAACAGCCTCACCCGCGACCACACAGCCCAGCATCTGATTCGGTGTACTCAACTGTGACCAATCGGTTTCAGCCAGCCGATGAATCATCTCCAAAAAAACGACACCTTGCGCCACGATGGGTGAATCGAGTTGAGCCCTCTGATATTGGGCCCACTTTAAACGAGTGTTACCCACATCTATCGCGATAAAAGTCATGAAACAGCCAAGATAAAAATCGCCCCACTCAAGCTGAAGATGCTGCGTTGGCAAAGTGAGTTGCGGAATAAGACGCGGGGCCCAAAGCACATCATCTTCAGGTTGAATGGGTATAGAGCCTGTGTTTTCAAGTGGGTTGAGCGTGGTTATTTTTAACCCGAATATAGTGCTCAGCAGAATACAGCAGGTGAGCCAGCTCTGCGTCAGTCAGGGCACGTACCAGGGTCGCGGGCCGACCGAGATACAGCATACCTGCCTGCAAGCGCTTGCCCGGCGTCACCAAACTACCTGCCCCCAGCATCACCTGGTTTTCGATGATGACGTCATCCATGACCGTACTGCCCATGCCAATGAGACACTGATCACCGATGCTGCAGCCATGCAAAATCACCGCATGACCGATGGTGACCTGGCTTCCGATGAGCAAGGGTGAGCCCCCTGGCTTTGCAGACGTCTTGTGTGACACATGACCCATCGTGAGATCTTGCACGTTGCTGCCTGAGCCCACTCGGATGTGGTTGACATCGCCACGCAGCACGACATTGCACCAGATGGACACATCCGCGCCCAGCACCACATCACCAATCAATTGAGCGCTGGGATGCACCCAGGCTGAGTGCTGCAACTGTGGCATCGAATCAAGGTAAGCGCTCAAAGTCATGTGAATCCTTGTCTAAAATTTTGTTTCTACTAAGGCCTGTTCGGAAAATCGCCGCCAGCCATCAAACAGACTCATTGCCCAAGCGCCCCAGGGACACAGCATCTTCAGTTCTGAGGGCTATAGACCCTTTGCTGGCTAGCAGCGGCTTTCCAAACAGGCCCTAAAAAATTAACCAGGTCAGTAGACCTGCCACAAGCGTGCACAGCCCCACGCACAAAATGATGAGCGAGCGTTGACGCACGCGCAGGATGTCAATGGCATAGACAATCTGACTGTTTTGCGCCGCCAAGCTCTCTAAGACCAAGGCCATGGCTTGCTGCTGTGCCATGAGCTGAGAGACTGTAGCCTGAAGGGCCTGAAGCCCCGAGAGTTCGGGCGCAAGCGCAGAGTCACTAACACCCTCAGGTGATATAAGGTCTTGATTTTTTTTAAAGAGTTTACGGGCTGCCTGTGTCACCAACGGGGCCGCCGCAATCACCTCGACCCAGGGAATAACCTTCAGAGCCGTTAACAAAATTGACACATGCCACTCCTGAAAAAGACTTTAATAACCGCTTCACCCGCCAAAACCCTTTTTTACGACTTCAGCTGATAACCTGTAGCTGTAGCCATTCAACCTGAAGATGCTGTGTTATCAGGCTGTCGAGTGACGCTCTTGCCAGAAATTGGGTCGCCCACCACGTCATGCTCAATTGAACGTAACGAGGCTCTTTGACACGCCCCCCTTTTAGACAGTCTATACCCCTCGGAACTGAAGATGCTGGGTCGATGGGTCGTTTTGAGAATGGAGATGCAAGGCGTAAAGCACAGCAATACCATTGGGTATCGCGAGCATTTACAACGTCGCAGATCCGTTTTCAAAATGGATCTGCGACCCAGCATCTTCAGTTCCGGGGGTATAGAGTAAGCCCATTACCGTCACGGTACTCCGTCCATGATCCTCACCCCAACCTCGTAACGCATGTCAAGCCTCCTACCACCCTTCATTGCCCCGACTCATTTTGATGACCCAGTTGCCGCTTTGGCTCAGGTTCAGACCATTTACCAATCTAGCATCAATCACCTGCGAGACGCCTTGACACGCTTTGTCAGCGGGGGGGCACTGACATCGCATGTACGGGCCTGCTACCCCTTCGTGCGAGTGCGGACAGACACTGTAGCCCGGGCTGACTCACGCCTAAGCTATGGATTTGTCTCTGGGCCGGGCACCTATGAAACCACCCTGACAAGGCCTGATCTGTTCCATAATTATTATTTATCGCAATTTAAATTGTTACTGCGCAACCACCATGTCAAGCTAGAAGTAGGCACCAGCCCCCAGCCCATCCCAGTGCATTTTTCGTTGGCTGAGCATGATCATCTAGAAGGCTCGCTCGACGCGAGCCGACGCTTGCTCATGAGGGATCAATTTGACTTGCCAGACCTCGCCGCCATGGATGACGGCATCGCCAACGGCACCTTCGAACCCAAGCCGGGGGATCCTTGCCCGCTGTCGCTTTTCACGGCGCAACGCGTCGACTACTCCTTGCACCGGCTGCGTCACTACACTGGCACAGCGCCTGAGCACTTTCAGAACTTTGTCTTGTTCACCAATTACCAGTTCTATATTGACGAGTTCGTGCGGCTTGGCCACGAGTTGATGACCCAGGATGAAGGCCAAGGCTACACCGCTTTTGTGGAACCAGGCAATGTGGTCCATCGCCGACTGGGCTTGCTCCGTCAGCCCGGAGATGACCTAGGTGCCCCCCCGTCTCGCCTGCCGCAAATGCCGGCGTACCACCTGACTCGGGGTGACCGAACTGGCATCACCATGGTCAATATTGGGGTCGGTCCCGCCAACGCTAAAACCATCACCGATCATATTGCTGTGCTCAGACCCCACGCCTGGATCATGCTAGGTCACTGCGCTGGGCTGCGTACAACACAAGCATTGGGCGACTATGTTTTGGCCCACGGGTATGTGCGTGAAGACCATGTGTTGGATGAAGACTTGCCGCTTTGGGTGCCTATTCCTCCTTTGGCTGAAGTACAGGTGGCCTTAGAAGCTGCAGTAGCAGATGTCACTCAACTCAAGGGCTATGCCCTCAAACACATCATGCGTACGGGCACGGTCGCCAGCACAGACAACCGCAACTGGGAGTTACTGCCGCAGCGAACACCCGAGCGGCGCTTCAGTCAAAGTCGAGCCATTGCCCTGGACATGGAAAGCGCCACCATTGCCGCAAACGGCTTCAGATTTCGCGTACCCTACGGCACATTACTGTGCGTGAGCGACAAACCGCTTCACGGCGAAATCAAATTGCCAGGCATGGCCAATCATTTTTACCGCGAGCGGGTCGATCAACACTTGCGCATTGGCATTCGCGCCATTGAATTATTGCGCGAGCAGGGGGTAGATCAACTCCACAGTAGAAAGCTGCGCAGCTTTGCTGAAGTGGCGTTTCAGTGAAAATGGCGCCTGCAGGCCGATTTGGATAAGACCATACCCATCGGAACTGAAGATTCTGGGTTGATGGGTCGTTTGGGCAATGGGGGTGCAAGGCTGCAAACCGCAGCCCTATCCGTTGATAGGGCGAGGATTTGTAACGCTGCAGATCCGTTTTCAAAACGGCTCAGCGAGGCTGACACTTACTTGCGCAACTTGCTGATTCATGGCGCTCGTGCATTGATTTATGCCGCGCAGCGACAGAAAGACACAGTCGAGGGCTGGTTAAGTCGGCTGCTCGAGCAGGCGAAATAAAAATGTGGCAGCGGTTACTCTGGCCAACAAAAATGCTCGGATAATCTGGGCGCTCTTGGCCTGTGGCAGAGAATTCAGCGCTGATTACAAGCGACCTGCCAAGGCCGCGGCCGCGTAATTAGAGCGGCAGTCGGAATTCATTACAACGAACAGGAGAGATTCAATCCACCGATTGCGCAGGCAATCAAAAAATGATGTCAAAACAGGTAAGACCGTGATTGGCAAAATCCGAGCAAGGCGCAGCACTTCGAGTGCATGTTTGCGATAGATGAGCCAATCAGCAAATCCCATAGGGGACAGTGGCCAAAGGCCACATCAAAGTCCGAATATACGGGCGTAACTCTTTCCTTCGAGTCTTCATGAATTGAGAGCTTGGCATACCGGGAGCGTCCATGTACGCCTAGCATCTCATCCCGTTAATCTCTTTGACGACACAGGGCAGCATCTTCAGTTCCGAAGGGTATAGAGCCTTAGCTGTGAATGTAGTGTTGTAGCTGATCGATCGTCATTTCGTGGTCTGAGATGATGTCATCCATCAAATCAAGGATGGAAAGCATCCCCACCACCGTATTACCACTCACAACCGGCAAATGTCGGATTTTTTTCTGACTCATGAGGGTCATGCACTCGCGCGTAGGCGTCCCTGGAGTCACCACCATGACATCACGCGTCATGATGTCTTCGACCCTGACCTCTTTAGAAGATCGGCCCTGCAAAGCAACCTTTCGGGTGTAGTCGCGCTCAGAAAATACACCTACTAATTGAGAGTCACTCATCACGAGCAAAGCCCCAACGTTGTATTGGGACAACAAACGCAGAGCATCAAAGACACTGTCCGAGGGCTTGACGCGCCACAATCCAGAATCACGCCTTTTAAGAATTTCGAGCACTGGTTTCATGAGAGCCTCATATTAAATTTTATAGGTTAGCTACTTATGCTCTGGCCTTATCAAGCTCCATCAATGAGCAGGCATGGGTCAGACGTGTTTGACAAATTTTTATCACACAACAGCGCATGGGCACACACCAAAAAGGGTGCGCCACCGCCTCAACGACCAACAAGCTCTACGGCATTGGATGATGATCTAAATGGCCCTGTGGATCTACCAGCAAATACTCTACCCCTTGATTTTGCAAGAACGGCAGAGCGGCTTCACCTTGTAGCATGGCCATCGTCGTGATTGCCCCAGCGGCCAAACAGGCTGGTGCCACCACGCTGACTGACTGCCAATGTCGTACGGGCCATCCTGTACGAGGATCAAGAATATGGCAATAGCGCTTTCCATGATGGATAAAATAACGCTCATAGTCTCCACTGGTCGCCAGCCCTCCGGCGCGCAATGGCACGCTGGCGATGGTTTTCCCAGGCTGGCGTGGGTGTTGAATCCCGAGCCACCAGGGAGAACCATCTAGCCGCGGTCCAATCACCCGAATATCCCCCCCCAAGTTGACCAGTCCATGCTGAACACCCCGCTGCTGCAAGAGAGTGGCCGCACGGTCGGCAGCGTACTCTTTGCCAAAGCCCCCAAAATCAAGCTCCATCCCTGCGCTCGGAAGGCGGATCTGATCGTCCGAGCGCATCACCCGTGACCAGCCCACAAGGGGCAAAAATGCGCTCAATTGCTTGGGTGTTGGAGGCCTGCCAGACTTGAAATTCCAAGCCCGTCGCAAGATGCCGGACGTGATGTCAAACAGGCCATTACTGAAGTGATACAACTGGTCGGCAAAGCCCAGGAGATGCGCTGTTTCGTCATCCACACTGACGGGCTCAGTCTGCCCTGCACTGGCATTGATGAGAGAAATCACACTATTTGGCTGGTAACGTGAGTATTTCGCCTCTATGCGCTGCACTTCGACAATGGCTTCTTGGGCCAGCGCTCGCGCCTGAACCTCTGGCCAGCCTTCGATATGCAGCTCACAAGGAGACGCCATCGCCTGAAAGTGAAACTCAAAGTCAGTGGCCGTCATCAAAACCCATGAATCCCAAAATCACCAACAAGTTATACACCCCTCGGAACTGAAGATGGGTATACGCATTCAACCTGGAAGGGAGTTGCGCGGCCCGCTCAAACCCACTCAAGCTGAGCTAAGCAAAACAAAAGAAATCATGATTTTCAACACTTGAGATTTAAACTGGTCGACGTTACATGTCATCAATCATGGACAACAGTTTGTCACGATGATGGGAGTCAGGCAATTGAGGGGCCCACCTCGAGGGCTCATTGAGGATTGAGCGTGACGAAAACAATGCCTCGAAGGGGGTTTTTACTGTCTTTGGCGGGTTTACCAAGCATTGCGGCCATCCTGCGCGCAGATTCAATACTTTCGTCTCGGTGGCAGACAAGCGAAGTGTTGCTGCCCGGCGAGTTGAAGTATGCCAAGCAGCGCGCCGACCTTTGTGGCGCGGGCAATGCGGTGGGCGGCGGCTTGCGGGGCGAGTATTTTTCAGCGCCGGGATTGGTGGGAGCCGTGTTGTTGAGTCGGATAGACCGCAGCATCGATTTTGATGCTGGCTTAGAGCTGCCCGCTGAACATGCTGGACACGTACGGTCCGTGCGCTGGACAGGTTGGATAAAACCGCCAGTGGCAGGCCACTTTCAATTTCATGCCGACGCACCAAACCTGCGCGTGAAGGTCACCCAAGATTGGGTTGCCGGTGAAGGCGCACTGAATGAGGCCACCACGGCCATGGCCTTGGGGCGGTTTTACCCCATCACGGTAGAGTTATCCTCCATCAACCCTTCGTATCAAGGCCGCTGGCGCCTTGAATGGACAGCCCCCCACGGGATGCGGTTCGTGATTCCGACAGCATTGTTATTTGGGCCTACCAACTGAAGCGCATTCACCTGAGTATGCCGGCAACCCATGGCGCAAGCGCCTCAGAGGCAGCCGCCACTTGGCATGATGTGCGGAGAGTGCTACATTTTTATGTTTTACACCCATTCAACCTGAAGATTCTGTGGTGACAAAGGGAGTGACTGGATGAGATGCAGGGTGCAAATCTTCGCCGTACAAAAAGGTATCGCGAGGCGTTTACAAAGCCGCAGCTCGCCCTTCACTCCCTTTAACGTCACAACATCTTCACTTCTGATGGGTCAATGTGGTCCTTCCCGTCCCCTTTGTTGACTTGCAAAGGCGGGTCGCAATCCGCCAATCGGTGAAGCCGTGTCGCGGAAGGTTGATTAACCCATCAGAGTGCTGGAAACCGGCACCAGAGGTGAGCGAATAAATGATTGAACAATACCGATCAAACTCCTATTTGTTTGGTGGCAATGCCCCCTACATTGAAGAGATGTACGAGGCCTACCTCGACAACCCCGGTGCCGTATCGGATCACTGGCGAACGTATTTTGATGCCTTGCAGCATGTGCCTGCAGTCGATGGCTCTAGCAGCCCTGATGTAGCCCATGCTCCGGTGGTTGAGTCGTTTGCTCAAAGGGCCAAGGCCAATGCCTTTGGCAACCAAGTTGGCATCGCCGATTTGTCAGTGGCGCGCAAGCAGGTCCATGTCCAATCATTGATTGCAGCCTATCGATCCTTGGGCTCACGCTGGGCTGATCTCGACCCGCTTAAGCGCCAAGAACGGCACAAAATTCCCGAGTTAGAGCCTGCGTTCTATGACCTGACAGAGTCCGACATGGACATCTTGTTCAGCGCCACAAACACCTACTTCACAACCGCAGAGCACATGACCCTGCGCGAGATTGTTCAGGCCCTGCGCGAGACCTATTGCTCATCCATCGGCGCTGAATACATGTACATCACCGAGCCTGCTGAAAAGCGCTGGTGGCAGCAACGTTTAGAAAGCACACGCGCCAAAGGCCAATTTTCAGATGCTCAAAAAAAGCACATTCTTAACCGCTTAACAGCCGGCGAGGGCCTAGAACGTTATCTCCACACCAAATATGTCGGCCAGAAACGCTTTTCACTTGAAGGCAGCGAAAGCTTTATCGCCTCACTTGACGAACTGGTGCAGCGAGCGGGCACGAATGGCGTTCAAGAGATTGTGATCGGCATGGCCCACCGAGGGCGACTGAATGTGCTGGTCAACACTTTGGGCAAAGCGCCGAAAGATTTGTTTTCTGAGTTTGACCATACAGCGCCTGAAAATTTACCTTCTGGTGACGTCAAATATCACCAGGGATTCTCGAGTGACGTGACGACCCCTGGCGGCCCAGTGCATTTGAGCCTGGCCTTCAACCCTTCTCACCTTGAGATTGTGAACCCTGTCGTTGAAGGGTCTGTGAAGGCCCGACTAGACCGACGCGGCGACAAGACCGGGCGATCCGTGTTGCCCATTTTGGTTCATGGCGATGCGGCATTCGCTGGTCAAGGTGTGGTGATGGAGACCCTGGCACTGGCCCAAACCCGAGGCTACTTTACGGGCGGCACGGTGCACGTGGTGATCAACAACCAAATCGGCTTTACCACCAGCGATCCGCGAGACAGCCGCTCAACACTGTATTGCTCCGATGTCGTCAAAATGATCGAAGCACCGGTGCTGCATGTGAATGGAGACGACCCCGAAGCTGTTGTTTTTGCAACACAGCTAGCACTCGAGTACCGTCAAGAATTTAGCAAAGATGTTGTTGTTGATATTGTTTGTTTTCGCAAACTGGGTCACAACGAACAAGACACGCCGGCACTGACCCAGCCCTTGATGTACAAAAGAATTAATCAACACCCAGGCACACGCAAGTTGTACGCAGACAAGCTGGTGGCACAAAAGGTGGTGACCGAAGAAACCCCTGACACGATGGTGGCAGAGTACCGGGCAGCGATGGATGCCGGCAAGCACACCATTGACCCCGTGCTCACCAATTTCAAAAGCAAATACGCCATCGATTGGTCTCCCTTCTTAGGCAAAAAATGGACGGATGCAGCCGACACGGCACTGCCTTTGGCCGAGATCAAAAGATTGGCTGAGCGACTCACGACAGTACCGCCTGACTTCAAGCCCCACAACCTGGCCGCCAAAGTCCTGGTAGACCGCGCGGCGATGGGTCGAGGTGAGACCAACTTTGACTGGGGGATGGGTGAGCACATGGCGTTTGCGTCATTGGTCGCCAGCGGTTATGCCGTGCGCCTATCAGGAGAAGACTGCGGTCGAGGAACCTTCACCCACCGCCATGCGGTCTTGCACGATCAAGCTCGCGAACGCTGGGACGAGGGCACCTATACCCCGCTAGAGCATGTAGCTGAGGGCCAGGCCCCGTTTGTGGTCATTGACTCGCTGCTGTCAGAAGAGGCCGTGCTGGGTTTTGAGTATGGCTATGCAGCGGCTGAGCCCAATACGCTGGTCATTTGGGAAGCGCAGTTTGGTGACTTTGTCAACGGAGCGCAGGTTGTGATTGATCAGTTCATTGCGTCCGGTGAAGTCAAATGGGGCCGCGCCAACGGCCTGACTTTGATGCTGCCTCACGGCTATGAAGGGCAAGGTCCCGAGCACAGCTCAGCAAGGCTAGAGCGTTTCATGCAACTGGCCGCTGACAACAACATGCAGATCGTGCAGCCCACCACAGCCAGTCAAATTTTTCATGTGCTGCGCCGCCAAATGGTGCGCATGTTCCGCAAGCCCTTGGTGCTCTTAACGCCCAAATCTTTGCTGCGCGCAAAAGATGCAACTTCGCCGCTGCTGGAATTCACCCGCGGTGAGTTCAAAACCGTGATCCCTGAGACCAACGCAGATATCAACGCTGAAAAAGTCAGCCGCATTATTGTGTGCTCGGGCAAGGTCTACTACGACCTCATCAAAACACGTGCTGAAACAAAGTCCAGCGATGTGGCAATTTTGCGAGTCGAGCAGCTCTATCCCTTTCCCCACAAAGCCTTCGCCAACGAGATTAAAAAGTACCCGAAAGCCACTGAGCTGGTGTGGTGTCAAGACGAACCTCAAAACCAAGGAGCCTGGTTTTTTGTGCAGCACTATGTGCATGAAAACATGCTTGAGGGACAAAAGCTTGGGTATGCTGGTCGCTCGGCCTCAGCGTCACCGGCCGTAGGCTACTCGCACCTGCATCAAGAACAACAAAAGGCACTGCTTGAGCAAGCCTTTGGCAAGCTCAAAGGTTTTGTGTTGAACAAATAAACTCAAGGACCCGGCAGCTTGCTGGCTGGTCCGCACACTAGCCCCCCTTTTCAGGCCAAGCAAAATTATGGCCTGTTATTCAATCCGAAAGAATCAAATGGCCATCGTTGATGTCAAAGTGCCTCAATTGTCAGAGTCCGTCGAAGAAGCCACCATCCTGACGTGGAAAAAAAAACCCGGCGAAGCCGTTGTCATTGATGAAATTTTGGTTGAAATCGAAACCGATAAAGTCGTTCTAGAAGTACCAGCCCCTGTGACGGGCGTTATGTCGCAGATTGTCAAAAACGATGGGGCGTTGTGCGCAAGCGATGAAGTGATCGCCAAAATTGATTCCGAAGGCGTAGTCAAAACCAGCGGCACAGCGGCCTCAAGCGCACCCGCAGTGGCAGCAAATACCAACATTGCAGCCCCAGCGTCAGACAGCAAATCCGGGATCCCCATGCCCGCTGCTGCCAAGCTGATGGCAGACAACAATTTGGCAGCGGGTTCTGTCACGGGCACAGGCAAAGATGGCCGGGTCACCAAGGGCGATGTACTGAGCGCTGTGGCGTCTAACGCCAAACCAGCAGCCCCCCTGGCCCCAACTGTCAAAGCAACACTACCTCCGGTAGCCGCACCAGCGCCCCATTTGGGAGCGCGACCTGAGCAGCGTGTGCCCATGAGCCGCCTGCGTGCACGCGTGGCAGAGCGCTTGCTACAGTCGCAAGCCACCAATGCCATCTTGACCACGTTCAACGAGGTCAACATGGCCCCGTTGATGGACATGCGCAAGCGCTTCCAAGAAAAATTCGAAAAAGAGCATGGCGTCAAGCTTGGCTTTATGAGCTTTTTTGTCAAAGCGGCGGTTGCAGCGCTGAAAAAATACCCTGTACTCAATGCCTCAGTCGATGGCAACGACATCCTCTACCACGGCTATTTCGATATCGGAATCGCAGTGGGTTCACCACGTGGATTGGTCGTGCCCATTTTGCGCGATGCCGATCAAATGAGCTTTGCCGATATCGAGAAAAAAATTGCCGAGTTTGGCCAAAAAGCAAAAGACGGCAAGCTTTCTCTTGAAGAGCTGACAGGTGGCACATTCTCAATTTCCAATGGTGGCGTATTTGGCTCCATGCTGTCCACGCCAATCATCAACCCTCCTCAGTCGGCTATTCTTGGCGTGCACGCCACCAAAGAGCGTGCGGTTGTTGAAAATGGCCAAGTGGTTGTACGCCCCATCAACTACCTGGCAATGTCCTACGACCACCGCATCATCGACGGCCGTGAAGCTGTTCTTGGCCTGGTCACAATGAAAGAAGCGCTAGAAGACCCATCGCGCCTGTTGTTCGATATTTAAGCAGCGATACCCGTCAGAACTGAAGATACGACGTTCCTAAGCCTTTTGGGCAATCAGTCTGCGGCGTTGCAAATACTCGCGATACCAAAGGTTATCGCGAGTATTTGCAACTTTCATCCTCACTGCCCAACGACCCATGAATACAGCATCTTTAGTTCCGACGGGTATATTTTACAAATCAGCCAGTCGACTCCTTGCCTCTTGATTGGCCTTCTGTCCCTTTTTAATTGATGTGACCATGAGCAAACAATTTGATGTCATCGTGATCGGTGGCGGCCCAGGTGGGTATATTGCCGCCATCCGCGCAGCTCAGCTCGGCTTCAGCACTGCATGCATTGACGAATGGAAAAACAGCAAGGGCGGACCAGCCCCTGGCGGGACATGCACCAACGTGGGCTGTATCCCGTCCAAGGCCCTACTTCAATCCAGCGAGCATTTTGATCATGCCGCTCATCACTTCGCTGAGCACGGCATTTCACTGAGCAAGCTGGGGATGGATGTGCCCAAAATGTTGGCACGCAAAGACGCCATCGTGAAGCAAAACAATGAAGGCATCTTGTACCTGTTCAAGAAGAACAAAGTCAGCTTCTTCCATGGTCGAGGTTCTTTCTTAAAGGCTGTTGATGCGGGCTACGAGATCCAGGTCAGTGACGCCTCTCAAAACACCCTCATTGGCAAGCACATCATCGTTGCAACGGGCTCCAGCCCCCGTGCCTTGCCCGGAGCGCCTTTTGACGAAGTCACCATTTTGTCCAATGATGGCGCCTTGCGCATCACCCAAACCCCTCAATCTCTGGGCGTCATCGGCGCTGGCGTAATTGGCCTTGAAATAGGATCGGTATGGCGTCGGCTAGGTGCTGATGTGACGGTGCTTGAAGGCTCGACAAATTTTTTGGGCGCCGTCGATGAACAAATTGCCATAGAAGCCCATAAGGCGTTCCTCAAGCAAGGTTTAAAAATCGAGTTGGGAGCCCAGATCAGCACAGTCAAGACATCTAAAGATGGTGTGACTGTGAGCTACACCGACGTCCAAGGTGTCCAACAAACCCTCACTTTTGATAAGTTGATTGTGTCTATCGGGCGTGTCGCCAACACCTTGGGCTTAAACCCCGAAAACGTAGGCTTACAGCTTGACGAGCGTGGCGCTGTGGTAGTCGATACGCACTGCAAAACCAATTTACCCAATGTATGGGCTGTTGGTGATGTCGTGCGTGGCCCGATGTTGGCACACAAAGCCGAAGAAGAAGGCGTGGCTGTGGCTGAACGTATTGCGGGCCAGCATGGGCACGTCAACTTCAATACCATGCCATGGGTCATTTATACCTCCCCTGAAATCGCTTGGGTGGGTCAAACAGAGCAACAACTCAAGGCTGCAGGCCATGCTTATAAGGTGGGCACATTTCCGTTTTTGGCCAACGGACGGGCACGTGCGCTGGGAGACACCACCGGCATGGTTAAATTCCTGGCAGACGCCACCAGTGATGAAATCCTAGGGGTCCATATCGTGGGGCCCCAAGCTTCAGAATTGATTGCGGAAGCCGTTGTTGCCATGGAGTTCAAAGCCTCATCTGAAGATATTGCCCGCATTTGCCATGCTCACCCGAGCTTGAGTGAAGCGACGAAAGAAGCAGCTCTTGCTGTCGACAAACGTGCATTGAACTTTTAAGCGAGCCCCCATCCCCATCGGAATGAAGCTGGGGATGGGTCCTTAACCCAAACACCACAGACTGATTCGACTCATTAGAGGCCAAGTCTTTGGACCCTCACAACAAAAATCAAATTAACGCCAACAGCCCCCAAAAACCTCTCAGACGCCAAAAATTGAGTAATAAAGCATACACATAGAAAACCTATAGCAGTTGAGATTGCCATCCAGCCAGAGTATCAGCTACTGTAAAAAGCCAGGCAGTCGTTGGGGCAGAAAAAAGGTGGCCATGCAACCCAGGCGAATAATTCTCATGGGCAGTTTCGATCGTCTTGCGGGCATTCTCCCCGAGACAAGTTGCAGGGAGATAAACGCTCATGCACCGCGAACCCGTTGATCGCCCTCAACCACCTACCCCCCACACCGACTCGAACAGCTTCGCTTGGCAGCGAGCCAAAGCCAGAAAAGTCCGAATAATTCAGATCTGCCGCAACTTCGATTCATCGGTTTGCTTCTGGCTGTAGCAATGCGCCTCATGATGTACGGACTCCTATGCTAGGCATTGTGTTTCTCAAGCTATTGGTTATTTTCGTGGTGGTGGCCATTGGGTGGGGCTTCGGTCGATTAAAGTGGCTTGGCGAGAAAGATCTAGCACGTAACCTGGGCAATGCTGCCTACTACATTTTCATCCCAGCGTTGCTCTTTCGAACCATGGTGCGCCTGGACACCACCCATCTGCCTTGGGCAATTCTGGTCGCTTTTTTTGCACCAGTCACATGCCTTCTGTTGGCTGTTTACCTATGGCAAAAATACCGCTATACCCAAGGGCCCGCAACACCAGTGACAGCGCCTGCAGTGCACGCCTTGAGCAGCACATTTGGCAGCAGTGTTCAGGTTGGCTTACCCCTGATGGTGGCCTTATTTGGCGAGTTAGGCTTAAGCATCCACCTTGCCATCATCGGCCTACATTCACTGGTGTTGATGAGCATCGCCACAGCTTTGGCTGAAAACCTGATCGCACAACAACGCAAGCAAGAGGGCGGCACCGACAGCCGTTGGCGAGCAATGGCCATCACGGTCCGTTGCACCCTTATTCACCCTGTGGTGCTGCCCATTTTGAGCGGTATAGCCTGGCAATATCTCTTTGGCGGGCTGCCCACCTTGGTTGATGAGATTTTGCTCACCATGAGCCAAGCAGTGATCCCGCTGTGCTTGGTATTGATCGGCCTGTCTTTGGGACAATTTGGTATTCAAGGCCTACTCAAAAAGTCTCTGTTTCCGGTGATTTTCAAACTCCTGGTGCTCCCCGCTGCTGTGCTCTTTGTTGGACACTGGGGCTTGGGTTTATCGGCTGTACCGCTGTCAATTGTGGTGCTGGCTGCGGCACTGCCTATTGGTTCCAATGTCTTATTTTTTTCGCAACGCTACGAGGCCTTAGAAGCAGAAACCGCCAGCTCGATTGTTCTCTCCACCCTATGCTTCATGCTAAGCGCCCCCCTGTGGCTGGCCGTGCTGTCCACCCTCTAACCTTCTGAGAGCCACCCATGCTGGGTATCGAGACAAAGCACAAAAATGGTGCTCACCATTTTTGCTGCGAGGTGGGCGAGCATGTGACTCAAGTGAAATCAACGCAAGCCAGCGATGTAATCCGATAAAGCTTTGATCTCCTTGTTGCTGAGGTGGGCAGCCACCATGCTCATGGTGCTGTTATTGCGGCGAACGCCATCGCGAAAAGCCGTTAGCTGCGCCTCAAGGTAGTCAGCATGTTGCCCCGCCAATCGAGGATATTGCGAGGGCATGCCGACACCATTGGGGCTGTGACAGCCCGAGCAAGCTGCTATGCCACGCGCAGCAACACCCCCACGATAAATTTTCTCGCCCAAAGTTGCAGAATCAGGGCTCTTGGCAGAGCCGACTGACGGGGGCTTTGAAGCATAAAAGCCCGCCACATTTTTCATGTCAGCGTCGCTTAAATTCGTTGCAAACGCCTTCATGGTCGCATTGTCACGCTTGCCAGTCTTGAATTCCTGCAACTGCTTAACCAAGTATTCAGGATGTTGACCCTTTAAAAGCGGCTGAGCAGGGCTGCCCCGCTGCCCATCAATGCTGTGGCATGCGACACAGGCGCCTTTAGCAATGGCCTCGCCTTGAACCAAATCGGCCGCTAGAGACGCCGGGCTCACAGGATTGGCGTACAGGGCTGAGCTCAACAGAGCGAAAAGAAAACAGAAAAGAGCACGGGCAGCATACGTCATGGCAAATTTTTCCAAGAAGCAGAACTTACCGATTTTACAATGCATGCTTTGGAATTTGAATGCCGCTTTGCAGCGGCATCGATACAGCGCATGAAAGAACAACAAATCTCCCCGTTCAATCCGGTCCAAAAGCAAGCTTTAGCCTGGGCACACACTGCGCGATTTTTAACCACAGCCAGCGAACTCCACCAACTTCCAGCGACAGAACTGCCTGAAGTTGCCTTCGTGGGGCGCTCGAATGCAGGCAAAAGCACGGCCATTAATACGGTGTCTCAAATCGGCCGATTGGCATTTGCCTCCAAGACACCCGGTCGTACTCAGCACATCAACTTGTTTGAGCTCGGCCCTAAGGATCAAGCTGATGCACTATGGGCCGACTTGCCTGGTTATGGCTATGCCGCCGTAGCGCGCGACGCCAAGCTCAGATGGCAGCAAGTCATGGCTGACTACCTGGGTGTCAGACGCAGCTTGGTCGGGGTTGTCTTGATGGTTGACTCACGCTTAGGCTTAACCACGCTAGACGAGCAACTGCTCAAATTTGTGGCCTCCCGCATCGCCAACGGTGCCGTCAAGCTGCTGGTGCTCTTGACCAAGGCCGATAAGCTCAACAGACGCGACTCTGTCGCGATACTGAGCACTGTGCAAACTCAGTTAGACCAGATCAACACCCCTGAGGCTGATGTGAGTGTGTGCCTGTTCTCAGCACTTAAAAAAATCGGTGTTGGCGATGCTGCACAAGTGCTTCATGAATGGGCTCACCCCGTGCCTGGGCCTGTCATCCCCAAAACTGAAGATACTGAGTTCATGCGTCGTTGAGACAAGGGGTCTACCAAGTTGCAGGGCCCACCCAAAAGGCCTCCAATGAGCTTTATACCCCTCGGAACGCAAGATGCCGTGTCCCTCTGGTCCGTTTGGACAATGAGTCTGCAGCGTTGCAAATGCTCGCAATACCAAATGGTATTGCTGTGCTTGGCGCCTCGCATCCTCACAGCCCAAACGCCCCATGAACACAGCATCTTACGTTCCGAGGGGTATAGATCTCAGACGTAAAAAGGGCCACTTGACAGTGGCCCTTTGCGCTGACAAAAACAATCAGCCCAGCATTACATGTCCATACCGCCCATGCCGCCCATACCGCCCATGCCACCACCACCGTGACCGTGGTTGGTAGCCTCTTCTTTCGGGGTTTCCGAAATCATGCACTCGGTCGTGAGCATCAACGATGCCACTGACGCTGCGTTTTGCAGCGCTGTGCGAGTCACCTTGGTGGGATCCAAAATACCCATCTCAATCATGTCACCGTAAGTGCCATTGGCAGCGTTGTAGCCGTAGTTACCCTTGCCAGCCAATACCGTATTGACCACCACGCTGGGTTCGTCACCAGCATTTTGAGTGATGATCCGGATAGGCTCTTCAATCGCACGCAACACCAGTTTGATGCCAGCGTCTTGATCAGCATTGTCACCCTTGATCAAACCAGCGGCCTGTTTAGCTCGCAAAAGCGCAACGCCACCGCCAGCCACAATACCCTCTTCAACTGCCGCACGGGTAGCGTGGAGCGCATCTTCTACGCGGGCTTTCTTCTCTTTCATTTCAACTTCAGTCGCAGCGCCGACCTTGATCAAGGCGACACCACCCGCCAATTTGGCCACGCGCTCTTGGAGCTTCTCACGGTCATAGTCAGAAGTGGCTTCTTCGATTTGAACACGCACTTGCTTGACACGGGCTTCGATGTCCGCAGCGGAACCGGAGCCATCAATGATGGTGGTATTTTCTTTACTAACTTCGACACGTTTGGCTTGACCCAAATCAGCCAGCGTAACCTTCTCCAAAGTCAAGCCAACTTCTTCAGCAATGACTTTGCCACCGGTCAAGATTGCAATGTCTTCCAGCATGGCTTTACGGCGGTCGCCAAAGCCAGGTGCCTTGACAGCCACTACTTTCAAGATACCCCGAATCGTGTTAACCACCAGAGTCGCCAGGGCTTCGCCTTCTACGTCTTCGGCAATGATCAAGAGAGGGCGGCCGGCCTTGGCAACTTGCTCCAAGGTGGGAAGCAAATCACGAATGTTGGTGATTTTCTTATCAAACAAAAGCACGAATGGGTTGTCCAAAACGGCGCTTTGCTTTTCAGGGTTATTGATGAAGTAGGGAGACAAATAGCCGCGATCAAACTGCATGCCCTCGACAACGTCGAGCTCGCTGGCCAAGCTTTTTCCATCTTCAACGGTGATTACACCTTCTTTGCCAACCTTGTCCATGGCTTCAGCAATGATTCTGCCAACTTCATCATCACTGTTGGCCGAGATGGTGCCGACCTGTGCGATTTCCTTGCTGGTGGTGGTCGGCTTTGATTGCTTCTTGAGTTGGTCAACCAGAATCAGCACAGCTTTGTCGATGCCGCGCTTCAAGTCCATAGGGTTCATGCCAGCAGCTACGTACTTCATGCCCTCACGCACGATAGCTTGGGCCAAAACGGTCGCAGTGGTGGTTCCATCACCGGCGTTGTCAGAGGTCTTGGAGGCGACCTCTTTGACCATCTGAGCGCCCATGTTTTGCAGCCTGTCTTTGAGCTCAATTTCCTTAGCGACGGATACACCGTCTTTGGTCACGGTGGGCGAGCCGAATGAGCGCTCGAGAACCACGTTGCGACCCTTGGGGCCCAAAGTGACCTTCACCGCATTGGCCAAAATATTCACGCCTTCGACCATGCGCGCGCGGGCTTCACCACCAAAAATAACGTCTTTAGCTGCCATGTATATTCTCCAAAAAATAGGGTTTGATTGGGGTGAGTGACTTACTTCTCAACCACAGCAAAGAGGTCTTCTTCACGCATCACCAGCAGTTCATCGCCGTCAACTTTGACGGTCTGACCGCTGTATTTGCCAAATAAAACACGATCACCCACCTTGATGTTCAAAGCAATAAAGTCACCCTTCTCACTTCTTTTTCCAGGGCCAACGGCCAAGACCTCACCCTGATCAGGCTTCTCAGCAGCGTTATCGGGAATGATGAGACCTGAGGCAGTTTTGGTTTCTTGTTCTAGGCGTTTGACGATCACGCGATCGTGCAAGGGACGAAGTTTCATAGGATCTCCTAATTGAAGGGTTGAGTTTTAAACTGAGGCTTTTGGAGCGTTAGGTGGCCCCATTGGAACGATTTACTGCTTGCAACACCCCGCCACAGGTGGCTGAAAGTGCCATTAGCACTCGTCAATGATGAGTGCTACCAGTCTTAGTATAGGGGCAGCCCAGACGGTTACAAGAGGGACCCAGAAAATTTTGAGGCAATTGTCCATCTATACCCATCGGAACTGAAGATGCTGGGTTGATGGGTCGTATGGGGAATGGGGGTGCAAGGCGTAACCGCAGCCCTATCCGTTGATAGGGCGAGGATTTGCAACGCCGCAGACCCGTTTCCCATACGGTTCAGCGATCCAGCATCTTCAGTTCCGATGGGTATATTCCCGTACAACCTGAAGATGGGTGGTGTTGCTGGATACATC
>JANMEO010000051.1:0-9413 GCA_031376995.1 Burkholderiales bacterium
CCCATCGACCCAGCATCTTCAGTTCCGAGGGGTATAGATCGCCCTTCACTCCCTTTGACCACACAGCATCTTCAGTTCCAACAGGCCAAGATCGAGACATTTTTCCTACCTTTGCCCCATAAACCGATGAACGGTAGTGAGAAGTCGATGGTAGGTGCACTGCCGACGGGGGCACATTTTTATACTGCGGCTCATGACAAGCGCTCAATCCCTTCGAGGTGTAACGCTGCTAGAGCTGATGGTCGCGCTCGCCATTGTTGCCACTTTGGCGACCATGGCAGCGCCCAGCTTCCAAAACTTTCTCATTCGCAACAGCACAGCAGCAATTGCCAATGAGTTCACGGGCAGCGTGCTGCGCGCGCGCAATGCCGCCGTGAGTCGCAACATGTGTACAGTCATGTGCCGCAGCAATGACACTGAGGCTGCCACGCCTCAGTGTGCGGGGGCCAAGGGCGACTGGCAATCCGGGTGGATGATCTTTCTCAACAGGGGCTGTGACGCCATCGTGACTGCCCCTGCGCTGGATCAAATTGTTGATGTCGTGAGCGCCACCAAGCCAGAGTTTTCGCTGGCTTCAGACAAGACCACCACGACTGACTACATCGTTTTTTCACCCACCGGGTACAGCCGGGCGTCCAACGCTGGTGGCTACGGCCTCAGGTATCGCGATGAGACCCGCGCGTCCAACCGGCGCATTTGCCTCAACGCCTTGGGCCAAGTCTTCACCATCGATTTTACCGGCTCATGCCTATGAAACCGCAAGCTAACCCCCCCCACTTATCAGCTCTGCGCCACCGCGGATTCACCCTGATCGAGGTCTTGGTCTCAGCCGTCATTTTGTCGATTGGCATGCTGGGCATCGCAGGGCTGCAAGCAGCCACGTCCCGCTACAAAATCAACTCCTGGGCACTCAATGCATCGGGGGTTCTGGTCAGTGATTTGGCCGATCGCCTACGTTCCAACCCTTCAGAGGCGGGCAACGCCTTCGGCGAACCGACGATCGCTTCGAACTACGTATTGCAAGACACCTGGGCCGATCAAGCCACCTTACCGGCTGCACCTGATGTCGATTGCCTGAAGAACAGTTGCACACCCGCCCAGACGACAGCCCATGACTTGAGCCTCTGGCGCAGCGAGCTGCGCCGCGTGATGCCCAGGGGCTCGGCATGGATCGAAGGCTCGCGTGCAACAGGCATCAACGTCACCTTCATGTGGGCCGACAAAACTCATCTGGGGTCGGGTGATTTGGCCAGCACTTTGGCCGCCACCCCATCGTGTTCAAACAGCACAGCCACCGGTGCTGCACAAATCAATTGTTGCCCAAGTGGCGCCGCTGTGGAGACCGGAGTGCGGTGCCTGCGGTTCTCTTTCATCCCTTGAACGTAAAGCTGACCATGACACGCTTTTCTTTCAAACAACGCGGGCTGTCTTTGATCGAGCTGATGGTGGCCATGGGCCTGAGCTTGGTCATTGTGGGGGCGGCCGCCTACTTGTACCTGGCCACCCGTGAGAACCAAGGCAAACTGGACCAATCGGCCGAAGCGAGTGAGGTGGGCAACTATGCTTTGCGCCTGCTCGGGCGCGATCTGGGCAATGCAGGGTTTTACCCTTCGTCCGACGCAGAGGTGGCGCTGCCCAACTTTTTGAATGTGTACACCAACGTCACGGGTCTCGAAGCCTACAACCAAGGGATTTATGGGTGTGAGGGCGCGCCATTTAATTTTGCTTTGAACGCCTGTGACCCCAAAGTTGACAACGACCCTGACACGCTGGTGATCTCGTACTTCACCAGTGATGTGCGTTCTGGCCAAGGTGGGCAGCGCGATGATTGCGAGGGCAACGATGTGGCGTTGGCCCCCGAGAATGCCTCACGCGGCGGCGTCGCTGCGTCCACCTCGCCCAATGTGACGCCGATGCTGCCCCTGTTTGCCGCCAATCACTACACGCTTCAAACAAGTGCCAGCACCTTGATGAGGTTTGACGGGCGCGCCGTGAGCACGCGCAGCCTCTTGTGCAAGGGTCTCGTGTCTGACACGAACAATCTGCCTATCAGCATCATTGCGGGGCTCGATGATTTGCAGTTGTTGTATGGCGTGTCTGGCGAACCCGCTGCGGCTGGTGCTTCACCGCCCGTGGAGTTTTTCACCGCCGACAAGGTGAAAGATCAGGGCTCATTGGAGATCGACGGTGTGAATTTAGCCCCCTGGCAGCGAGTGGTCGCTGTGCGGGTCTGCGTGATCTCGAAAACGTATCAAACGGCCAATGCGGTCAGCTCCGGCCCACAGCAGTGGCAAGACTGTAGCGGCGCCACACAACCCGCCGGCGACAGCAGCCTGCGCAAGACATACACCCAGGTTTTCAGCGTGAGAAACCACCTCAAAGCCTCATACTGACATGACCTCAGCCCCCACCCACCCCACCACCACGCCTAACCCTTGCGTTGCCCCTTGTGAGGGTCGTCGGGCACGGCCCTCACAAGGCGTGGCCTTGCTGGTGGTCTTGATGTTTTTGTTGGTCATCACCGGCATTAGCCTGTATTCAGCCCGTTTTGCTGTTGTGAGCGAATCCGCCTCGCGCAATCAGATG
This sequence comes from Burkholderiales bacterium, assembly GCA_031376995.1. GTDB lineage: Bacteria > Pseudomonadota > Gammaproteobacteria > Burkholderiales > Burkholderiaceae_C > CANHBY01. Next base: position 2,587 of record JANMEO010000051.1, read on the forward strand.
TCCAACGAGATGGCCCGGCAGGCCGCTGAGGCTGCATTGCGCGACGCAGAGCGTGATGTGTTCTTGGTGGCCAAGGCCTCGGGTGCCCGCTGCGACCGAGTCGATTATGGCGCCGACCGTTTCACGAGTGAACACTTTGGCTTGGCTTGCCCACAGGGGCAGTGCGAGCCCCCCTCCATGACCGAAACACGCGAGTGGAGCGACGACACTGCCAAGTCTGAACACTGGTGGCCTAAGACAAAAGGCGGTCGCTGGAATGACACCACGAGCACCAAAGTCGGCACCCATTGCACGTTCTCTGGGGGCGTGCCCCTGGGCACCTTCACGGGCGCCGCGCCCTTGGTCGGGGTGGCCTTACAGCCGGAGTATTTATTGGAGTTGATGCAGCGCGGCGACTCACGCTTTTTTCGCATCACCGCCCGCGGATTTGGCTTCACCACGGACACCCAGGTGGTGCTTCAAAGTTATCTCAAGTATCCGTCCTGAATGCTTGACAACGCTCACCAGCCTTTAATGATTGGATTGACCATGACGCAGCTGACATTTCGCGCATTGACGGCCCTGTTGCTAGGCGGTGCAGGATGGTTCGTTCAGGCTCATCCCACAGCCCTGGTCTATACACCCATCGACCCTGTACCGCCCCATGCGCAATCGACGCCGGCACGCCCAGCAATCATGCTGAACATGTCCAAAGACCACCAGCTTTTTTACCGGGCCTACAACGAGTTCACCGACTACAACGGCGATGACCTACCAGATGGCGGCTATCTTCACCGCGTGAATTATTCTGGCTATTTTGACCCGAAAAAGTGCTACATCTACACCAGGGGCGGCCCGAGAAGCGGCAGGCGATTTTCGCCCTCAGCCATGGCCGACAGCTTGAATTACTGCAACGGCAGATCCTGGAGCGGCAACTTTCTGAACTGGGCCACCATGACACGCATCGACATCGTGCGCAAGGTGCTGTATGGGGGCTACCGACAGATCGATGGCGTACCAATCAGAGGAACCTCGCTCACCGTCCTCGAGCGTGCTTCCCTGCCCATGGACGCGCATTCATTTGCCAAGTACTACAACGGCGGCGACATTGCCAAGCTCACGCCATTTAACGAGACCGAGATCACGCTTTGCAACACCACCTATGATGGCAACGACGCTTGGTCTCACCTGACCACCAGCCCCCCTTTGCTGCGCGCCGTCAGAGGCAACTTTGCGCTTTGGAATGCGCATGAGCGCCGCCAGTGTCGCTGGGAGAACGAAGAGTTTTGGCCCGATCCCGAAGAGATGGAAGAGGATGAGGGATTTACACCTGCCGATTGGGATTCTGACGGAGGTTCAAATAACAATAATCAGAGCGTCTCAGGCCTCAACGCCGCAAGCGAATACCCCGACCGCCGCCGCGACGCCTTGCGCGGTGGCACTCAGGGTGACTTTGTGGTGCGGGTGGAAGTGTGCAATCCCAGATTGTTGGGTACCGAGCGCTGCCGCCAGTACCCGCAAGGCAATTACAAGCCCATTGGCTTGCTGCACGAATACGGTGAGAACAACAGCGCTGAGTTTGGTTTGATCACGGGCTCGTTCAGCCGCAACATCTCGGGGGGGGTACTGCGCAAAAATTTGTCAACATTTCGTGACGAAGTCAACCATACAACTGACGGCAGATTCACTGCCGCAGTCGGTATTGTCGGCACCCTTAACAAGCTAAGAATATGGGGATACAGGTACTCAAGCAGCACATACAGTGCTAGAAATAGTAGCGATCTCAGGTACGACGATGGCAACTGCACCTTCGGGCTCACTAGCTTGCAAGACAACAAATGTGCCAGTTGGGGCAACCCAATAGGGGAAATGTTCACTGAAACCTTGCGCTACCTCAAAGGCCGCGAAGGCTCTAGCACGAGCTATGGACCCGCATCAGACTACGGCAGTGGACTGGACCCCAAAGGCGATATTCTGGGCTTGCCAAGGCCTACCTGGGTCGATCCCTTTGCGCGTGGCAGCAGCGTCAACGCCGAGTTTGGCTTGCCACAGTGCCGCCCCATCAACATCATCAACTTCAATGCCAGCGTCATTTCGTACGACGCCGACACGCAAAAGCCTTTCGAAGACTTGCGTGCGGCCTCCAGCCTGAAAACCTACATCGACAACGTGGGCGCGGGCGAGGGGATCAATGGCACCAACCGCTTTGCCGGGCGGGTCAACGGCGTGGGTGACAAATCATGCACAGCCAAGTACATCGACACGTTGTCAAACATAGATGGGCTGTGCCCTATCGGCTCTGCCTACCAGGGCTCGTTTACGCTGGCAGGGGCGGCCTACTGGGCCCACACCAACCCCATCCGCAACATGCCCGACTTCCCCGTCACCAGCCAGCTGTACGGCCCCAACAAAGACCCCAACTTCAGGGTTAACACTTACAGTGTGGCCCTGGCTCCGGGTTTACCTCGTATCCAAGTCATGGCCCCAGGAGGAAAGGCCATCATTCAGCCCAGCTTTTTGTATCAAAAGAGCAGCAGCGAAACGGGCAGTGGCGCCTTGGTTGATTTCCGGGTGATCAGCCAAACAGCCACCGCCGGCAAATACCTCCTCATCTGGGAAGACTCTGAACAGGGGGGGGACTACGACCAAGACCTGACAGGCATTTTGGAGTGGTCGTTGACCGACAACACCCTGAAGGTCACCACCTTAGCGTCCGCAAGTTCCACACCCGTTACAGCTGGTTTTGGCTACACCATCTCCGGCACCAACAAAGACGGCGTTCATTATCACACTGGCATTTCAAACTTCAGCTTCAACGACAGTACCAATTTGGGTGTGACCCAAAAGAATGGCGACGCCCACCCCAAGATCAACAGCACCGGGGGCTGCAATGAATGCAACAGAAGCAATCCCGCTAGCGTAGCTACCTACACCGTCACGGGCAAAGCGGCCGGTTACCTCGAAGACCCCTTATTCTATGCCGCCAAGTGGGGGGGCTACAACTTTTCCAGTGGCGGCTCGCCCGATTTGCCCGACAGTGCGGACAAATGGGATTCGCGCAACAGCGAGGGCCTCGCGGGCAGCGATGGGGTGCCTGACAACTACTCTGTGGTGTTCAACCCTGAACAGCTAGAGGCTGCGCTGAGCCGCGTGCTCGGGACCATCGTGTCATCAGCCAATGCCTCGCCCGCGGTCTCGGCGCGCCAATTAACAAAAGGCACGTTCAAGTACGTGGCTGAATTTGATCAAAGCAAGGTTTCAGGTGATGTCAAGGCCTACCTGGTGCAGACTGACGGCAGCTTCTCACCCAACCCCGCATGGCAGCTGGGTAAGAAGCTGGCATCGGCCAATGTGACGCAGCGACAGATCATCACCAATGATGGTACCGATGGAGTGGCTTTCGAATGGCCAACCCTCAATCGACGCGACACATACTGGTCTATGCTCACCGGTAGCACAAGCACAACCAGCGCCCTGTCCGACGCAGATGCCGAAGACCCGTCAAGGCTCACCGCTAGCACAAGCACAACCAGCGCCCTGTCCGACGCAGATGCCCAAGACTTGGTCGACTACATTCGGGGTGATCGCAGCCGAGAAAAGAGCACACCCCCTTGGCGCGGACGCCCCGACGACAGCATTAGTGGCCCGATTGTGAATGCGGCGCCTTGGATTCAAACCCGTCCCTTAGCCGCCTATTTTGACAACCACTTTCCAGGGTACAGCGCCTTTATAACTAGCCAAAAAACACGCCAGCAGCTGCTTTGGGCCGCATCAGACGATGGCATGGTGCACGGCGTCGACTCAGCCAGCGGCACCCCTGTGATGTCTTACGTCCCGGGCATGCTAGCCCCACGCTTGGTCGAACAAATCCAAACCGACTTGGGCGTACGCGCATTTGCCGATGGCGGTGTATTCACAGGTGATGTAGGGCTCAAGGTTGCAGCAACATCCACTGTACCAGCCACCACAGATTGGCGCACCTACTTGTTTGGCACGCTCGGGCGCGGGGGGCGTGGGCTGTATGCGCTGGATGTCACCAAAGTCTCAGACCTGATCGCCAGCAAAGCCAACCAGATTTTCAAATGGCAATTCACGGCCGATGATGATGCCGATCTGGGCTACGTTCTGAGCGATGTATCGATCAAGCGCGGGAGCAACCAAGCCACGCCGATTGCCAAGTTAAACAACGGCGAATTCGCGATCATCATGGGCAATGGCTACCGATCCAGCACAGGCAAGGCCGCCTTGATGATTTTGCCTGCCAAAGGACCTCTCAATGGCAATTGGACGAGTCTGTACCACAAGCTCGTGGCAGACCCGGGCACAGCCAACGGATTGTCCACGCCCACCTGGCTTGACTTGGACAACAACGGCACGGCCGACGTCGTGTATGCCGGTGATTTGAAGGGCAATCTTTGGAAATTCGACATCTCCAATGCCGACCCGGCCCAATGGAAGGTGGCGTATTCTGGCCAACCACTTTACATCGCCAAAGACACCACCCAAACACCGGAGCAAGCCCTGCCTATTTCAGCGTCCCCAGAGCTCACGTTTCCTTCCTTCGGAGGTGTGATGGTCAATTTTGCCACGGGCCTGTCCAACACGCCAGGAGAGTTCCCCCTCTTAGGGGTCAAACAGCGGATCTACGGCATTTGGGATCGTGTGGCGTTTGCCGCTACCGATTCAGAAGCCCCGCGCAGCCTGCCCAGAAACGAAAGCACCTTGGTCTCTCGAACCTTCAATCTTGACAGTAGTAATGGGTCGGTCTCTGTGAACACGACCCATGCAGCATCGATTGACTACCTCAACCCCAAACCCGCCGACGCCAAAGATGGTTGGTATGCCATCTTGCCGGGTGCCTCAGAGATGGTGATCTCCAACCCAAGTTACAACTTCAGCAACATCTTCATGACCTCGATCAAGGCCAAGTCAGGCAGCAGCTGCAGCGGCCTGCCTAACGCCACCTTGTATGTGTTTGACCCAATAACTGGGTTACCCAACAGCCCTGTTCTGGGACGAAGGAAGCGGGACGGCGTCACTTACAGCACAGTGGCCATTCCCATCTCAGACCAAAAGGTCACCTTCATCATCGATGCAACCAATCGACCCGTGAATTTTAGTAGCTCGACCCCAACTCAGGGGCGGAACATGTCAGTTCGTGTATTGGGGGGGACGGAGGATTCGAGCATCATGTTCACCCTCAATGATGCCCGCATTCATTGGCGCGAAATTCCCGGACTGCGCACCTTTGAAGGGCCATGATGGACGACACTGCCATTTCCAGGGACTTCCAAGAGGGCCGAGGCCGAGGCCGAGGCCTGAGCCTCATCGAGGTCATGGTCGTGGTGGCCATCATCGGGGTGTTGGCCACCATTGGCTACCCATCTTACCGAGAGTCGATCGCCAAAGGGCGCCGGACCCAGGCTACTGCGCAACTCGTGGCCGCCCAGCAATGGATGGAGCGTTTTTTCTCCGAAAACCTACGCTACGACCAAACGACGGGCGGCACCGCAGTCACAGCCAGCACACAGTTTGGCCGCTTCAGCACCGTGCCCCCGCCCAACGAGGGCCCGGCTTTTTATAACCTCACATTGGATCCGGTGTCGACGCAGGGCACTTTCACCATCAGAGCCACCCGTGTGGGGAGCATGCTGGAAGACCGGTGCGGAGATTTGACCCTCGATCACCTCAGCCGCAAAGGCTTCGTTGCCAGCACCTATTCAGGCTTTGCCAACGTGAATGCCGCACGCGCTTACTGCTGGCGCTGAAGGCAACAGCGCCTCAATCTGCGCTCAGCGACACAGCACCTCAGCCCAGAGGGGGACAGACTCTGTCTCCAGAACCGAGCTTATTGGGAAAGAACCCAAAATCAATGGGCGCCCAACATAGCAAGTCCTGATGTTGCCGCAGCCTTCGCCAGTTCAACATCCAGCGTAGCCAGTGGCAGACCCATGCGCAGGGCGAGCTCCAAATAAGCGGCGTCATAGGCTGAGAGCCTATAGCGTCTGGCAAGATTCAATGTATCCCCCAAGGCGTACATCATTGTCTCTTGATCGGTTGAAATGTTGAGTTGCCCAAGGAGCGTCATGAATCTCTGGGATTCAGCCTCGGTCACCACGCCTTTGGACTCGACTTTGGCAACGACATTGGCTATTTCCAATGCAAACAACGACGGCACCACAGCCTGCGATTCTTTTAAAGCGATCAGAACAGCATCGGCATAGTCCAAGCCTGCTATGTTGGTGTGCGGAACCAGCCAAAGCAGCGCCACTGAGGCATCTAGAACAAACCTCATGTTCGCCCTTCTTCAATCAGTGCCTTCAGGTCGATACCAGAAACTGGTTTGCGTGAGCGCATGAAGGAGCGCATTGCGTCGACGGCAGCATTGGCTTCAGAGTGCTTGTTTTTTTGTGATGGCACCAGATCAGCGATCGCTTCGCCCCTTAGGGTGATTGTGTAGCGGTTACCGCCTTGGACGCCACGCAACAATTCTGGCAGCTTAGTCTTGGCTTCGTAAGACCCTACTTCGATGTTCATCACTTGCTCCTTGTCAAACCACCCAGACTAGAATATAGACCAGTCTATTAAATGTCAACTCGTTTAAACTAGAAACGGCAGTTGAACGTGCCCGAGTGGGCTGCGATGTGGGTGTTTGGCAAGGGTGCAGCAGGGCTTTCGGGCAGCTTGCTGTCCGCCTGCGCAACAACCCGCGCTTGCAAGCGCGGGTGCGCCCTGCAAGGGCGACGACGCGGTGGGCTCATGCGCACAAGGAGGAGCAACGCCGCCAGACGCCCACAGCGCGGCTCACTCGGATGCGTAGTGCTCTCACCCACAAGGTGAAGGCGTTC
>JANMEO010000060.1:0-2181 GCA_031376995.1 Burkholderiales bacterium
GGCAAAGCCTCAACCCCTGCAGCGGTGGCTGCAGTCACCAAAGCCCTTGACAGGGGGTGTGAAGACGCCTGGGCGAGCTGGGCCGCGCTGCGCAACAACTCATGAGCTTGTTGACTGTTCGCTGCTGGTTGAACATGGGTCGCAACCCAAACCATACGATCCTCGGTCAGGGTCCCTGTCTTATCAAAAACAAACTGATCGACCCGCGACAAAGGCTCTAGCGCCTCAAAACGGTTCAACAACACGCCGCTGCGCGCCAAAGCGCCTGCAGCACTCAGCCAAGCGGTGGGTGCTGCAAGCGACAACGCGCAGGGACAAGTGACAATCAGCACCGACACCACCACCCAAACCACCCGGGTGGGCTCGATCCACCACCATGCCAGCCCCCCCGTCAAAGCCAAGCCCAATACCGTCCACAAAAAAAGCCCTGCCCAGCGATCGGCCAACTGCACCACCTGTGGCTTTTGAGACAACGCTTGACGCATCAATGACTTGATGCCCTCCATGCGAGTATCCTGGCCCACGCGTTCAACTTTCATCACCACGGGCGCCAGCAGATTGACACTACCCGCCACCACCCTATCGCCCACAACCTTGGGCACCGGCAGCGACTCGCCGTTGAGCAATGCCTCGTCAGCTGACGTGTGGCCTTGCAAAATCCATCCGTCTGCGGCAAACGCTTGGCCTACCGTCACGCGAACACGGTCGCCCGGTTGCAAAACCAGCGGGCTCACAAGGGTAGCTTGATCATCAATGTCCAGCCGCTGCACCCATTCTGGCCAGCAAGCGACCAAAGCTTCAAGACGTGCGGCCATCCGGTGACGCAAACGCAAGTCAACATAGCGCCCCGCCAGCAAGAAAAAAACAAACATGCTCAACGAGTCAAAATAGACCTCCGACCCCCACAATCCACCCGGCGCTAAAGCGGCTGCGGCACTGGAGCCAAAAGTCACTGCCAATCCCAAAGCCACGGGCACGTCCATGCTGATGCGACGCTGACTGACGCTGCGCCATGCACCGCGCCAAAAAGGCCCAGCAGAAAACAACAAGACCGGGATCGACAACACCCCACTGGCCCAATTCAGCAGACGCTGAATATCAGGGCTCATGTCCCCCTCGGCAGCAAGGTAGGCCGGGGTGGCGTACATCATGATTTGCATCATGCAAAAGCCAGCCACAAACAAGCGCCACAGCATCTGCCGGTGCTCACCTTGACGCAGAGCTCGGGCACTCACGCCTATATCTGGCGCTGCCCGATAACCCGCCTGCTCAATAGTAGCCACCATCTTTGAGGGCACGACTTGACCCGCGATCCAACGCACAGCGGCATGCAAAGTCGTGGCGTTGACCTCAGCAGACACCACACCCGGCAGCGCGCGCAAAGCGGCCTCAATCAACTGGGAGCAAGCGGCACAATAAAGCCCTGACACTTGAAAATGAGACACCCTGATCTGATCTTGCCCGCCCGCGCCGCCCGCCTCACAGCGCGTGAACGCCGCCTGCCCCTGGGGGGTGTCCAGCGCCAGCCATTTTTCAGGCAACTCATAACCAGCTAAAAGGGCCACGCTCATAGAAGTTGAAATCATGGACGCCGCCAACTGTGCAAGTCAAGGCCCCTCATGACGAAAAGAAAAACAGGCCCAGCATATTCGGTTTGTCTCCAAGCTCAACTGACCCAGATCAAAGTTGACCTCGATACCCATCTTCAGTTCCGAGGGTTACCTACCCAGCCGCAGATTGATGCGACCTCGGCTGCTGTTGCACCGAAATGTGGAAGCCACTCGGATCAAGTCATCGAACTGGCGCTTTCGCAATCTTGGCTTTGATGGGGCGGGGCGCACCTCGATATACTGCTGCTAACGAGGGGGTTGGCTCGCATCCCTCCATGAAGATGACGTTGAAGGGGCGAAGTTGTTCAAGAAGTATTTTCGCGATTTAACGTGGTTTTTGGCGGTGACGATCTTGTCGGTGAATGCAGGCTTCGCGCAGGTGCCAACCCCGGCCCAGGTCGATCAACCTCAGTCGCTGCTGCAGCAAGAACGTGAACGTGTGCGGCGCGAGCAATTAGAGCGCCGCCCCAGTGTGCGCCTGGAGTCTAACCAGGGCTTGGCACAACCCAGTTTGCCAGCACAAGAAACGCCATGTTTGCGCATTACCGCGTTCGAGTTGAAGGGCGAGCAC
>JANMEO010000112.1:0-3769 GCA_031376995.1 Burkholderiales bacterium
CCATTGCATGAACAACGGTCATCAAAATTCGCCCACTTCGACCGGTTGTGCGAGCATGCAACGGAATATTGCGCACCAAAGGAGTTCTAATCTGATTGACGAACTTTCTGACTGAATCGGGGTTGACATCAGCCGGATCAAAACTGCCGACTCTTACGCCAACAGGCGCGGCAAACGGCAAACTTGGCCCACCTTGCCGCAGCGCTCTCTGCGAGGAAATTTCGTTGCGACTGCCCGCCAAACTAGCGGCAGCGGTGGTGCGGTACGCGTTGGTAGGGAATGTAAATAAAGAAGCCATAATGTGATACTTACTGCCTGTTTGTATGAAAAACACCCACCCAGGGGCGCGAAGGTAGCTTATTGATTCACGGGTGACACAAGTCCAGATAGCAACTGTCGGGTCCCCGTGCACCACAACATGGCCTCTTTGGCATGCTGAGCCCACAAGTCTGGATCCACATCATTTTCGCAAGACCAGGCCATTGACAACTTTTTGTCCAAGACCAGCAAACGACCCATGCTGTCATCATCAAAGTGGCTCGACAAATGCATGACCAAGCGCTGCCAATCTTGGACCAAAAGACGATTCATGTCAGACAATTCGACGACCAGCAGCAGTCGACCGGCAGCTGATGGCAAGGCCACGACATTCATATCGGGGCCGATCATAAAATGTAGTGCATCATCAACCAAGGCGGATTCGGGCAAATCAAGCAGCTTGCGCAGCGACTCAAAGTGGAACTTGCCCACCACCTGTGCTCGACCTGTAGCCCTGGATGAGCCAACAACTGACTTTGTCATTGTCTTTATGCCTCTGCCTTTGCTAAGGATGTCATTCACTGATGGCTCAGAACCGAAGTCGAAAAAAGGTCAACATCAAACACTGCATTCTCGTCACCATGTTGACTCGCAAAGCCCAACTATTGTCTCATGCCCCCTTTCAGGCGCGGGTCATCAAGCCATGATCTCGCATCATTTTGATTCTGCGTTCATTTTGCTCCCTAGCCGCCCAGAACTCAAGTCCATCTCAATAATCAAGGCACTGAAGCCCCCCTGGCTTAGAAACAACCCCAATGGGCATTTTCCCATTCAAACTCAAGATGCTGTGTTCATGGGTTATTTAGACACTGAGTCTGAACTTATCCAAGCACAAAACCACTCAACAAAGTCAATGCCAAAAAGGTGATGGGATGGATTATGAGCTGCGCGTCCTTTCTGGACTGCACCGAGGTGCTTGCCTGCCACTTGGCCCTGATGAAAAACTGCGCCTTGGCAGTGCATCAGACTGCGACGTGGTGCTACTTGACCAAGGCCTGCAGGACCATGAGTGGGTGGTTTGGCGAGGCAAAGACAATTGGTGTGCCGCCAAATGCGACAAGCTGGGTAAACCCTTGGCCGAAGAGCATTTGTCTTGGGGCCAGCCTGAAGCACTAGGCAGCGTTGTCATCACCATTTGCAAATCCTCTGAAGCATGGACGTTTGTTTCTGCTGAGCAGATCGCGATTCCTCCTGATGTTGATTCATCTGGCAACAATTCGGCTCCATCACCTCGCTCCACCAATGAAATGGGGGCCAAACGCAAAGCTCCAAAACGCTTTAAAAACCTCCACCGTGGCATCTTGGCCGGGACACTTGTACTCGGTGTGGCCACCTTCTCAATTTCACGCACCGTGAGCTCAGATGATGCGCCACCAGTGCACACACGAATCAAGTCCCCCACACCCAAATCGACCATGGTGCCGAAGTTTGAGTCTGTTGCCAGTTATCGAGTGGCACCAGACGGAATGCCAGCACCCTTAGCCACCAGCTGGGACGGTATCAGCACCGCAAAGCTCTCAGGCTTGCTCAAACAGCGACTGAAGGATATTGATCTTGCCGACAAGCTCGAGCTCGACCTGAGTGACAAAGAATGGGTCATCCGAGGCTCTCTGGATGACGACGAACAGCGTCAAATTCAACGCGTGATCGCCAATTTTTATAAAGAACATCAAATTTCTATTCCACTCAAGCTGAGCGTTAATTCACCAGAAGATCTCCTGCCATTCAAAATAATTCAGTTCAATGGCGGCCCTTTGGCCAGTGTTGTATTAGAAGATGGCTCTCGAATTTATGTCGGTGATATGCACAAAGGCTATTCTTTACAAAGCATCGACGGCCGACGGGTCACCTTCACTGGAAAGAGAAAAGTTGAGGTGATTTGGTGACTCAGGCCCCCGTTAAGCTGGAGCCTTTTGACCTTGATCGCCTGCTGAAATCCCTTCGACCTGAGCTTATGGTTGCCAAATTGGCAGCCGATCTACCGCGCGCGCCGGGCACACAGGTTTCAGGGCGGGTGATACAGGTCATCGGCACGCTCATTGAAGCCAAGCTGCCCAGCGTCAAGGTTGGCGAGCTTTGTGAGCTTTTGCTCGACAGTGACAGCGGACAGAGATCGACCCAATCCTCCACCTTGGCAGAGGTGGTAGGGTTTACCGACAGCAGCACATTACTGGCGTCACTCAGCCCGCTAGAGGGTGTATCCAACAAAACCCGTGTACTCCCGTTACGTCGCCGCTTATCGGTCAAAGTGGGCCCCCACCTTTTGGGCTCAGTACTCAATGGTTTTGGCCAGATTGAACATCGAGCCGCTCCTGTCCAAGAAAACATAGAACCATGGACCCAGGATGTCGATGTGGTTAAAGACGCCCCGGCAGCTTTTGATCGACCACGAATTCGGGAGCCGATGCCTACAGGAATTCGTGTTATCGATGGGTTATTGACGCTGGGTGTTGGTCAACGGGTGGGTGTCTTTGCAGGCGCAGGTTGCGGTAAAACCACCTTGATGGCATCGATTGCCCGAGGATGCTCGGCAGATGTCATTGTGTTTGGCTTGATTGGCGAACGTGGACGGGAGCTGAATGAATTTTTACAACATGAACTCGATGAAGAACTCGTCAGGCGCACGGTGATCGTTTGCGCCACCTCCGACCGCACCTCCATGGAGCGCTGCCGAGCCGCTTTTACTGCGACCGCCATTGCCGAGGGATTTCGTGACAGGGGTCAGCGCGTTTTATTGCTGATCGACTCTCTGACCCGGCTTGCCCGTGCCCAGCGTGAAATTGGCTTAGCAGCCGGCGAGCCACCTGCACGAGGCGGATACACCCCATCAGTTTACACACTACTTCCAAGGTTGATCGAGCGGGCGGGCAACTCCAAAAAAGGATCAATCACCGCTCTTTACACCGTTTTATTGGAGGGCGAAAACACGTCTGACCCGATCGGGGAAGAAGCCAGGTCTTTGCTAGATGGTCACATTGTCCTGAGCAGAAAGCTGGCTGAACAAAATCATTATCCAGCCGTGGACGTTCTGGCCAGCATCAGTCGAACAATGAGCAATGTAGCCAAACCCGCTCACATTTCAAGCGCTGCCATGGTCCGCCGCTTGATGTCGCGTTATCAAGATATGGAATTGCTGATTCGACTTGGTGAATACAAAGAAGGTGTTGATCCTCTGACTGATCGTGCCGTGCGAGATCGACCGTCGCAATTGGCCTACTTGCAACAGCCAAACCGCGAAAACTGCGCCTTCATTGAGAGCCTGGCCCAACTAGAAAAAATGGGGTTAGCATCATGAAACACTCGGCAATGGGTGCTCGTCGGCGCGCTGAAGTTGTCACGGTGGCAGAGCAGCCTAGGCCAGATTTTTTCATTCAGAAGATGAAAACAATCAGAGACCATCGCTTACAAATTGCAGAGATGGAGCTCAATACCGCCAAGCAAAAGTGTGAGG
>JANMEO010000154.1:0-22290 GCA_031376995.1 Burkholderiales bacterium
CCTGTCTTTGATAATTGAGCATGCGGGCTGTCGTTGTTGAAGCCAGGGCCTATGATTTTCGCATGCGGCCTCATCAATGATCGATTTGGGCGATGTTCGCCCTTGAATCACAAATTTGCTCGAGGTATAATGCTGAGTTACAAAGGTTGCATGGGCGGATTTTCCGGCCCATTTTTTTTGGGTTAATGGCTGGGCTTTCGATTGGTCGTTTTTAATAGGACATGGCGTTGAGTTTGAACAGGCAAAGGGGGGGGCGCAAAGTTGGACAGGATGCTGGCTCCGTGCCATCACCTGTGGCTGCGTGCGCGCCGGTGAGCACTGCCTTGAGTGGCATGGTGGAGCAAACCGTCTGCGGATTGGGTTACGACTTGGTCAACGTTGAGCGGGGTGCGCGCGGCCTCTTGCGTGTTTACATCGATTGCCTGTGCGGTAGCGGCCAAGAATTTATAACTGTCGAAGACTGCGAGAAAGTCACGCGTCAACTGCAGCATGTTTTAGAGGTTGAAGGTTGCAGTTATGAGCGACTAGAAGTCTCTTCTCCTGGACTAGACCGCTCGCTCAAAAAACCAGCCGACTTTGAGCGTTTTATTGGGCATGCCATTGAGATCCAATTGAAGGAGCCCTTCCTTGGGCGAAGAAAGTTCAAGGGTGTTTTGATGTCTCAGGTTTCACCTGACGGCGAGAATACCCTGCCGTCTCAGGCTGGTCAGGGTCCGGCGTGGCAATTGATGCTCCAGGAGAGCGCTGCAAGCCATGTTCTGGGGTTTTCTTTCCATGAGCTGCGAGAGGCTAGATTGGTGCCAGTGGTTGATTTCAAAGGGCGTAGGTTTGCAGCGCCGCCAGCGGAGCCGAATAACAAGGACAAAGAAGACGGAGATCGAGACGAATGAATCGCGAACTGTTGATGCTGGTGGAGGCTATTTCACGTGAGAAAAATGTAGAGCGTGAAGTGGTTTTCAATGCTGTGGAGGCCGCTTTGGCTTCCGCGTCTAAAAAACTGCATGGCGGTGAGGTTGATATGCGGGTGAATATTGACCGTGAAACCGGAGAGTATGAGACTTTTCGGCGCTGGCACGTGGTGCCAAACGAAGCTGGGCTGCAGCTGCCCGACTCTGAAATTTTGTTGTTTGAGGCTGAAGAACAGATCTCAGACATTGAAGTCGATGACTACATTGAAGAGTCGGTCGAGTCTGTCTCGATTGGTCGAATCGGTGCACAAGCGGCCAAGCAGGTTATTCTTCAAAAGATACGAGACGCAGAGCGCGAGCAGTTGCTGACGGACTTTTTGTCACGCGGCGAAAAGGTTTTTGTCGGTACTGTGAAGCGCATCGACAAAGGTGACATCATCGTCGAGTCTGGTCGCATCGAAGGACGACTTCGACGCAGCGAAATGATCCCCAAAGAAAATCTTCGTACCGGCGACCGTGTCAGAGCCTACATCGCAGAAGTTGACCCAAGCTTGCGAGGACCCCAAATTTTATTGTCGCGCAGTGCGCCTGGCTTTATGGTCGAGTTGTTTGCTCAAGAAGTTCCAGAAATAGAGCAGGGCCTTTTGGAAATCAAGTCATGTGCCCGAGACCCCGGCTCGCGTGCCAAGATCGCCGTTTTGTCCCATGACAAGCGGGTAGACCCGATCGGAACCTGTGTCGGCGTGCGGGGTTCGCGTGTCAATGGCGTGACGAATGAGCTGGCTGGCGAACGAGTTGATATTGTTCTTTGGTCAGAAGACCCCGCCCAATTTGTGATTGGAGCGCTAGCACCTGCCAATGTTCAGTCTATTGTTGTCGACGAGGAGCGCCACGTCATGGACGTGGTGGTCGACGAAGAAAATTTAGCCATTGCAATCGGCCGAGGTGGTCAAAATGTGCGGCTTGCGTCTGACATGACGGGTTGGCGCATCAACATCATGACTGCTGATGAGTCGTCTGCGAAGCAGTCAGCTGAGAGTGATGGGCTGCGCAAGTTGTTTGTTGAAAAACTCGATGTTGATGTTGAGGTTGCCGACATTTTGATCGCAGAAGGTTTTTCTAGCTTAGAAGAGGTCGCCTATGTTCCCATGCAAGAAATGCTTGAAATCGAGGGTTTCGATGAAGACACTGTCAATGAGCTTCGAGCTCGCGCCAAAGACGTGCTTCTAACCCTCGAAATCGCACGCGAAGAAACCATGGAAAAAATCTCACAAGATTTGCGCGATCTCGAAGGTTTATCCCCTCATTTCATTGAGAAACTCGAAGAGGCCGGCATTAACAGCAGGGACGATTTTGCTGATCTTGCAGTTGATGAGCTCACTGAGCTCATTAGTTTGGACGATGAAACAGCCAAGACCCTGATCATGAAAGCCCGTGAACATTGGTTCAAAGATTGATGTTTTTGACAATTTCGCATTACTCAGACCCGTATACCGCTAGACCCAAGCAAGGATAAAACAATGGCTGTGACCACCGTCGCTCAACTCGCCGCAGAGCTCAATCGTTCCCCAAGTGCGCTGTTGGATCAGCTGCAATCGGCGGGCGTCAGCAAGGCGTCGAAGGACGACGCCTTGACTGAGGCTGACAAAGAGCGCTTACTCGGCTTTCTTCGCTCCGTGCATGGCACTGCTGTCAGCGAAAGAAAAAAGATCACCGTGACCCGCAAGTCCACGAGTGAAATCAAGCAAGCTGATGCAAGCGGCAAGGCGCGCACCATACAGGTTGAGGTGCGCAAGAAACGCACCTTCATCAAGCGGGATGACACGCCTGGACTGCCGGAAGAGCCATTGGTTGACACTGAGGTCGCCGATTTGGCTCTGCGCGAGCTCGAGGCTCAGCGTGAAGCTGAGTTGCTTCGCGTTCAAGAGGCTGAGTTGGCCGAGCAGAGTCGTTTGCGTGAAGAAGCGCTAGCCCAGGCCCAGCGTGAGCGAGAGGCTTTAGAGGCTGAACAGCGTGAAGCTGCTGAAAAACTCCGACAGGCTGAGATAGCCGCCGCGCAAGCCAAGGTACTTGCTAAAACCCTGGAAGTCTCCAAGCCATTTCAAGCTCCCCCCCCTGAGTCAGCCACACCACCCCCTGTCGCCCCCTCTGAGTCCAAGCCTGCCCTGCGGGTCATTAAAGCAGCTGACGTGGTTGACGAAGAAAAGCAGCGGGCATCTGACTTGGCAAAGCGCCGCAAGGCGGCAGAAGATGAGGCTTCAGCCATTCGTGCAATGATGTCCGCCCCACGCCGCGCTGCGGCGGCGCCCAAACCACCTGAGCCCCCCCCCAAGCCAGAGGTCAGCAAAGAGGGTATCAAGGGCACCATTCACAAGGCAGCCGCAGCCCCAGGAGCCACTCCAGTCGCTGCAGTGGCAAAGCCTGGCGACAAGAAGTCGATCAAATCTGAGAAACTCTCATCGAGTTGGGCCGAGGATGCAAAGAAGCGTGGCGGAGTGAAGGCGCGCACCGATGCCCCTGCTGCAGGAGCTGCCAGGCCAGGGTGGCGTGCCCCACGTGGTGGCCGTCGTGGTGAGCGCGCCCCTTCAAGCACCCCTTTATTTGCCGCTCCCGCTGAGTTGGTCGTGCAAGAGGTGCATGTTCCAGAGACGATCAGCGTGGCCGATTTGGCACACAAGATGAGCGTGAAGGCCTCGGAAGTCATCAAGCAGCTGATGAAGCTGGGTCAGATGGTTACCATCAATCAGCAACTGGATCAAGAAACGGCGATGATTGTCGTTGAAGAGATGGGTCACAATGCCCATGCTGCCAAGCTTGATGATCCAGAAGCTTTCTTGGCCGATGATGTCATCGAGTCACAGCACGATTCAACGCATCGTGCACCCGTTGTAACCGTCATGGGTCACGTTGACCACGGCAAAACCTCACTGCTTGACCATATCCGACGCACGCGAGTCGCATCTGGAGAAGCTGGGGGCATCACTCAGCATATTGGTGCGTACCACGTCAATACCCCTCGAGGGATGATCACCTTTCTTGACACCCCCGGGCATGCGGCTTTTACTGCCATGCGTGCTCGAGGTGCAAAAGCAACTGATATTGTTATTTTGGTGGTTGCTGCTGATGATGGTGTCATGCCTCAAACCCGTGAGGCCATCCACCATGCCAGGGCTGCAGGTGTCCCATTGGTTGTCGCCATGAACAAGGTTGATAAGCCCGACGCCAACCTTGAACGCTTAAAAAGTGAACTCGTGGCTGAACAGGTGGTGCCTGAGGAGTTTGGTGGCGATGCGCCGTTTGTTCCCGTTTCGGCCAAGACAGGGCAGGGCATTGACGCACTTCTTGAGCAAGTTTTGCTTCAGGCTGAAGTCTTAGAGCTGATGGCTCCCATCGATTCGATGGCCAAGGGTTTAATCATTGAAGCCAAGCTGGACAAAGGTCGAGGCCCAGTAGCAACGGTATTGGTGCAAAGCGGTACCTTACGTCGTGGCGATGTGGTTTTGGCGGGCTCCACATATGGCAGAGTACGCGCCATGTTAGACGAAAATGGTGTGGCCTCCAACGAGGCGGGGCCGTCTATTCCCGTTGAGATTCAAGGCCTTACTGGTGTGCCCCAGGCAGGGGACGAGTTCATGGTGCTGTCTGATGAGCGTCGGGCAAGAGAAATTGCCACTTTCCGTCAAGGCAAGTATCGCGATGTGAAGCTCAATCAACGCCAAGCAGCCAACCTTGAAAACATGATGGACCAGATGGGTCAGGGGAACTTACAAACCCTCGCACTCATTGTCAAGGCTGACGTGCAAGGCTCCCAAGAAGCACTTGCTTCGGCACTTCTCAAATTAAGCACGGAGGAAGTGAAGGTTCAGATTGTTCATTCAGCTGTTGGCGGCATCAGTGAAAGCGACGTGAATTTGGCCATTGCCTCAAAGGCTGTGATCATTGGCTTTAATACCCGTGCGGATGCTGGCGCACGCAAACTTGCCGACCATAACGGTGTCGATTTGCGCTACTACAACATCATTTACGACGCGGTTGATGAAGTGAAGTCTGCCATGACTGGCATGTTGGCTCCTGAGCAGCGTGAGGAGATCATCGGCACCGCTGAGGTTCGTACAGTGTTTGTAGCCACCAAGATCGGCACAATCGCTGGGTCAATGGTAACCTCAGGGGTGGTGCGTCGCAACGCCCGCTTCCGCTTGCTGCGTGACAACATTGTGGTCTACACAGGCGAGGTTGAGTCGGTACGTCGAGTGAAAGAAGATGTTCGCGAAGTCAAGGAAGGATTTGAGTGTGGGATCAAGCTGAAAAACTACAATGATATTGTCGAAGGCGATCATTTAGAGATTTTTGAAGTCAAGGAAGTAGCCCGCGCCTTGTAATTCGCTCTGCTCTGACTTTATACCCATCGGAACTGAAGATGCCAGGTTGATGGGCCGTTTGGGAAACTAGTCTGCGGCGTTGCAAATCCTCCCCCTATCATCGGATAGGGTTGCGGTTTGCGCCTTGCACCCCCATTCCCCAAACGACCCATCAACCCAGCATCTTCAGTTCCAGTGGGGATATCCTGCTGTTAAGTTAATGGCGGGGTTTTACTTTGCTGCCGGCCATTACAAAGTCATCTCGTTATGAAACACAAGCGATCCATTCCTAACCGCAGCTTTCGCATTGCTGACCAGATTCATCGCGACGTTTCCGGGTTGATACGTGAGCTCAAAGATCCACGTATCGGCATGGTGACCATTCATGCGGTTGAGATCACCGCTGACTATGCTCACGCAAAGGTTTTTTTCTCACTTCTGTTGGGGGATCCACTCAAGTCCGAAGAGGGTTTGAATGATGCTGCAGGTTTCTTGCGCAATGCCTTGTTCAAGCGCTTGCAAATTCATACCGTGCCCACTTTGCACTTCGTGTTTGATCGCACAACTGAGCGGGCAGTTGAGCTCAGCCTGCTCATCACACAAGCAAACGCTACTCGTGCCAAAGAAGACTGATGAGTCATGCTACTCGCCCGCGCCATGTTCGGCGTAACATTCACGGCGTACTTTTGCTGGATAAGCCTGTGGGCATGTCCAGCAATGATGCGCTGCAAAAGGCCAAACACTTATTTCGGGCAGAAAAAGCCGGCCACACAGGGACGCTTGATCCTCTTGCAGACGGCTTGCTGCCTTTGTGTTTTGGGGCTGCCACCAAATTTTCGCAGGTAAGCCTCGAAGCTGATAAGACTTACCGCGCTACACTCACCTTGGGAGTTACGACAACAACAGGTGATGCCGAGGGGGCGATTGTAAAGGTCAGGCCAGTGCATGTGAGTTGTGCACAATGGCCCGAAGTGCTTGCGGGGTTTTTAGGTGATATCGCGCAGGTGCCCCCCATGTACTCTGCCCTTAAACATGAAGGAAAACCTCTTTATTCCTATGCTCGTGCTGGAATAGAAATACATCGTGAAGCTCGTCAGATCCACATTCGCAGCCTGAGCTTGATCAGTGGCGAAGGTGCCGAGTGGACAATTGAGGTGAACTGCTCCAAGGGCACTTACATACGAACCCTGGCGCAAGATATTGGTGAATCGCTAGGTTGTGGCGCACACCTTAAGGCCTTGCGCAGGCTCAAAAGTGGCCCCTTGTCTGTAGACCACGCACTGACTCTGCACACGCTGGAGGCGCTCAGTGAAGACGAGCGGACTGCATTTTTGCACCCACCTGACAAGCTTTTAGCTGATTGCCCTGTTTGGCGCTTAGAGGGCAATGAAGCCAACCGCTTTATCCATGGCATGCGTCGACGTGTGGCGGCCCCAGACGCTGCGCAAGTGCGTGTGTATGGGCCACAAAGGCATGCTTTTTTAGGTAGCGCCCAAATCCTCAATGGTGAACTGATTCCCACTCGACTCCTCAGTTTGGTTGAGATGCAAAGCACTCTGAACCATGCTTCCCCTCCTTTTGCTGTCCTGATCCCATCATGAGTAAACCTATCCGAAACATTGCCATCATCGCCCACGTCGATCACGGAAAAACAACACTGGTCGATCAACTTCTTCGCCAGAGCGGGACATTTAGAGACAACGAAAAAGTGGTTGAGCGCGTCATGGACAGCAACGATCTCGAAAAGGAGCGTGGCATCACCATCTTGGCTAAAAATTGTGCAGTCGAGTGGGAGGGTCACCATATCAATATCGTGGATACCCCTGGACATGCTGACTTTGGCGGTGAAGTGGAGCGAGTGTTGTCTATGGTTGACAGTGTGCTGTTGCTGGTCGATGCCGTAGAGGGCCCAATGCCACAAACTCGTTTTGTAACCAAAAAAGCCTTGGCGTTAGGGCTCAAGCCGATGGTCGTGGTCAATAAAGTAGATCGTCCAGGTGCGCGCGCAGATTACGTGATTAATGCAACATTTGAACTTTTTGATAAGTTAGGGGCCACTGAGGAGCAGTTGGATTTTCCGGTGATTTATGCATCAGGATTAAATGGCTGGGCCACCCTGAACCCTGGTGAAATAGGGGACTCACTGGCGCCTCTGTTTGCAGCGGTGTTGGCCCATGTGCCCCCACACACCGGCAATGCAGATGCGCCGTTGCAACTTCAAATATGCTCGTTGGATTACTCAACCTACGTGGGCCGAATTGGTATTGGTCGCATCAACCAGGGGCGCCTCAAGCCAATGCAAAATGTGGCTGTTTTCAGCGGCCTGGACAGCACTCCTTTTAACGCTCGTGTCAATCAGGTTCTCAAGTTTCATGGCTTGGAGCGTGTACAAGCTACCGAGGCAGGCCCCGGAGACATTGTGCTGATCAATGGCATCGAAAATATTGGCATTGGTGTAACGTTGACCGATATGGAGACTCCTGCACCGCTGCCCATGCTGACGGTTGATGAGCCCACTTTGACCATGAATTTTTGTGTGAACAACTCACCGCTGGCTGGTCGAGAAGGCAAGTTTGTCACCAGCAGGCAGATTCGCGACCGTCTTGATCGCGAGTTGCAGTCGAACGTTGCATTGCGGGTGCGTGACACCGATGAAGATGGGATTTTTGAAGTCTCCGGCCGCGGTGAATTGCATCTGACGATTTTGCTGGAAAATATGCGTCGTGAGGGCTATGAGTTGGCCGTATCTAAGCCACGTGTGGTGTTTAACATGGCGGATGGTGTTCGCAATGAGCCCATAGAGATGGTAACCGCAGACGTTGAAGAAGGCCACCAAGGGGCAGTGATGCAAGCGCTGGGCGAGCGCAAGGCTGAGCTCGTTAACATGGACCCTGATGGCATGGGTCGCGTGCGTCTTGAATACCGCATTCCGGCGCGGGGGTTGATAGGTTTTCAAAACGAGTTCTTAAATCTTACCCGTGGCACCGGCCTTATTAGCAATATTTTCGACGGCTATGAGCCTTACAAAGGTGAAATTGAGGGCCGAAAGAATGGTGTGCTGATCAGCCAAGATGATGGCGAAGCAGTGACTTACGCCTTAGGTAAGTTAGATGACCGCGGCCGGATGTTTGTGAAGGCAGGGGACCCCCTTTATGAGGGCATGGTCATTGGGATTCACAGCCGCGACAATGACCTGGTGGTCAACCCCGTACGAGGTAAGCAACTCACCAACTTTCGTGTTTCTGGCAAAGAAGATGCCATCAAAATAACACCGCCAATTCAACTTTCACTTGAGTATGCCGTAGAGTTCATCGCAGAAGATGAATTGGTTGAAATCACACCAAAGTCAATCCGCATACGCAAGCGCTATCTCAAGGAGCATGATCGCAAGCGCGCCAGCCGCGAGACAAGTTAAGCTTGTAAAGCTCCCTCAAAAAATGTGGTGCCGAGACGTCATTGGTAAGCATGCTGGCATGAACTCTTTGCGGTTTTGTTGAGAGGGAGGCCGTTATGCAGCACCCAATGATCGACCCACTGTGCAAGAAAGCCCCAGAGCGCTGCACTACATTCTGAAGTTTCCGACATTGGCCTATTGTTAAAGGGAGTGAAGGGTATACCCCTCGGAACTGAAGATAATGGGTCGATGGATCGTTTTGAGCATGGAGATGCAAGGCGTAAAGCGCAGCGATACCCTTTGGAATCGCGAGCATTTACAACGCCGCAGATCCGTTTTCAAAACGACTCAGCTATCCGGCATCTTCAGTTTCGATGGGTATATATACCCATCTTCAGTTTGAATGGGTGTAAAAAACGCCCACCATGGGGCGGGCGTTTAAGGGAGTGAAGGAGACGCAAAAAACCTCACCCGCTTATGGACTGCTGGCAGTGCACAAAAGCACAGAGTGGCTAAAGCGTCTGTGCGTCAGAAACTGAATGCTGCTCGTCCGAATGAGCATCTTGAGTTGAATACAAGGGCGATATATTTTGAGCAAGCTGCCCCTTGGGGCCCTGAACCAGCTCGAAGCTTACCCGGCCGCCCTGCCTAAGCGTTCGAAATCCCTCCATTTTGATTGCAGAGAAGTGAGCAAATATATCTTCTCCCCCATTTTCGGGCTCAATGAAGCCGAACCCTTTTGCGTCGTTGAACCACTTAACCGTGCCTACAGCCATAAGAACCTCCGATTCATTTCAGAAGAAAAGCGAATCTCATTTTCGGTATGCTGCACTGCAGTGTCAAGGCTGTAACTTAGGGGGGCAAGGGGTGATTGACGCCCCGTTGTTTGCGTTTGCCGCAACACATGCGTATCAATCCCTGCATATCAAGGGAACTTTCAGGTTTGATCAACCCTTGTGAAATTTTGAAGTAGCTCAAGATGACTACAACAAAACCACTTCCAACTCGATAGAATGATTTCATGTCAGACGAACCCCTCCCGCCGCCTAAGCCGCCAGCGGTCAAGCCCGATGATGGGCAAGGTGCTGCAGTTGCAGAGCGCCAAACAGCTCGAACCGAACCACCGCGAATGTTTCAAGTGGTTCTGCTCAATGATGACTACACTCCGATGGAGTTTGTTGTGATGGTCTTGCAGGAGTACTTCAATCGGGATCTCGATGCTGCAACTCAGATCATGTTGAAGATTCATCATGAGGGACGTGGGGTCTGTGGTGTGTTTTCCAAGGACGTTGCAGCCACCAAGGTTGAGTTGGTTTTGGCTGCGGCGCGTCGTAATGGTCACCCTTTGCAATGCATTATGGAGGTCGCATGATTGCTCAAGAGCTCGAGGTTAGCCTGCATATGGCGTTTGTAGAGGCCCGGCAGCAGCGTCATGAATTCATCACAGTCGAGCATTTGTTGCTTGCTCTGCTCGATAATCCCTCAGCTGCTGAAGTGTTGCGAGCCTGTTCTGCCAACATGGATGACTTGCGAAAAAGTTTATTGCAGTTCATCAAAGAGAACACGCCCACCGTAGGTGGGGCTGATGAAGTTGACACCCAGCCCACTCTAGGGTTTCAGCGCGTTATTCAGCGCGCCATCATGCATGTCCAATCTACAGGCAGTGGCAAAAAAGAAGTCACAGGTGCCAACGTTTTGGTGGCCATATTTGGCGAAAAAGACTCCCATTCCGTCTACTACTTGCATCAACAGGGTGTTACTCGGCTAGACGTTGTTAACTTTATCTCTCATGGTATTCGCAAGACTGACCCTCCCGAGGCGAGCAAGTCTGGCGAAGGCGCCTCCCCTAGCGAAGGAGAAAAGGAAGAGGCTGATAGCAAAGGCTCGCCCCTGGACCAGTTCACCTCCAACTTAAACAATTTGGCTCGTGATGGGAAAATCGACCCCCTGATTGGGCGCGACCATGAAGTTGAGCGCGTGATTCAGGTGTTATGCCGTCGGCGAAAAAATAACCCACTGTTGGTGGGTGAGGCAGGCGTTGGCAAGACAGCCATTGCTGAAGGTTTGGCCTGGCGCATCACCCAAGGCGATGTTCCTGAAGTGTTATCAAATGCCATTGTTTACTCATTGGATATGGGGTCGTTATTGGCTGGCACCAAGTATCGCGGTGATTTTGAACAAAGGCTTAAAGGTGTTCTTAAGCAATTGAAAGATCAGCCAGCGGCTGTACTTTTTATCGACGAAATTCACACCCTGATCGGTGCGGGTGCCGCATCCGGTGGAACACTTGACGCCAGCAATTTACTCAAGCCAGCGTTGAGCTCAGGCTCGATGAAATGTATTGGCGCCACAACATTCAGCGAGTACCGTGGGATTTTCGAGAAAGATGCAGCCCTGTCTCGGCGTTTTCAAAAGGTGGATGTTGTTGAGCCATCCATTGAACAGACCGTAGAAATTCTCAAGGGCCTTAAATCGCGCTTTGAAGAGCACCACAGCGTCAAATACGCTGTGGGTGCATTACAGGCGGCGGCTGAGCTTTCAGCCAAGTTTATCAATGACCGACACTTGCCAGATAAAGCGATTGATGTCATCGACGAAGCTGGCGCCGCTCAACGTATTTTGCCCAAGAACAAACAAAAGAAAACTATCACCCGCCTTGAAGTTGAGGAGATCGTGGCCAAAATCGCGCGTATTCCCCCCACCAGCGTCTCCAATGATGACCGCTCCAAACTTAAGAGTCTTGAACGTGATCTCAACAGCGTGGTTTTTGGCCAGTCTCCAGCCATTGAAGCATTGGCCGCCGCTATCAAAATGGCGCGTTCTGGGTTGGGCAAGGCAGACAAGCCGATTGGCTCGTTCTTGTTCAGTGGCCCCACAGGTGTGGGCAAGACCGAGGTGGCCAAGCAGCTGGCATTCATTCTTGGTATTGAGCTGATTCGATTTGACATGAGTGAGTACATGGAGCGTCACGCTGTCAGTCGGTTGATAGGCGCACCCCCTGGCTATGTGGGATTTGACCAAGGGGGCTTGTTGACCGAAGCCATTACCAAGAAACCTCATTCTGTGCTGTTGCTTGATGAAATCGAGAAATCGCACCCAGATGTTTTTAATGTGCTCTTGCAAGTCATGGACCACGGCACATTAACAGACAATAATGGCCGTAAGGCCGACTTTCGCAATGTGATTATTGTGATGACCACCAATGCAGGCGCTGAGGCCATGCAAAAAGCCACCATGGGATTCACCAATACACGTGAGCAAGGTGACGAAATGGCTGATATCAAACGGATATTTACCCCTGAATTCAGAAATCGGCTTGATGCAGTGGTGAGTTTCCGAGCGCTCGACGAAGAAATTGTGTTGCGTGTCGTTGACAAGTTCTTGCTTCAACTCGAGGGGCAGCTCAGTGAAAAGAAAGTTGAGGCCACCTTCACTGATGGTTTACGTAAATTCCTTGCGGCCAAGGGGTTTGACCCCTTGATGGGTGCCAGGCCGTTACAACGCATCATTCAAGACACCATTCGCCGCGCACTGGCTGATGAGCTGCTTTTTGGGCGGCTGGTTGATGGTGGCCGCTTGACAGTCGATATCGATGCGGAAGGTAAGGCCCAGCTCGATATTCAACCCCCGCGCAAGAGTGACAAACCAAAGGCTGAACCAGCGACAACCTCGTAGCTCATCCATCGCTTGTATTTGTCGCGCCACTCTTCATTGACTGCCCCCATGCAAGGGCTGGACACTCTGCGTTGGGCTTGGGTGATCGCCCGATTCAATGGGCACATCGGCTCATTGAATCTCTTCTTTGAGCGACTTTGTGCGCCTATGCCCCTCGGGGCTGAAGGGGAGCATAGGAGGGTTACAGAACAGAACACAATAAGGTGGCTGTGTTAATTTAACCCCTCAGCGTCTTGATGACGCCACACAGTGTGATTGGAGCAAACCATGGAATCAACCCCTACCCCTGAGCTGACTGCCCGTGAAGATCTTGTTGCAAATTTGAAACATCTGGTGGGTGATACCGAGCAGTTGCTCAAGCGGGCCAGCCATTCGGCAGGTCAAGATTATGACTCAGCCCTTCAAGGTGCAGCCCAGCAATTGCGCCGTGCCAAGGCAGAGTTTCTTCGGATAGAGGAAGATGCTATTTTTCACGCCAAGCATGCAGCCCATGTGACCGACCGGGCCGTGCATGAACACCCCTATGCTGCCATGGGTGTTGCTGCCGGCATTGGATTTTTGTTGGGTTTGCTCATATCACGTCGTTAAATATCGGGTCTAAATTAAGTGTTTGAGCCCATTCAAAATTTTTTTTCGACGTTACTTGGTTTGGGCGTTACTCGCCTAGAGTTGGCCTTCACAGAGTTGGAGGAGGAGCGTATCCGATTGGCTGATATGGCAGTGTCAGCCTGCTTGGCCTTTTTTTTTATGGGACTTGCCGTGATGCTGTCTCTTCTCTTCCTCATCGTCTTCATGTGGGACACTCAGCGCTTATTAACTATTGGCCTGCTGGCTCTCACATTTCTGACTTTGGGAAGCTGGTGTATTTGGTCTTTACGAAATAAAGCCCGTCGCAGGCCACGGTTCATGTCAGCGACTCTGGCTGAATTTCGCTTAGACAGAGAACTCTTCCAACGCCCTGAGAAAAAACATGAGTGAGGTTTCGCGCGATTTGCAGAAGCGACGAATGCAGCTTGTGGCTCGTTCAACCCAGCAACGCCAGCAACTCCTCCAAGCATGGCCATATTCACAACTGGCCCGCCCTGAGGGAGTGGTATGGGGGCAACTGTGGCGATGGCGGTGGCCTTTAGTCACGCTCCTTGTGCCTTGCGCCATGGTGGCCTTTCAGCGCCCCTGTTTGATCTTCAGGTGTTCGAAGTGGTTGCTGCCCGCTTGGCAGGGTTGGCGCGCTGCTCAGCGCCTGGTGCAAACGCGCTCGAGCCTCGATATCCCACGTAGCTGAATGTTCATCAGTTTGCGCGGTGTTTGTTCAGGCTGTTCTCTGAACGCCCCCGCAAACTGGTCCTTGGCCCTGTCGCAATAACCCTCCCGTGCCTATACCCATCGGAACTGAAAATACTGTACTGAACCGCCCAGTGAAGAGCCGATTCTTTTCATGGATGCAGTGCATCCGACGATGGCTACCAAAGTGAGTTGTGGCTGGATCAAAAAAGGTGTTGGTAAGCCCATAGAGCAAACAGCATCACGAACTCGAGTCAATGGGATTGGCGCCATTGAACTCAAGAGCATGAATGTGTTTAGCGAGTTTGCTGAGACCGTCAATTCACAAACTGTGCTGACGTTTTTCGATGCGCTTAAAGCGGCCTATCCACAGGCCCCAAAGATTCATGGGGTGTTGGATCAATCCGGGTATCACACCAGTCAAGCGCTTAAAGATGGTGCGATTTCGCGAGGCATTGAGTTGCACGACTTGCCCCCATACAGCCCAAATTTAAACCCGATAGAGCGGCTGTGGAAAGTGATGAACGAGCATGCGCGCAACAACGTATTTTTCAAGTCTGCGAGCCAGTTCAAGGACTCAATCCAGGACTTTTTCAAAGTAAACATCCCCAAGATTCGACTCTCGCTATTCTCTCGAATCAACGACAATTTTCAGACCTTGCGAACAGCACCTTCAGGTTGAATGGGTATATACCCCTCGGAACTGAAGATACCGGGTCGACCAACTCTTGGCGCTCGGCCGTTCTCAGCGCCAACACAGTCCCCCAATCCCCGCGGTCATATTGGGCTTCACCATGCTTGCTGACCCAGCTATTGATGGTGTAGGCGTGACAAGCAAACTCTTTGGCCGGCTATCGGGGCTAACGCCCAGCGTGAACTCGTTCCACCATTTATTCGCGAAACTGCGCCGAGTAGGGCGCTTTTGACTCCGGCATGAAGACTCCTTCTTTCGCTCAGAATAGTGTCCGCCAAAAGGGGGCAACTCCATTGATGAACGAATCCTTACGACGACCCAATTTGAAGGTTTGAAGCCCGAGTCTTTGGCCAGCCCAAAGACTCACTCCTTTCGGCGGATAACGCTCGATCGTTTGGCATCTTCGGGGTCGAAGTATTGCACTTCACCCTTGCGCCACACCCCAAGCCAGATCATGTTGCGACTGAAGGCGTCGTGGTCTGTGGATGAAAATGGCTTGTGATGTGAGGTGATGACACCATGGTAGGGTTTTCTGAGGTCTTCAAGGGCTGCTTTGAGGGCGTCTGCAGAGGTATTACCTTTGGTTTGAAAAAGCACACGCAGCATTAATTGAACGGTATCGTAACTTTGGGCCGCAGCCATGAGTGAGGCGACATAGTCTTTGCCAGCATGGCGTTTAAGGCGAGCCATGAACGTTGCCCGTCGTTCAATACTGAGGTCTTGAATGATAGTTTGCACCATCACAGCCCCTTCGGCCGCTTCTTTGGCTCTTTCGGCGACCGTCCGAAATGACAATGGCCATGAGCCAAAAAGGGGGCCCGCAAATTGCGCTGAGGTGCGAGCTTGCGCCAAAACAGCAAACTCGGGTCCGACGGTGTAGCCAATCATGACATCGGCCCCGGCAGCCTTGGCCGCTTGCACTTGCTGTTGAAGAGATTTCACACCCAGATCAAAGCGTCCCACGTAGACTGGCGTCAAATTATGCTGCGCCAAAAATCTCTTGATGTCTTCGTACCCGCCCTCTCCATAGCCGGTGGTGTCTGCAAAAATCGCAATTTTTTTCATGCCACGACGCAGCACTTCATCAACCAAAAAACTGGCTTGGAATGAATCTTTGGCCGACATGCGAAAAATATAGCTCGATGCCGTTGGGTACTTGGCTGTGATTGCGGTGCCAGCAGACACCGGCACCATCAACAGGTGTTTGTTATCCTGAAACACGTCCAGTGCATTCATCGCCACGCCGGTATTGCAAAACCCTATGGTGAAGTCAACTTTCTCGTTCAGTACCAAATCGATCGAGACTTTGCGGCCCTCCTGGGGGTTGGCCTGATCGTCGCGCAAAACCAGCTCTAATTTGCGCCCTAAGTAACCCCCAGCCTCGTTGATCTCGCTCACAGCGAGCTCAGCACCCAAGCGTGCGCTGTTGCCAAAATCTTGTGAACCCCCAGTGAATGGACAGATGAATCCGATTCTCACGGGGGGGGCCGTTATCCCGTGAGCGCTTCCCCCAATGCCTAGCAACCAGCCGATTAAAACCATAAAACGTACAGCTAAACGCATAACTATTTAATCCTCAGAGTTATCAATAGACAGTCCATGTGCCTGCCTTGAAAGAGTCAATCCAGTGAAATTGAATGAGACCGGCACCTGGCCTGGGGCTTTAAGTTAATCGCCGAAAGATTCATGAGGCCCCAAGTAACGCCATCGACCTGGCGGCAGAGCGCCCAACATCACTTGGCCGATTCGGACACGCACCAGGCTCAGAACTAGAAGGCCCACGGCTTCGCACATGCGGCGGATCTGCCGCTTTCGGCCTTCTTGTAAAACGAAGCGAAGTTGGCCTTCACGGATCCAATCGACACGCGCAGGTTTGAGTTCAAGCCCGTCTAATGACAGCCCATCATTCAACCGACTAAGGCCCGCCTGTGAAAGGGGAGCCCCCCCTTTAACAGGGGTGACCTGCACCCAATACTCTTTTTCAATGGTGCTGTTTTCACCGATCAGTTGCTTGGCAACACGGCCATCTTGCGTCATCACCAGCAAGCCCACTGAGTCTAAGTCTAGGCGTCCTGCAGGCGCCAACCCACGGGTATGCTCTCTGCGAAAATGTATGCCTGAGCGGTCTTCCTGCCACTGGTTTTCAGAGCGAATCAAGACCCACGCGGGTTCGTGCCCATCCTCCGCTTGGCCACTGACATAGTTGACGGGCTTGTTGAGAAGCACGGTCACTTTGCGAGCCTGATGAAACTTGACTGGTGTATCGACCGTAATCAATTGGCCGGGTCTCACACGAGAACCCAACAGGCTGACCACTTTACCGTCCACGCGCACCCACCCTTTGGCAATCCACTCATCGGCTTCGCGTCTGGATGCAAGTCCTAGCTCAGACATGCGCTTGGACAAGCGCATGTCTGGCTCGAGGCTCGGGGGTTGGTACACCGGGCGTCGGGCCCCGACCGGCGCTGGTGGGGGTTCGAATCCGCGCCGATGCGCATCAAATGCTGAGGTATTTTGCGTGTGTTGTGTGTATTGGTTTTTTTTAGGGGGGGGCAGCGGGCGAGGCGCAAACGCAGTATTCTGTGACGATTCCTGCGCCTGCCGAGGTTGCGCTGGAGCTGGAGTCTGCGAAGCGCCGCTCACATCAGCAGCGCTGATGATCGGGGCATGATCAACAAACGAAGGCCCCAGAGTCTTCGCTGGTTGTCGGCTGCGTTGCGCCGCACGGTCAGCTTGACTCGGCCGCGTACGCAGCCCATTGACACCACGCACCGGTGCTCGCTTGGGTCGCAAGCCTTGAGTTAACGGTTTTTTAATCTTTAATGTAGTCATGAAACATCTGAGATGAAGTGAGTCTTGAGTGAGCCTGTGCGCCGAGGGGGTGTTAACGACCCCGCCAAAACATTTGGTTGAGTTCACGTAACGTGATTTGGCGCCAGGTTGGGCGCCCGTGGTTGCACTGGTCTGCACGCTCGGTACGTTCCATGTCGCGCAGAAGGGCGTTCATTTCGGTCAATGACAAGTAGCGATTTGCGCGCACGGCTGCATGACACGCCATCGATGACAAAATCTCATGCTGGGCACGTTCGATGACGGTACTGCTGCTGTCAAACTGAGCCAAATCGGCCAGCACTTGACGCACCATGGCAACCATGTCTGAGCCGACCAAGGCTACAGGCTCAGAGCGTATGGCCAAGCACGTGGGCGTCAGTGGGGCAATGTCCAGACCCAGCGCTTGGAGCTGCTCTACATGGGCTTCGGCGCAAGCGATTTCTTCGGCGGTGGCGGTGAAGGTGGCCGGGATCAACAAAGGTTGAGAGGTCAAATGGGTCTGAGCCAAGTGACTCTTGAGTTTCTCGTAAACGATGCGTTCATGAGCCGCGTGCATGTCCACGATAATCAAGCCTTGTGTGTTCTCGGCCAAAATATAGATGCCAGCAATTTGCGCAAGAGCCTGACCCAGTGAATACGCATCAGCTTTAAGCGTCAGAGGTGGGGTCGGGACGAGGCTTGCCGCAGGCTGTGGGATGCTTGCAAAAGTGCTGGTGGCGGGTTCATGCGCATAAAGAATTGTGGCTTGTTCAGGCTCAAGGCCCCCCTGATATCGGGGCGCAGATTGCCCTAGAGATCTACCTAATTGAGCAGAATCAAAGGTGTTGCCGGCCTGGTTGGGCACTGGCACTGGCTCAGGTTCGCTCTGAGCTGGCGTTGGCCGCTGTTCAGCCTCAGCAGCGCCCGCTTTGGCTGCTCGTGGCGATGCCAAGGCGGCCTCCACAGCTCGCCTCACCGCCTGGTGAACCTCACGGGAGTCTCTGAATCGAACCTCAATTTTAGTGGGGTGAACGTTGACGTCCACTTTGTCAGGATCGATATCAATGAACAACAAATAGGCGGGCTGGCGAGCACCGTGCAAAATATCTTCATAGGCACAGCGAACGCCATGACAAATGAGTTTGTCGCGAACAAATCGCCCATTGACATAAACGTATTGCTGGTCTGATCGGCTTCGGGCTGCCGCTGGTAAACCAGCCCGACCATGAATTCGCATGACGCCCATTTCAAGTGATACAGGCTGACTCTGCGCATGGAAATCGGTATCCAAAATATCTTTGAGCCGTTGCTCAGGCTCGCCGCGGCGCCAATGCTTGATCAGTTTGCCCTCATGCCACAACGCAAATTCCACGTCATGCCGTGCCAAAGCGTGTCTTCGAACGGCCTCCACGCAATGGGCAAGTTCGGTCGAATCGGTTTTCAAAAATTTACGACGTGCGGGTGTATTGAAAAAGAGTTCTCTGACTTCGACGCTGGTGCCCACTCCCCGAGCAGCAGCCAGGATTTCTCCTGAGCGAGCATCCAACCGGTAGGCATGATCTGCCAGCGGCGTGCGGCTTGAGAGTGCGATGTCCGACACCGATGAGATGGCTGCCAGAGCCTCCCCTCGAAAACCCATCGTGGCCACATGTTCAAGATCGCACAGTGAGCTGATCTTGCTGGTGGCATGACGCCGCAGGGCCAAGCCCAGCTCAGAGTGATCAATGCCCTGACCGTCATCCTCGACAAGGATGCTACGAACCCCACCCGCGATGAGTTTGATGGTGATGTGTTGCGCACCTGCGTCGAGCGCATTGTCAACCAACTCCCTAACCACAGAGGCTGGGCGTTCAATGACCTCTCCAGCAGCGATTTGGCTCACCAACTCGTCTGGCAGCTCCCTGATAGGCCGTAATGGGAGGCGGTCCAGTGTTTTTACATCCATCTGCGCATTCTATGCCGGGCGCAGTGAGTATTTAATGCCAACCGTCTAGGTTGACAGAGGTGTTAACCCTGATAATAGGCGGTTATGGAATTCGCCCATTTTTTGATTGACTTCATTCTTCACGTCGATGTGCACCTCAAGAGCTTTGTTCAGTTCTATGGCGGGTGGGTTTATGTGCTGCTTTTTTTGATCGTGTTTGTTGAAACAGGCCTGGTCGTCATGCCATTTTTACCGGGCGACTCTTTGTTGTTTGTGGTTGGGGCACTGTGTGGCGTTGGGCTCATGAGTTTGCCTTTGGCCATGGGTTTGTTGTTGGCGGCAGCCATTTTGGGCGATCAGCTCAACTACACCATCGGGAGATACTGCGGTCCTCGTGTTTTTAAGTGGGAGCAATCTCGATTTTTCAACAAAGCCGCCTTCGAAGCCTCGCATGCATTTTATGAAAAACACGGGGGGGTGACCATCATTTTGGCCCGTTTTATCCCCTTTGTTCGCACATTTGCCCCCTTCGTGGCAGGCGTCTCAGCCATGACTCGCAGCCGCTTTGTGATCTTCAATGTGGTGGGTGGCTTGCTGTGGGTGGTGGGTCTGATCTCTGCGGGCTATTTTTTTGGCAATATGCCGTGGGTGCAAAACAACCTCGACAAGGTCATCTGGGCGCTCATCATCTTGCCTACATTGATTGCGGTTTATGGGGGTTGGCGCACCAAGCGCCAATCCGCTCTCAATTCCCCCTAAATCCTCCCTAAATCCGACCTTTGCGCGATAACGGGGGGTTCTTGGCAAAGTAGCGCTGAATACCTTTGGTCAGCGCCTGGGCAAGTTGAGCCTGGTAAAGTGGATCTGCCAATTTGGCTTCTTCTTGTGGGTTTGAAATAAAGGCAGTCTCAACCAAAATCGATGGAATATCAGGGGCTTTGAGCACGGCAAAACCGGCTTGTTCAACCTGGACCTTGTGCAACGCACCCACCTTGCCAATTTGACCCAGCACCTCGCTGCCCAAGCGCAAGCTTTCTTTGATCTGCGCCGTGGTACTCATGTCTAACAGGGTATGAAGCACACTCGGATCTTTGGCTTTTGTGTTCATGCCACCGACCATGTCTGCTGCATTTTCTCGACTGGCCATCCAGCGTGCGGCAGTGCTGCTGGCGGCCCCTTGGCTTAGTGCAAACACAGAGGCCCCTTGGGCGTGAGGCTTAAAAAAAGCATCGGCGTGAATCGAGACAAACAAATCTGCTTGGGCTTGCCGAGCTTTGCGTACACGCTCGTGGAGGGGGACAAAGAAGTCACGGTCGCGGGTCAAAAACACCCGCATATTGGGCAGCTTGTTCAACTGATCTCGCAGTTGCATGGCGATTGACAGCACAACATCTTTCTCGTGTAAGCCACTGGGGCCCACCGCTCCGGGGTCTTCGCCCCCATGTCCTGGGTCAAGAGCCACCACCATCAAACGCTGAATAGACTCTTTGGCTTTTGCTTGGGATGGGGCCGCTGCGAGGCTTGGTTTGCTGGTTTTTCCGATGAATTCACCCAAGGCATCTGGCGCGGTTTGCGCAGCCTGTTTGGCCTTCTGGTTTTTTTCATGCAGCAGGGCTAACAAAGGGTCTTGCTCGGCTGCCGGGTACAGATCAAAAATGAGCCTGTGCTGATAAGCTGCAACGGGATGGATGCCAAACAACTGAGGTGCAACGTTTTGCTTTAAGTCCATCACCAAGCGGACGACGCCCGGCTGAAACTGCCCGGCTCGAATACCGGCAATGAAGGGGTCTTCTGAGCGCACTTTGCCATTCAGCTCGCGCAAGGTGACGTTCATTTCAAGGCCATGAATGTCAATGACCAGTCGGGGTGGGTTTTTCATCACAAAATGTTGGGCTGACAAGACCGTGTCACTTTCGAGTGTGATGCGGGTGTAGTCAGCCGCTGGCCAGACCCGAACCGCCACGATCTCCGCCCCATGGCTGCGTTGATGGACGGCCAGTGCCAGCGCCAGTGTGCCCATTGCCTGCAGCGCAGCTCGGCGTTTGATGCCATTTGAGCTCAATGGTGTCCCCTTGGTAAAAGAGTGAGGCCTCGCTGTGTCAGTGCATCCCAGCGCACGTGCCGAACATGCTCGGACAAGACTACCCAATTCAATTGCAGGTCAGGGGTGGGCAGCAAAGCGCGGGCCACCTCGGGCCACTCGATCAATTTCAAACCCGAGGCTGCAAAGATATCCCGAAATCCAGCATCTTCCCATTCTTGCGCATCATTGAGTCGATAAAAATCAAAATGAGAAATCAACAGGTTTTGGGGTGTAACGTAGGACTCCATCAGGGCGTATGTTGGGCTTTTGATTGGCCCCTGGACGCCTAAGGCATAGAGCAACTGGCGTACAAACGTTGTTTTGCCAGCGCCAAGTTCGCCTTGAAGCTCAATAATGGCGTCGCCCAGCGCGGGCTGCTCGGCCAATTGATGAGCACTTTGACTGCAAGCGGTTTCACCATCCCAGGTTTCAATCAGATTTTGAAGAATTAACAAATGACTTCTACTCCATGTTTGGGGCTTGAGCCTGCCGAGGCTCTAGAAAAAATCATGCAGCAAGCCAAGGCCCTCGGATTTTCACAGATTGGGGTATCGGGTGTCGATTTGTCTGACGCCGAGCCAGGTCTTTTGGCCTGGTTGTCTGCAGGCTTTCATGGCGAGATGGACTATATGCTGCGTCATGGCCTCAAGCGGGCGCGCCCCACAGAGTTGGTGCCGGGCACCCTTAGCATCATCACCGCCCGCATGGATTACCTGCCTCAGCAGGCTGGCTCAAAGTGGAGGGCCATGGAGTGGGCTCGTTTGGGCGACCCCACTCAAGCGACGGTGTCGCTCTATGCGCGGGGGCGGGACTATCACAAGGTGATGCGCTCAAGATTGCAGCAGCTTGCTGTCCAATTGGCCCAATGGCTTGGGCCTTTGGGGCATCGCGTTTTCACGGATTCGGCCCCAGTGCTTGAAGTTGAGTTGGCTGTGCGCAGCGGTTTGGGGTGGCGAGGCAAACACACCTTGTCCCTCGACCGTCAAGCCGGATCGCTTTATTTTTTAGGCGAAATTTTTGTGGACATCTCACTGCCCCACACACCCGCGGGCAGCGCACACTGCGGGCGTTGCACGGCCTGCATCGATGTGTGCCCGACCCAAGCCATCATCGCGCCCTATCGCTTGGATGCCAGGCGCTGCATTTCCTATCTCACCATCGA
>JANMEO010000200.1:0-2989 GCA_031376995.1 Burkholderiales bacterium
CACGCTGCCCGGGGCCAGGTTGTCAAACTTGGTTAAGGGTTTCAAGAAGGTCAATTTGATGACCCCTGTAGGGCCATTGCGTTGCTTGGCAATGATGATCTCAGCAACGCCAGGCTCTTTGCTGGCCTCTTTGGTGTAGTAATCATCGCGATAGATGAACATGATGACGTCAGCATCTTGCTCAATGGCACCAGACTCGCGCAAGTCACTCATCATGGGGCGCTTGTCGGTGCGAGTCTCGACCGAACGGTTGAGTTGAGACAATGCAATCACTGGGCATCGCAGTTCTTTGGCCAAAGATTTTAGGCTGCGAGAAATTTCACCTATCACTGTGGCACGGTTTTCTTCACTGTTGCCACCGCTGCCACTCATCAGCTGCAGGTAGTCAACCACAATCAACCCTAGCTGACCGCAATGTCGGGCTTGACGGCGTGCGCGAGCACGCAACTCGGTGGGGCTGAGACCCGCCGTCTCATCGATGTACATGCTGACTTTGCCGAGCTTTTCAACGGCCCCCGTCAAGCGAGACCATTCCTCATCAGCCAGCTTGCCGGTGCGCAAGTGGCTTTGATCAATGCGCCCCAAAGAACCCACCATTCGCAAAGCCAGTTGGGCTGCCCCCATTTCCATCGAGAATACAACCACCGGCAAACCTTCTTGCACCGCCACATGCTCGCCAATGTTGAGTGCAAAAGCGGTCTTGCCCATCGATGGGCGTGCAGCCAGCACAATCAAATCGCCTGGTTGCAGACCCGCCGTCATTCGGTCGAGGTCATAAAAACCACTGCGCACACCGGTGACTTCTTCAGCGCCGTTTTCGTGCAACTCGGTAACCCGGTCAAGCAGTTGAACAACCAAACTGTCCATGCTGAAAAAGCCTTGCTTGGACTTAGAGCCCTCTTCGCCAATGCGAAAAATTTTGCCTTCGGCTTCATCCAAAATTTGATCGACAGGCCGACCCTGGGGGTTAAAGGCCGTGGTAGCTATTTCGTCACTGGCAGCAATCAACTTGCGCAGCACCGCACGTTCCCGCACGATCTCGGCATAGCGGCGCATGTTTGCAGCGCTGGGAACGCTGCGCGCCAATGCATTCAGGTAAACCAAGCCACCACACTCATCGGCTTTGCCAAGGCTTTGTAAATGCTCAAAAACAGTAATCACATCCGCAGGCTTGGTTGCGTTGATCAAACTCGAGACAGCCGCATAAATCAGCCGGTGTTCAAAACGATAAAAATCGCTATCCACCAAAAAGTCACCCGCGCGATCCCAAGCACTGTTATCGAGCAACAAGCCGCCCAGAACACTCTGCTCACCCTCGATGGAGTGAGGAGGCGTGCGCAGCCGGGCAACCTCCTCATCGACGGCGAGATGAAGCGGTGAATCGGGGGGCATAAAAACAGAAGACATGGGGATTGGCCCTGGTGAGGGATGCAAGGGACCCGGCAGTGACCAGCCCTATCAAATCTTGTCAGCGCCTCGTCAGAAATGAGGGTGGTCAAGTGACGCTTGAAAATTGATAGGCAAAGGGAGCCGCACAACCAAGTTTAAACCAGTGTTCAAGGCTTGAAATGAGAACAGAATTCAGCACGCATGCTGAATTTTTTGGGCGTGCCCAAGGAGGAAGTCAATAGCTCACAGCGTAGCGGTAACCCTTGAAATTCAATATGGCTGACTTTGGCTGAATTTTTTCTAATGTGAGATCAGTGGCAATTTTTTCACCCTCGTGAAAAACCTGTCCGTTCAGGATGACCAGCCTGCTCGCTGAGGCTTCAGAATAGCTAGCGCCTCCTATCACCAAATTAGGCAATTTGGCCTGAATATCCACCGGCAACTCCGCCATGGTGTAAATACGCTCTGCGGCCTGTCCAAGTGGAGTGGCAAGTGGTTGGCGTGGCTCTAAGGGTGCTGGCTTAGCCTTAGCAAGAGGCTGAGTCGGCAGCCCTGTCAAGGGCGGCGCGTGCCGAATAGCTGGGGTGTTGCTCAGCGCAGTCGTGGTGGGCACAATGCTTTCCAACGGCGCCATCGAAGGAGCTGGCCCCACGTCAACAGGCGCCAATGTTGTCTCGACGCGACCACGTGCGAGGGGGGGCGTGGCATAGGGCAAGGCTGGAGCTGGAGCTGTAGGGGCCGTAGGCGATAAGCCAGAAAATATCCACACAGCGCCTGCGGCCACCGCCAGGCCGCCCAACAGGCCCGCCCCCACCCAAGCCCAAGGCCGCGCCCACCAAGGCCGTGCGCTTCGATCAACAGGGTCAGCGTACCCAGACTGAGCGTTCAAGCCGGGTATGCCGCCACGTTCACGCTCGGAGTCGGCCCTGCGCAACGCATCAAGAATATAGGACATTGATCATTCCCTCGAGGTCATGGGATTGATGCGGCCAAACGCTCTAAACGCGGCTCGTCAACCCCTGAAACGCGGTTCAATTGCATGAAGGTCGTGGGGCCTGGTATGCCATCCGGTTTGAGCCCACTGGCCATTTGGAATGTAGACAGCTTGGATCGTAAGATGTTGTCAAAAACCGCTTTTGAACTCGGTGGTGGCTCGCCAAAATATCGAGCCAGTTGCGTGGCCACCTGCTTAATCATGGGGCTGGATTGGCCCTCACTGAGTTTGGAGGTGAACCCTACAGGGGATCGCCAAAAAGTAGCCAACTCGCCGCGCCACAAAGCAGCCAAGGAGATCAGAGACACATTCTCGGTGTGTCCTCCCATGCGCAGTTTGGCACTTTCTGGACCTAATCCCACAAGCAACGCATAGACAGGGCGATGAACCTCATCTTTGAGGGCCATGATCACGGGCCGGTCCAA
This sequence comes from Burkholderiales bacterium, assembly GCA_031376995.1. GTDB lineage: Bacteria > Pseudomonadota > Gammaproteobacteria > Burkholderiales > Burkholderiaceae_C > CANHBY01. Next base: position 2,809 of record JANMEO010000200.1, read on the forward strand.
TTCGCGGATCAGGGCCAAAGTGGCATTTTCTCGATAACACAACAGGTGACCCATGGCCGCCTCTAAGCACGGATCTGCATCGCCAAGTGTCACCTTCCATAAGCTGGCCAGTTCGCGCAAGGCGTCATTTTCGGTGCGCAACACTGTGGCAAATTTGGCACCAAAGTCTTGTGCCAGTAAC
>JANMEO010000220.1:0-6634 GCA_031376995.1 Burkholderiales bacterium
CTTCGATGTTCATCACTTGCTCCTTGTCAAACCACCCAGACTAGAATATAGACCAGTCTATTAAATGTCAACTCGTTTAAACTAGAAACGGCAGTTGAACGTGCCCGAGTGGGCTGCGATGTGGGTGTTTGGCAAGGCGCGACGACGCGGTGGGCTCATGCCCACAAGGAGGAGCAACGCCGCCAGACGCCCACAGCGCGGCTCACTCGGGTGCGTAGCGCTCTCACCCACAAGGTGAAGGCTTTCGTGGACCCAAATATCAGTATTCATCAGGGTTTCCTTGCGGATAAAAGCGGTCAACTGCCGTTTCTAGGTTGATGCCCCAGTCAGTCACGACAAGGTGACGGGGTGGTAGTCTGCGCAGACTTACTGTTCTATGACGTGTGGGCCGAAGTCAACCCAACAATTCGCTCAATTGAAGCGAATGAGGCGGTATTTTTTATGATGACAAGATCCAAAAGTACGCATGGAGGAAAGTGAGTTGAGTTGATCAGCCGACACATGTGCCCATGTAAGCGGGCGAAACGTGATGGGTGATCAACCTGCTCAAGGCCTTGTACAATGGCAAGGGCGCCTCATTCTCAGTGGCTTCTGACCTAAGGACCAAGCCATTAAAGCACTGTGATATCGAGCGCGCGCAAAATGCAGCGCATGAGCGAAGTGAAAATTCTATCTCAACGCTCAAAGATAACCGGCCGGAGGCGCTGAGTGAAGAAGACGCAGCATCTTCAGCTCTGAGGGGGTAGGCTCCTCCGTTGCTTAGCAAGCCAGAGGTATCTGCACCATCGCCGATTGCGTTTCATTGACATCGCTGTGTCATTTTCTGGATTGAATCATGCCATCTTTTGCAGTATCCGCCGCACAACACAGGCACGCGAACCCATCCAACTTCTCCCCCATCGGCACAACGCGACCCGCAAGTTCACCAAGTCATCCAAGCCCTTCAGCCTTGCGTTTCGAGCGACTGCGAGGTTGGTGGAACAGCTTGCTCAACCATAGAGCGCCTGTCAAGTATTTTGACAAAACGGTCGTTGAGCCCAACGTGACGCAGTTGCCCTGCCCGGACAACGCAGCAACTGTCCGGATCAACGCGACTTCGCCATCAGCTGCCAATCTCAAGCCGATTCATGCCAGCATGTTTGAAATTGCGCGTGGCAACAGTGGAGCAACTGCGCAAGCCCAACCATGCACCACCTACAGCATTGGCCAGTCACCGCCCGAAGAAACATGCAAAGACTTCCTGGTTGCCGGACTCGAGTCGGGATTAGGCATTTATCAGTTTGTGTCTGAGCGCACAAACAGAGGCAAACAGAGCCGCTCTAATACGGCAGTCATCCAGTTGCTGCAGAAAATGCGTGAGCAAAGCGAGGACCAGCCGCTGATTTTGGGAAATCGCTTCGAAGTCGTTGGCTTCGAGCGTGAACAGCAGCAATCTTCCAGCAGGCACTGCCTCCGGTATCACCTGACTGTGAAAGACACACACAACGACAACCGCGAGCTCACCGTACCAATCACCCAAGCAGGCTTGCCATTTCAAAATGCCGTACTTCATGCAGAGGCGATCGCAGACGCCAGCACCCTGATGAACGAGCATCTCGTCTTGCTGACCAAGCGGTCTGACGGGTCCCAAAGCGAACCCCTGACCCTCAGCCACGCCGGTTATGGTCGCAATGCGACGCTCATGACCTACAGAGACCTTTGCCTGCGAATCGAAGATGGCTCAATCACAACCAACGAGGAAATCGAGCTTCAACTCCAGCAGTTCATCCAAGCGCAAAGAGAGATCAGGCCCGGGTTTGTGCATTCGCTGCAACAGGTGGAGCAGTTGGTGGTTGCGCTCGAGAAAAACTTGGAAGAGCACCAGAGGCAGCCCCAGCAGCAAGTGGCCGTCCCAGAGATTCGCCCTCGCCGAGCGCAGTCGTCGGCCCGTGTCGTCCCATTGAAAACAGTGACTTACTCAAAAGCAGTTGCGCCTCAAATAGACACCGTCCAAGGTGATATCAAGACCATGCCAGTCAAAGGCATGGACGTCGATCGAAATCACAAGCATGACTTCAAAGACGGGCTTGATGCCGCACGCACCACCGATCCAGAAAGTCGCAAAAAGCGCCTCATCTCCGATTCGAGTCTATCTCCCCCCCCATCGAAAAAGTTGCAGCTCAACCACCCAGGGCATCCACATCACGTCTTAAATACGAGTTCAAGAGCAAAGCAGCAGCACGATACCCGCCCCGATTTGCCAGAGGTCGTCGTGAAAAAACTCGACAACAGGCTCGCAATAGCCGCCCGTCATCACCATGAATCGATCAGATTCCCAGCCACCCTGCTGCGACCAACGCAACCAACAAAGGCTGGCATCCCCTTCGAACAGATGGCTGCGCTCGCCTTGGCTGCGGTTGACCGACATGCTGAAAATTCAGGACAGCCTATCAGGGTGACTTTCGAATGCGCCAATGATCATGATCGAAGTATTCTTAAAGACGTGATCGCCAACAAAGATAAATTCAAAGATCATCAGAACTATCAGGCATTGTTACGCTTGCCATACAAGCCGACGGACATTCTCGACACAGCGTGTGACGATTTTCGCGATTCTAAGAAGCTCGCCAGCTTTGCACCTGTCTCGATTGAAACAAGCCCAGCCGGGAAACTGGTATTCAACCCAGCGACCGGCTTACCAACATCCATACCACGAAGCGCCATCCCCCTCGAGCCCTGGACCGACGTCCCCACCACCCGGAAGCAGTGGAAGGCCGGGGACAAACAATTACCGAATGAACCACCACCCCGCGACGATATTCGAGCGGCGGGGGTGGTGATTCTTGAAGATGATGGCCGGGTCTGGGTTGTCGCACCAACGGGAGGATTTGCTGGGATGACTAACACGTTTCCAAAGGGACGACGGGACTGGGACTGGGACAAGTCAACTCGGGAATCATGGTCGCTACAGTCGACCGCACGCAAGGAAGCTTACGAAGAATCGGGGCTGCAGGTTGAGTTGACCGGTTTTATCGCCGATTACAAAGGCCACCACACAACCACGCGCTATTACCTCGCAAAACGCATCGGTGGCACACCTGCCGATGTTGGCTGGGAATCGCAAGCCGTGCATTTGGTGCCACAAGATAAGGTCCGAAGCATGATGACCATGCCAAACAACGAGCGCGAAAAATTCATATTGGATAAGCTCGACGAACTGCGTAAAGCAGGGGCAGCTCGCTCGTAACCGGACACCCCCTCGGCTTTTTAGCCGATCCGGCTGACTCAAGCGCTGATCGGGCGAGGCAAGGCTTGACTGCGGGTACTGAAGCCTCTCAGGTTGATGGGGTTGTACGCCCAACCCCGCGAAATCTTTAAGGGCTCAAAATCACCCCCGCCAAAACAGCCTCCAAATCAATGGGATTGTGCTTGCCTCTGAAGGCATAGTGCCCCAAGAAATGCAGATGCTGCCATGCTGCCGGTGAAATCCGCCTGAGCAAGTCCAGCACCTTTTGATTGCCAGCTGCCAGATACCGGCCAAGCAACCCAGACAGCAGCATCGAGTTATATGCAATCACCACATTGGCAATCAGCCGGCCACACTGGTTGGCGATGTCCACTTCCAGGTCGGTAAGCCCGGTCAGTTCCTTCTTTCCGTTGACCTGGGCGATGGTGGAGCGTAGGTGATGGTAGGACTCAATGCGGTTTTCCGAGCGGTGGACATCACGCTGCAATTGAGGGTCGCGCAAGTAGCGCAGCGTGTAGATCGTGCGGATCAGCTTGTCATACTCGAAGAGAGCCTTGCGTGTGCGGTGGTGGCCGGACAGGGTACAGATTTTGCGCACCAGCACGCTTTGGCTCATTTCCTTTAGACCCAGGGTGGCGGCAATGTGATCCAAGTTGGATTTTTCGGCTTCAATCAGATGACGGTCAATCTGTCCCACGGGCTGAATCAGGAATTTATCATAACCCTCCTGGTCAGGGCCGCAGTAGAGGTGCTTCAACTGGGCATGCAAATTGGTGAATCGTGGCGCCAGGTTCATGCCAAACCAGTGCAGGATGGCAAAGTTGGCCATGTTGATGCAGTGCATGTCGCCCGTGATCGTGGTTGGCCTAATGTCGGACGTGTTGTTGTAGCAGATGTCAAACACCCAGTAGCTTTCATGCTGGTTGGCACTCAGCATCTGGGTTTGCAGAGCCACATGGTTGGCCAGGAGGGTGTAGGCCACTACCCCACGGTCCATGCCCCCAAAATATTTGCGTGAGTGCCGTGCCTTGAGCGTCGGGGAGGCTGCGGAAAACTTTTGCCCGTCCACGCTACCGTACAACACGTCCATGTCGATGGAGTAATACGGGAAGATGGGCAGGCTGGCAATGAAGTTGCTGAGGATGTTGTTCGCCCCAATCAGCGTGGCCGGTCGCAGATGCTGCTGGTGCGTGGCCTCCAGGACGTGGTATGGGATGTCGCAGGTCTCCGCCATTTTGAAGTTGCCATGGTTCATGGCCTGCGCAATGATCACCGCCATCAGGCTGTCAGCGTCGGCGACTTTCTTGGCATACCGTGGCTGCAAGGGCTTCATGGCCGAGAGAAAGCTGCACCGCTCATTCACAAACCGGAATACGTCGGCAACGTCGCGGGCCTGCAGCTTGCCATAGAAGCCTTGCTGCAGTTGCTTGTCCTTGTCGGCCTTGGGCCGGTGCCACGTCAACGTTTGTTTTACTGGGTCAAACTCCAGGTGCTTGAGCTTGCCGCTGCGCAGCTCGGAATCAAACGCCCGCCACTGCTTATCCAGTTCGACAAACAAGGCATCAAGCGCTTGGTCAGCCGGCAGACGCAACCAAGGAATGTCCAGTGCCTTGAGGGCTTCGTCCTTGTCCTCCATAGACACCAGGTCATCGGCAAAACGCCGGTGCTGCACACTGTCGTCCAGATAAATGTCACCCGTGTCGAGGCGCTTGCGCAGTTGCCTGTAAATCCAAAATTCGTACCGGTCAGCACGTAGGCCAACTGGCTTACCTTCCTCGTCAAAGCTTAGCAAAAAATTGCGCAATCGATTGGGTATGGTGCGCGGCGGAATCTTAGCCAGCGGCTGCTTGGCAAGGCTCTGTTGGCCAGCAAAGACCTCTTTCATCCATTGCAACGCTGCCAGCCAGGCGTTACCTCTGGCGCTACTACTGGCGAACTCCAAGGCCGTGGCCAGCGGCCGCAGATTTTTCGTGCAAAGTCCGCTCTGTTTGTCCACCGCTTGCCAACGCAAATCCATCTGGCTGACAGGCGTCTCCGTCAGGAGCTTGCCGGTCGAGCGCAGTTTCTCCTCGGGCATGATTCGGAAAGCCTTGCTGCGCACCGTGCCGAAAGGGGTCACGTCTGTGAGCGAGTCATCCACGTACAGCAAGAGCAGCTCGCCAACCCGTGGTGTGGCTTGCTGACGTTCATTGTGTATTTTGGCCGCCTGCTGGTTGGCAACTGCCTTGGTGTCGTCTTCCAGATGACGGGTGTGGTAGCCAAAGGCTTCCACAATGTTGTCGGTGAGTTGCCGGTAACGCTGCCAGGCGTAGCACAGCAAATACAGGTTGGTCTGGCCGGGCTTGAAGCGCCGTAAATCGTAGATCGTGTAAAAGTTGGCCAGACTGGCGTAGTAGGCGATGTTGAGCTGCGAGATATCAAGGCTTGGCAGCAGGGTTTTGGCGATGGTGTACAGGGGCGCCAGGGTGAGGCGCTTTTGGCGCTCCATGCTCATCTGGAGGTAGCGAAAACTCTTGGCGTCCTGCTTGAGGGCAGCCAATTCGGACAAGGTGTTCTCACGCACGAGCAACTCTTGCAGCGCGGCGCGTGTCGTATCGGTCAAGGCCGATTCGACTAGCTGCTCAAGACGTTCACGTTCGGTAGTGAGGGCATTTGCGATCAAGTCTTGTATCGTGGTGTAGCCAGGCCGCACGATGCGCTGACCAACCAAAAACACCATCAGCTCGGCCAACAGAAAAGTAGGCGACACGTCCGTTCTGGCCAGCAACGTTGCTTTGTTGAGAAGTCCAGGCAAGTCTTCATCAGTCCAGAGGCGAAACCCCAACAACGCCGCAATTTCTTTGCGTGGCAGGTAACGCTCGTTGTCGTTCACCTTCTGCAGGGCTAACACCTGCCCTGGAAAATACCGTTGCATGAGGAATGCGATGTCTTGCGTTGGTGCATCGTCCAAAGAGAAGCGGAAGAAGGCGTGCTTGGCCTTGAAGTAGCCTATTTGCAATAGGCAGTACAGTTGCGCGGCCAACCCTTTCCGCACGAATGCCAGCGCATGTTCAGCCTCCGTCATGGCAAAAAATTCGATTCGCTGAAAATCATCGAAATCGGGCAATCCATACAGCGCAGTCTTCTCCGCTTCCGACAGAATGGTCAGCCGTTTGCTACTTTGGTCAGCGCGCATGCCGTGCTCCGTCGGTCATCAGGAAAAACTCACTGACGCACGTGCAGTGGAGGAAAAATGGAACGACGGGCATGCAGTCTCTTTCTTCTTGAAAACGAGGGATTTTGAGAGGTGACACCAGGCCGACACATGGCACGCAAATTCAAGGCGTTGCGATTCTCGAAAATAATTCTTGAAATGTCATTCTCGATCCCTTACCATTGCAATGAGTTTCGATAATGAAAGATGCCCAT
>JANMEO010000272.1:0-14258 GCA_031376995.1 Burkholderiales bacterium
GCGGCGATGGCGGCTGCATACCGGCTGTTAGCTAACGAGAACGTCAGCTCCAGCGATTTGCTAGAAGCGCATGCGCGCAGAGTCGGTCGTATTGTGTCTGCAAGACACAATCGAGCTGAATTTTGACGGGCGAGCGAGCAATGCGCGGCCTGGGACCCTTGCGCTATCATCCGGAACAGTCGTCAAACTGTTACCAAAGTTTGAACCACGCCCTTATGGTGGCGCCGCAGCCAGCGTCTGCGCCAATGCCTGCATATTCTCGGCCAGCGACTTGAGCTCGGTGTCTTTGATATCTACCGCCAGCATCTCGTAAGTCACCTTCTCGGCTTTGAGCTGAGCCTCAATTGTGGCCAGCGCGACGTTTTTGGGGACGACACCGAAAAATTTGGTTTGCGTGGGGGACATGTTGATGACCAGGCGCTCCGAGCCGACCCGCAAAGTTGCCTTTCCTCCGGATGGGGCGAGACGCTCGATATCGCGCCTGACCTGCCCTCCGCGCTCGGAAAGCGCGTACTCGGTCATGATGTCTTCGATCTTTTCCGAGAAGGGCTGGCCGGCCAGCTTCGCTTCGGCTTGACGATCGCGCCATACATCCTTGGCGTTGGCGCGCAGCTCTGCTTTATCGGCTTGGGTCAGTGAGGACGTGGAACCTTTGGCCAGGCTGAGTTCGCGTGCGGCGTTCTTACCTGCCTTGGCTTCGAAGACACCGACGATGTGGAGTTCCCCGTTGTTGCGGAAGGCCAAAATGCCATCAGAGATCTGGCGACCTTTCAGATCTCTGATCATATGGCCAGGGATGAACTCCAGCTTTTTGCCTACAGGCACTTTGAGGCCCAATGCCATTTCTCCGGCGCGCGTACGCAGCCAAGGCATGAGTTGGCTCTCAATCAGCTCTTCCAATAGCTGCCCTTTCAGATGATCTACGTTGGGGCCTTTCTCCAGAACGCGCAGCAGCGCAGGTGCATCCAAGGACTTCATTGCTGCATTGGACTTCTGTAGCTGGCCCAGCAAGTTGCCTACCGCCGGATCGATGACCGACGAGGCAGCGCCAGATCCTTTGACGATCGCCGGAATCGCAGAAGCTGCGTCCTTCGCCGTTTGGCCCACCAGTTGCTTCTGCGCGCAAAGCTCAGCTCCAGCCTGTTCCACCTGCCTAAGGGCCTTGCCTCCCGAGGCCGTCTCGGCCCGACCGCTAGCGCTCACCACCTTGCTCCAGCCCGCAGCCTCACGCCCGTAGAGCGAGACCAGACGCGCCTCGGTGTAGAGGATCCTGCCGCCCTTTACCAAACGCCCTGCGATGGGAAGCAGGACCGTGGCGGCCAAGATGCCCCGCTCCACGTCGGTCAGCTTGTATCCGAACAGGTCGCGGCCTGCGTAGGCCTCGTACGCAGCTACGACATTGCCTACATAAGGAATAAGGCTGATCGCCAGCTCCATGCCCTCTACTACGGCGGGCCGATCGATGGGGATGGCGCGCACTTCGCTGTCAAGCGGAGCTTCTTGCGCCATTCGGATCTCCACCACCAGATCCATTCGCTCGCTGAGCATGGTGGCCAAGCCTGCTTGGGCGCTCATGGACATGACGGGTTTGGAGTTGGGCTGGGTCTTGAACCAGGCCAGCAATTCGCTGGCAACCAGAGCCATGGTCTCTCCGATGATCGGCTTCTCGCCGTAGACGAGATAGCTCACGCCATTTTGCTTGTCGATCACCGCATGCTGACGCACGCGTTTGTCGGCGATCAGCTGCTTGCCTAGATCGACATACTCGCCGAATTTGCGGGCGTAGTCGGCAGGGAGAAGATACTGCGGGTTGAGTTCGCCATCAGCCTGGCTCTCGCAGTCCGAACGCCACCGATCCGCGCCTCTGAGCCCGCGGTTGTTGGAGGGCATTTTGTCGTAGACCAGTACCGAATTCGGGGTCTTCAGCTGCTCGGCCATGATCTGACTGGCGCGTCTGGACACCGCGATCATCGACACCCCGGCCGTCCCGCTTCTCAGCAGGGACGACAGGCGCGTGTTCTCCTCGGCCAGGGCTGCCTCGTAGTCCTTGATGTTTCCCGTCATCGCATCTCGTCCGTGTCGATATAGCGATCAGACCTCCACCCACTCTCCATCGGGGTTTTGGGCCCATTTGGGAAGTTTATCGTCGGGTCGCAGGTGCACCAGGGAGGTGGGGATACGTACGGTCCACGGATCGCCCTGCGCAATCTCGTCTCCGGGCCGATCCAAGCGCTCGGCGATCTCGTCTGCGATGGGCAGGTAAAGTGGGCTGCTGATGGTCGGCAACGGGCCGCCTTCCCACAGCTCGCCGTAGGTCACGAAATGGTCGATGGCACCCTCGAAACCAAGGCGGGCCGGGACGCAAACGCGGCAGTATCCGGCCTTGAGGAACTGCGTGAAGAGAGGATCGGGATCGTCGTAGGCAACGCGCTCATCCCACTGGCTTTTGCGGCCCCAGAAATAGGGATAGGTGACCCAAGTCAGGTGCTCCCATTCAAACGCCTGTTCGAAGAAGCGTACGTAGGCCCCTTCCTTTGCAGCTTCGGAGACATTGATCTGCGGCAGGCCGGTGCTGGGCGCGGCATGGATGGCATTGAACAGGTCGTAGTGCTGGTCGGTGATGATGCTAATGCAGTCTTTCTTGAGCTCGTCTTTCATGCGCTCCAGATTCAGGGCGGGGTTGGCACCGCGGATCGCGACACCGGCCTGCATCTCGATGGAAGCCAGCTTTTCTTCGTACTCGCTCAGGCGAGCGCGGTAGGCCGACGTCAGCTTGGCGTGGGTCTCGGCGCGCCACTTTGCCAGGGCCCGATCGGAGCGCTTGCACTTGACCTCGATCGAGAATCCGAGACTGGCTACCCGGTTGGTGATCAGCGCAAAGGGAACCGAGCCGCTCTCATTGCTCATGCTGACCGTGTGTATGGCTCGATAGGTCTTGTCAGCCTTCATGCTGACATCGAGGAAGTTGTTTCCTACAACTGCGAATAGTTTCCAGTTGTCGGCCCAGAAGAATACCAAAGTACCGATGTAGGCGGTGATGGCCTCATAGCCATCGTCGATAACGATCTGGCCGGAGTGGCTCAGCATCGTTGGAGGCTGTTCGTCGGTGGCCTTGAAGTCCACCGCCTTGATTTTGTACATCTCCGGGGGCGGATCGACATCAGTTGCTGAGTAGGCTGCAACCCAGTCACCGTAATTGACCTCGGAGATCTCTTGGGGGGTCAGGGTGAACTCTTCAGGCTTCTCCAATTCGACGCTGCTTTCGTGCGCCATTCGCATGGCCTTGATCAGGAACGCAGCCGGCTCGGGCACCATGAAGTCGAACATCGTGCGCAGGCCGTAGTTGAACATCTGGGCCCGATAGACCTTGTTGACCCACTGGTAGACGCCGGAGATGTGCCCGGCACCGCCCACATTGTCCAGCTTGTGCACGTTCTTCTCAGTGACCTCATTGGTCACCCGCAAGGAGGAACGTTCGAGCACCCGTTCGCTGATCTTGTTGGAACTGCGCTGGGTAACGTCCTGGGAAAAACTGGAAGCGGACTTGGTGGATTCTTCCTTCGAGCGGGACATCGATCCCTCGGCGCTGGCAGTGAACTCTACGGTAGGTCCGTACTTGCCCGATACCGTCAATCCGGCCTTGAGCGAGGCGTCTTCTTTGATGGTCTGGTTGCTTTCGCGTGTCATCTCGAAGCGGTCGGTGGTTTCCAGCTCGCGTTCTTCGGAGGTCGAGATTTCGGTTTCGACGAAGGTCAGCTGTTCGGTCTCGCGTCGCGTGGTGTGCTCCCGTTCTTTGCCTTCGCCCTTGAGCACGTTCTCGATATGCGCCACATCTGCACGCTCGTACCCGACCAGCTGCTGGCGGACCATGAGCAGATCAGCAACGCCCGCTGGAGAAACCTTGCCGCGAGAGGTGGGCACGCTGGCCAGACCCGGGAAGGGAATGAATGGCATGAACGCAAGGGCCTCATTGAAGTCGTAGGCCGAACTCCAGAGCGAGACTTTGGTGGTCTTGGTGGCGACCAGAGTGTTGCCTACCTTGCGCAAGCGCCGCTCGACCAAGGGGCCTGTTGCAGCCTGCAGTTTCCTCTGCGTGTTTTCCCGAGCTAACGTCAGCGTAGCGACCATTTTCTCGATCCCATCGCGTTCGGCCGATAATTTTCCTGCGGCCAAGGTCTTGTGGGTCTGTTCCGAGAGCGCGCGGACCGCTTCGGGAAGGAGGCGAAGCCCTTCTTTGCGGAACTGGGCTAGCGAGACCGCTGGGGCACCGGCCGAAGAGGTTGATCGAACGGTTGTCTTCTCGATGGTGGGTGCGATGGAGTTGAATCGCGACGGGATTTCGTCCCTGGGCGCTTCGATCAGCCGCTCGAAGTGCTTGAGCTGCATGTCCGAAAGCTTCTCCGAGAATGAGGCGCTGTGCCGAAGCATCGACTCCAGTTCCAAGCCCGCAGTCGGCGGTTGGCTCTCGGACGGTTCTTGGATACTGACCTCAAAACTGGGGCCGTTCAGTTGGGTGAGTTCTTGCAGCGCAGAACCGAGCTCGCGATGCTTGGCCACTAGACCCTCGATCGCCTTGGTCCGCCCCTCTTGCTGTTTTTCGCGCTCCTGGTCGGCTTTCTTTCGGTCGGCATCGGAGGGGCGAAGAACCGAAGGCAGCCGATCTTTGGACGCAAGCTCGAGCGAGCGTCGGCGGTAGCGCTTCAAGGCGGCAGCGTTAGCAGGAAAATCCGGCTGGCTCGACACTTTCTCGACAAGTTCTATCGTTCGGAGCTGTTGAGTCAGCGCTTCTAAAGGCCTGCCGTGTTCGGCGGGAACTTGCTTGATAGCGGTGATGCTGTCGCGAAGCCTGGCCAAAGCTTGCTTGATGTCATCCGAGCCAGCCACATCGGGCGCCGATCTATCGAAGGCCGATTCGATGGCCTGCGCGACCGCCTTTGCGCCCAAATCATGTTCGCGTTCGAGCGCATCTAGTTTTTCTGCAAGCGTTCCGATGGCTTTGCTTTGCGGTGTATCTTCGGGGCCGCCTATAAACTGGGGACTCTCGATGAAGGCGATGGCAAGCTCCTTGAGCCCCTCTCGATTGCCGGTACCGTCCAAACGCCGCAATGCATTTTGATAGGGCGAATCCTGCGTTAAGCGAATACTCGGATTGGCGGGGTCTTGTGCGACAGGCGGTCTATTCAGCACGAATCGAAACAGGGGTTCCATACGCAACACTCCTTAGAATTATGCCAATTGGGCAGCTGAAATCGGGGGGGGCAGCGTAGTTCAAAAAGTGCTGTTTTCGGGTAACACAGGCGGTCAAAGTCCGTACCCTGGTTTCAGGGTGAGGACTGACGGGAAATCATCCTGAACTGTCCTCAAACTGTTAACCTGATTTGCACCAAGCCTCGCAACGCACCTCTAACGGAACCCTCAGCGGCAGAGCCCGCAGCGCAATCTTCGGTTAATGCGCCGCGCACGGTCGGTTCGTTGGCGAACATTGCGACGATGGCCCAAGGATTTGCTGCGTAGACAAACGCACAGACCGGCCGCATTCGCAGCCTCTGTGACTGAACCCTTCAATCTCTTGGACGACACCGCATCTTCAGGTTGAATGGGTATATACCCATCGGAACTGAAGATGGGTATATGTCGGCGATCGAACAGACCGCTTTGGCCAACCCGGTACACAGTAAACCACAATGCCCGACAGCCCCCCCCAGCCAGCGCAGACCACCGCGCCACCCCAGGGCCCTTGCATCTTCACCGTCAAGGGACTGGCCAAGACCTACCAAATGGGTGAGGTGAAGGTCATCGCGCTGATCGATGTCGACCTGACGATCTACAAGGGCGAGTTCATCGTTTTGCTGGGGCCTTCGGGCAGTGGCAAGTCAACGCTGCTCAACATCCTGGGCGGGTTAGACAGCCCCACCAACGGGAGCGCACAGTTTGCAGCCCATGATTTGACGCTCGCCACGGACGCAGAATTGACCGGCTACCGCCGCGAGCATGTAGGGTTTGTCTTCCAGTTCTACAACTTGATCCCCAGCCTCACGGTGCGCGAGAACGTGGAGTTGGTAACCGACATTGCCACCAACCCCATGCCTGCCTTGGAGGCGTTGACACTGGTAGGCCTAGCGGACCGCGTGGATCACTTTCCTTCCCAACTCTCGGGCGGCGAACAGCAGCGGGTGGCAATTGCACGGGCCATCGTGAAGCGCCCGGACGTGCTGCTGTGCGACGAGCCCACAGGCGCGCTGGACTATGTGACCGGCAAGCTGGTGCTCGAAGTCATTGCCGACATTAACCGCGACCTGGGCACGACGGCCATCGTCATCACCCACAACGCGGCCATCAAAGGCATGGCTGATCGGGTGCTGTACCTGGGTGAAGGTCGGGTGCAGCGCATCGAGGTCAACGCCCACAAGCTCAAGCCCTCCGAGCTGACTTGGTAGCCCACCTCGCAACGCTGACATGAAGACCCTGGACAAAAAGCTGCTGCGCGACCTGTCGCTGATGTGGAGCCAGGCGCTCACGATTGCGCTGGTGGTGGCCAGTGGTGTGGCGGGCTTCATCACCAGCTTCAGTGCCTACGACGCCCTGTCGTGGTCGCGCGATCTTTACTACACCAACGCGCGCTTTGCCGATGTGTTTGCCAGCCTCAAGCGTGCGCCGCTTTCGCTGGAGCCGCAGTTGCGCGCTATGGCGGGTGCGGCGCATGTGGAGACCTCGCAGGCGCAGGTGGTGCCGATCAGCATCGCCAATGTGGCCGACCCCATCGTCGGGCTGCTGTTGGGGCTGGACCCGCTTGTGCCGCAGCGGCTGAACATCGTCAGCCTGGGCAGAGGTCGAATGCCCAGTGAACGTCAAAACGAGGCCATGGAGACGCTGGTGTCTGATGGCTTTGCCTTGGCGCGCGGGCTCGAACCCGGCGACCGAGTCACCGCGCTCATCAACGGCCGGCGACAGGAGTTGCTGATCGTCGGCCTAGCGCTATCGCCGGAGTACGTGTTTGCTGGCCTGGGCGGTTCGCCGGATCGCAGCGGCTTTGGCGTGTTCTGGGTGGACAAGCGCGCACTGGCCGCTGCCTACAGCATGGAGGGCGCGTTCAATCAGGTGGCGGTTCGCCTCGCCCCCGGTGCCAGCGAGGGTGCGGTCATCGATCAACTCGACCGCTTGCTGGCGCGTTATGGCGGCAACAACGCGCACGGACGCGACCTGCAGATGTCCCACCGCACGCTCAGCTCCGAAATCTCGCAACAGCGGGTGATGGGCACGGTGCTGCCCACCATCTTTCTGGCTGTGGCGGCCTTCTTGCTCAACGTGGTACTGGGGCGGCAGATTGCCACGCAGCGCGAGCAGGTGGCCGCACTCAAGGCGCTGGGCTACGACAACAGGGCAATCGGCCTGCACTACCTCAAGCTGGTGCTTCTCATCGTGACGGTGGGGATCGTTCTGGGCCTCGCCCTGGGTGCCGTGATGGGCAAGGGGCTCGTGGGGATGTATGCGAACAGCTTTCGCTTCCCAGAAATTCCCTTTCGACTGCGGCCCGACCTCGTGCTGGTGGCCGTGGGCGTGGCGCTGGGGGCGGCTGTGCTGGCCACCGTCAGCGCGATTCGCGCGACCGTGATGCTGCCCCCAGCCGAGGCGATGCGCGCGCCGTCGCCCGGCATCTACAAGCCCATGCTGATCGAGCGCTGGGAGCTGCAGAAGTTCATCTCGCCGGCCTGGCGCATGGTGCTGCGCACGATGATGCGCCGTCCGTTGCGCACCAGCCTCACGGTGTTTGGCGTGGCGATGTCGATGGCCATCGTGGTGACCGGCTCCTTCATGCGCGACTCGGTAGCTGTGTTGATGGAGACCCAGTTTCGCCAGGTGATTCGGGGCGATGTCATGGGCGCGTTGCTAGAGGCCACGCCCGCCCGGGTATTGTTCGCTCTGGGCAAACTGCCCCACGTCACGGCCGTGGAGCAGCAGCGCAGCGTTCCGGTACGGCTGGTCAATGCCCACTATAGCTGGCGCGGCCAACTGGTTGGCAAACCACAGCATCCCGAACTGAGCCGCATCGTCGACATGAGCTTCCACGCCTATGCCACCCCGCTCAATGGCTTGCTGCTGACGGACCGCCTGGCGATCAAACTGCACCGGCAAGTGGGCGACACCGTGCGGGTGGAACTGCAAGAGGGCCGCCGCGAGGTGCTGGAGCTGACGGTCACCGGCCTCGTGCACGAGATGCTGGGCCTGAACGCTTACCTCGATCGCAGCACGCTGAATGCACTGCTTCGCGAGGGCGACATGGTGGACAGCTTTGCCCTGGCTGTAGAGCGTGGCTTCGAGCCCGCGCTGCTGCAGCGGCTGCAGAGTTTGCCGCGCGTGAGCCTGGTCATCAGCAAATCGGCCATGGCCAAAAACATCGAGGACGCGACGGTGGGCAACCTGCTCGTGTTCAGTGCGGTCCTGACCACGTTTGCCGTCGTGATCGCGGTGGGCGTGGTCTACAACCACGCCCGCATTGCCCTGGCCGAGCGCGCCTGGGAGCTGGCGAGCCTGCGGGTGCTGGGCTTCACCCGCTCCGAGGTGTCGGCGATTTTGCTGGGAGAGCTGGCCATCGAGATCGTGCTGGCCATGCCGCTGGGGATGCTACTGGGCTATGGCCTCTCCAAGGGCATCGTCAGCGCGATCCAGACGGATGAATTTTTCTTTCCATTCGTGATCTCGCCGGCCACCTATGCGTTCTCCGCCTTGTGCGTGGTGCTGGCTGCAATAGTCAGCGCCTTCATCGTGCGAAGCCGCGTAGATAGGCTTGATCTGGTCAGCGTGCTGAAGACCCGCGAATGAACCCATCAGCGCCTTGAATTGAACCCTCTGAAATCAGCATGACAACCGAACTCACCCCGGCCGCATCTCCCGTTTCGACAACAACAGTGCCGCCGCCGACACCGCCTCCAGCACCGCCAACCGCGGCGGCCCCTGAACAAGTGCCAGGCAAGGCAGCCAAGCGAGCCGCACCTCCTGCGCCTGCCCCATCACCCGCAGCCAAGTCGCATCTCAAGCGCAACCTCATCGTCGGCGGAGTCGGCCTGCTGGTGGTGGCGCTGCTGGTGTGGGCCTTCTATCCCCATGCATTGACCGTTGAAGTGGCCCAAGTCACGCAGGGCAGGTTTGAGCGTGCCGTGCAAGAGTACGGCAAGACGCGCGTGCGTGACCGCTACACCGTATCGGCCCCCTTAGCCGGCCGCGTGGGCCGCGTGCTGCTCAAGCAAGGCGATAGCGTGGTGCAAGGTGACACGGTGGCGCTGCTGTGGCCAATGGCGCCTGCTCTGCTGGATCAGCGCACCCGCGCCGAGCAAGCAGCGCGCATTGCAGCCACAGCGTCCGGCCTGGCCCGGACCCAGGCCAATGTGGGTCGCGCTGAAGCTGCGTTGGCCCAGGCCGAGGCGGAGCTTAGGCGCAGCGAGGCGCTGGCCCTGCAAGGCTTCGTGTCGCTGAACCAGAACGAGGCGCTGCGCCTGAACTCGCGCCTGCGGGCCCAAGAACTCGAAAGCGCACGAGAGGAGGAAAACGCCGCCCGCCACGAGCTGGAGCAGTCCGAGGCCGCACGCCAGCAGTTTGCGCAGGCGCCCCTGGGTGGGCAGCAACCAAGCTTTGCGGTCAAGGCGCCCGTGAATGGCAAGGTGTTAAAAGTACTGCAGCAAAGTGAATCCAGCGTCATGGCGGGCTCAGGCCTGGTTGAACTGGGCGACCCCTCCAAACTGGAAGTGGTGGTGGACATCCTCACCGAAGACGCCACGCAGGTGCGCCCTGGCGCAGCCGTGCAGTTGCTGAACTGGGGGGGGGCACAAGCCTTAACCGGCCTAGTGCGCTGGGTGGAGCCCGCCGCGTTCACCAAGGTCTCAGCCTTGGGTGTGGAGGAGCAGCGCGTCAATGTCGTCATCGACATCACTGCCCCAGCGGCGCTCTTGCAACCGCTGGGCGACGGCTACAAGGTCGACGTGCGCGTGCTGGTGCAGGTGGTAGACCACGCCGTCATGGTGCCGGTCAGCGCCTTGTTTCCCATCGGATCACGCTCCGGGATCTTCGTGTTGGAGAGTGGCCATGCTCACCTGCGAGAGGTTCATGTTGAAGCCCGCAACGGCATGAATGCTTGGGTAAAAACGGGCTTGCCTGTCGGCGCCAAAGTCATTATTTATCCTGACAGCAAGCTTAAAGACAAGGCGTCTGTGAAGGTGCGGTGAACACCGCTTGATCGCAGTGCTGTTGGCGGGGCTCGCGCGAGCGGCCGAACAGAAAAATCAGTTGAGTACGCTGGGCATGGTGCAGGGACACAGCATCTTCAGTTCCGAGGGGTACAGAAGTAGGCCGTAGCTAATGCGGGAAACCTACGTACTCGCTGGCGGTTGACGCCATGCTCATCGAGCGTTTGGTTAACCGACTGAGCCGGACTGTCGCCAAAATCCAATGATGCCGGCCGTATTGAGACCTGACTCCCGCATGCCACCTACGTTCCCCCCTCACCTGCCCTCCCCCTCGGCCCTTCATGCAATCCCCATGGGCGCGAATGCATCGATGCTCAATAAGCCGATCACCTTGGGCGAGCCTGATGAGGGTCAAGCTCAGCAGGGACGGGCAGCAACGATGGCACAGGTGGCAGCGGGGCGTTGCCTGCTAGTGCCGCTCGCAGTTGGTAGACATAGGCCAGCACCTGAGCCACCGCAGCAAACAAGGCGGCAGGCACCTCGTGGTCAAGCTCCGCATGGGCATACAAGGCCCGCGCCAGCACAGGCGCTTGCAGCACAGGCACTTGGGATGACTGGGCTATATCACGAATGGTCAGGGCAAAAAGGTCGGCCCCTTTGGCCACCACGCGCGGTGCACCCATTTTGCGCTCGTCATATTGCAGGGCCACGGCATAGTGGGTGGGGTTCATGACCACGAGATCGGCTTTGGGTACAGCCGCCAGCATGCGACGTTTGGACAGCTCACGCATGCGCACTTTAATTTTGCTCTTGATTTCGGCATTGCCCTCTAACTCTTTTTGCTCTTGTTTGAGTTCTTGATGGCTCATTTTGAGTCGATCGGCATGAAGCTTTTTTTGCAATGGGGCATCAACCACCGCAAACAACCCCAAAACCAGCAACAAAAAAAACAAACCCATGACGATGGTTTGCCCCACATGGGTCATGCCATTAGGCAACGACATGCCCCAGGAGCCATTGAAATCACTGATCCGCATGCTCAAGTAAAGCCCGCCCACAAAGCCCAGTAGCAAAGCCAAAATGGCCCCCTTGATGGCAGTGATGAAGGATCGCTTGTTAAAAAGACGTGTCCAGCCCTGAAGGGGGTCGAGCATTGAGAACCGCGGCATCAACACCGTCAGCGCAAAGTTCCAACCACCCACCAACAGATTGCTCACCATCGTTGCCACCAGCATCACCAAGCCCAGGGGCAAAACAACGACCAGCAGTTTGAGCGTTAGAGCTTCAAGTTGACGCACCATCACGTCGGGTTGGCGCAGGGTTTGTGCATCAAAGCGCAAGCCTGAGCTCATGAGCTCTTTGAGCCAATTGAGTACCTCTGGCCCCATGACCACCAAGGCGCAGCCACCCACCGCCATGGCAATGAAGTGGCTCAGGTCTTGCGAGCGGGGCAAGTTGCCCTCCTCCCGAGCTTTGAGCAGTTTTCGCTGCGAAGCAGGAAGGTTACGATCTTGTGCGTTTTGCTCAGCCATGGCAGGGTAATAGGAACCCCTTGATTTTGGGCAAGCTCACAACCAACAATCACTCGCAATGAGGGTGAGAGACCGCTTATTTTGGGTCGGATGCGGCAGGCATCGTGCCTGTTGTGATGCAGTGCACAAAAACAGTGGCAAGTGCTTCATCGGACTCAAGTTGAAGGTGAATGGGTCGAAAAGACAATCAGAGTCAGTCTGTCAAGACCTTTCGGGCCCCCCACAGCAAGCATCTGAGACACATGTCACAGAGCCTTCGGGCCTGATCAATAAAGCCCCGCTTTATCTTTCATTTCGACCTTAAGACTTACGCACAGGCCACCGATATTCCGTCGGAACGAGAAGGTTTCATGCGTGATGAGCGTGCCTGGCATCTGGTGTGGCCTGAACTCAAAGATACAAAGCCACAAAGGTTTCTAGAAAACGAAAACCACGAGATGTCATGTTAGGTCTACGAATTAGCACCGACCAGCCCACAAGCTGCAGCGTGAAATTTCACTCTGCGGCTTGGTGTGCTTGTGTTGGTGCTTTGAAGCACCCCTCGCCTGTTGAATCTGATCGCCACCCTGATTGAGCTAAAGGACTGTCCATGGCCACCATCGTCACCTCTCTGAGCACAGCTGCCATCTCAGCCCTCTCAACCACTTCGATCTCGAGATTCACGACAGAGGACTTTGCTGCGTTCAGTACGGCACAAATCATCGCACTGACCACGGCGCAAGCCGCAGCCATCCCCAGCAGCACCATCTGGGCCATTGGTACTGCACAGATGGCAGCCTTCGAGATCGCTGACCTTAGGGCCATCAAAACTGCCGCTCTACGGGCTTTGACCACAACGCAAATCGACGCCCTGACCACCGAGCAAGTGGGCGCGCTGTCGACCGCGCAAGTGATTGCACTGCAAACTGCGCAGCTTCGCGTGTTGGGTACGGACGACTTGAGTGCCATGACCACGGCACAGTTTGCAGCACTGAGCAGCGCCCAAGTAGCGGGTTTGAGCACCACGCAAATTGCAGGGTTGGACACCGAAGACATTGGCGCACTGAACTCGGCTGGCATTCGTGGTCTGAGCACAGAGGCCATCACAGCCATCACCACAGCTCAGGTGGTCGCTTTGAGCAGCAACCAAGTCGGCGCACTATTGAGTTCGCAGGTTGCTGTGCTGTCAACGGCCCAACTCAGCGCCATCGAAACCGTGGATGTGCGCGCCCTGTCAACGGCAGCCATCCGCAACTTGGGCACTGAACAAATCGCTGCACTCAACTCAGACCAGATGACGGCATTGTCATCGGCGCAGGTGATTGCATTCTCGACAGCACAAATATCAGCGTTGGGCAGTGCCAGTTTGAATGCGCTGGGTACGGCACAGTTTGCATCGCTGTCTTCAAGCCAAGCGGCTGCGTTGACCACGACCCAAATCGCCGGCTTAGAAACTGCTGACCTGGCTGCATTGAGGAGCTCGGCAGTTCAAAGCCTCACGACTGAGGGCATCACGGCCATCACCACCGAGGGCATTGTCGCGCTCACCAGCGCGCAAACCGCAGCACTGACGTCCAACCAAATTGGCGCCTTGACCACGGCGCAAATTGCCGTCTTAGAGACTGCTGACGTGCGCGCCTTGAACACGGCCGGGGTTCGAGCTTGGTCGACTGAGCAAATCGGAGCCCTGGACACCGCGCAATTGGCGGCTCTGAGCAGTGCCCAAGTCGGCGCCCTGAGCACCACTCAGATCGCCTCGCTGGCCACCCAGGACCTCAATGCCCTAAGCACAGCCCAGTTCGCCGCTTTAAGCTCAACCCAAGTGGCGGCCCTGACCACCACGCAAATCGCCAGCTTAGAGAGCCTCGATGTTCGCGCCCTGTCCACAGCGTCCATCCGCAACCTCAGCACCGATCAGATCGCCGCGCTCAGCTCTGAGCAAATGAGTGCCTTGAGCGCCACCCAGGTGGTCGCCATCTCCACCGCCCAACTCTCAGCCCTGGGCACAGCCAGCCTCAATGGCCTGGGAACCTCGCAGTTTGCGGCCCTGTCCAGCACACAAGCCGCTGCCCTGACCAGCAGCCAGATCGCCGCCTTGGAAACCGCTGACTTGGCCGCCATGACCAGCGCTGCCATTCGCAACCTCACCACCGATAGCATCACCGCCCTCACCACCGAAGGCATTGTGGCCCTGACCAGCGCGCAAGCTGCAGCGCTGACCTCGGCCCAAATCGGCGCACTCACCACAACCCAGATCGCAGCTTTAGACACCGCCGATCTGCGAGTCTTGAACACCGCAGGCGTGCGTGCTTGGTCGACCGAACAAATTGACGCGCTGGAAACGGTGCATATCGCTGCCCTGAGCACAGCTCAGGTGAGCGCGCTGAGCACCACACAGCTCGTGGCACTCGCCACCGCAGACCTCAACGCCCTGGGAACAACCCAGTTCGCCGCTTTAAGCTCGGCCCAAGCTGCAGCCCTGACGACCACGCAAATGGCCAGCCTGGAGACCGCCGATGTGCGCGCTCTGTCCTCTTCCGCCATCCGCAACCTCAGCACCGAGCAAATC
>JANMEO010000002.1:0-14226 GCA_031376995.1 Burkholderiales bacterium
CTGGGCAAGTAGAGCACATCAAGCCCAAGGGTGGCCCCAACGCCTATCCGCTCTTGTGCTTTAAGTACTCCAACGATGCCCACAGTTGCATCAACACGAAAACCTGCGGGCAAAAGAAGAAAAACGGCCTACTACCCGTCGAACCCGGCCCTGGCTGCAACGCTCAGTTCGCATGATTCACCGATGGCACCGTCGAACCTATCTCAGGCTTAACCGGAAAGCAGCTGCACCTTGTGCGTCAAACCCGCGACATGCTGGGCTTGAACGCTGACTCGAATCTGGTTGATGAACGTAAACACTGGATGGCGCAAACCATCGCTGTATTGAAGCAATACCCTCAACGATATTCAGGAATTTCTCCAAGCAGCGCACTTTCGCTACATCCTGGCAACAGCTCTATAAGCGCATATACCGTGCTTGATTAAGGCTTCATTAACGTCAGTACGGCTTAACCCGAACTGACGTTAGATTAGAACGACTCCCAATCGTTGGTACCGGTCTTGGCAGGAGCACTGCCGAGTTGGGCCAGCTCAGCGACGGGTGGCTTCATGGCCACCGACTTGGTTTTGAATGTCGGGCGGACAACATTCTTTGCCCGGGCCGGTCCGCGCCGCTCAAGGCTTTGCGAATTCATGGCAGATGTGGGCGTGGAGGCTGCGCCAACATGGGATTCATTCAGCAGCTTGAACACAGCCACTGCTTGCACAAGTTGCTGCGCCTGGACTTTGAGGCTCTCTGCTGCGGCTGCGCTTTCTTCTACCAGCGCAGCGTTTTGTTGCGTGACCTGGTCCATCTGACTGACGGCTTCGCCCACTTGCTGCACACCTAAGCTTTGCTCGACGCTGGCCGAGGTGATTTCACCCACGATGTCGGTCACTCGCTTGATGGAGCTCACGATCTCACCCATGGTCTTGCCGGCTTGGTCGACCAGCACAGTGCCTTGCTCGACTTGTTCAACGCTACGGCCAATGAGCGACTTGATCTCCTTGGCTGCCTCGGCGCTGCGCTGCGCCAGACTGCGAACTTCAGAGGCCACCACGGCGAAGCCGCGGCCTTGCTCGCCGGCGCGCGCAGCCTCGACGGCCGCATTCAGGGCCAGGATGTTTGTCTGAAAAGCAATGCCGTCAATCACAGAGATGATGTCGCTGATTTTGCGCGAGCTGTCGTTAATGCCCTTCATCGTGGCAACCACCTTACCCACAACCTCGCCACCTTCGGCTGCGACGGCAGAGGCCCCTGCGGCCAGTTGGTTAGCCTGCTTGGCGCTGTCGGCGTTATTTTTGACCGTCGTGCCCAGCTCTTCCATCGTTGCCGCAGTCTGCTCCAATGCACTGGCCTGCTCCTCGGTACGTTGGCTCAAATCGGCATTGCCTGAGGCGATCTCAGCAGAACCCGTGGCGATGCTGTCGCTGCCCAAGCGAACGCTGGACACGATGCCCGCCAAGTTCTGGCTCATTTTCAACAGCGAGGCCAGCAACTTCGAAACCTCATCGTTGCCGGTGACTTCAATGCGCGTCGACAAGTCACCTTGAGCCACCGACTCGGCCACGTTGACAGCCTGATTGATCGGTCGCGTGATGCTGCGCGTGACCAACCACCCTGAAAGGCCAGCAAAGCCAATGGCCAGAAAACAAGCTGCGAGCAGGAGATTTCGACGCGTGGTGTAGGCCGACTCGGCGTCTGCAGCGATCAGCACTGAACCATCCCGGACCATCTCTTTATAGTCCTTGGAAATTTTGATGATCCCGGCCAGCAGCGGCCTGCACTCATCGTTCATCTTGGCGATCGCCTCCTCCCTTTTGCCCTTCAAAATCAGATCAACAATGCTCAATGCCACCGGTGTGTAGGCCGCCTCCAGGCGCTCCATCTCGGCGACCATTGCGCGATCCTTTTGATCAATATTGGTAGCCTTTGCGACCATTTCCTTCCATCGCGCCAGGCCCTCGATCACTTGGGTGTGTGCCTCGGTCACCTTTGTCTTCTCCTGTTCAATATCTGCAGGCTTCGTAACTAAAACAAGGTTGCGAACCGCAATTGCCCGCTCATCCACCGCCACGCTAAAGTTCGTGGCCGCCAAGCCCCGGGCGGAGAGGCCTTGAGTAAAGTCTTTGAAATTTTGGTTGGTGTCGGACAACGACCCCAGCGAAAACCCAGAAACGACCACGACCGCAGCAGCCAAGACTGCGAAGGTGGCGCTCAATCTCATGCGAATGTGCATTAATGTTCCTTGCAGGTTAGTTGATGGTTTGATCATCCTGGATCTGAGAAAAAGATAAACGAACCAAGATTTGTCGTTTCAGAGAAAAGATCAACCAGTCAACCCGTTTTCAGCGGATCAAGTCATGATTCTGAATTCTCGATCGAGGGTGGATTAGAGCTTGGCAAAGGTCCTATACCCCTCGGAACTGAAGATGCTGCTTTGGCGCAGGTCGGGTTTCAAACGAAACTGGCCACGATGTCGTGGCATTTTTTGCAGTCGGTGCATCACGTATTGAATGCTCGACTTGAGCGCGTCTTTCGATTGCACCAAGGGCGGGCTCGGGTTTAATATGCTTCTGGCTTTAACAGACCCACCCACCCCCTCTTAGGCCCTCTCTTGCACCCTGGTGCCTTTTGCCTCCGAGCAAGCGATGAATCAACTCGATCAACTCAAGCGATACACCCAGGTGGTTGCCGACACAGGCAACTTCAAACAATTGGCGGCTTTCGCGCCGCAAGACGCCACGACCAACCCCTCGTTGATTTTAAAAGCTGTGCTGCAACCCGAGTACGCCCCGGTGCTCGCACAGGCCGTCAAGCAAGGCCAGCAGCAGCCTTTGGATGCCGTCGTTGACAGGGTGCTGGTGCATTTTGGTGGTGAGATCTTGAAAATAATACCGGGTCGCGTATCGACCGAAATTGATGCCCGACTGAGTTTTGACATCCCCGCCATGGTGGCCAGGGCCCGGCGCTTAATAGCGCTTTATCACGATGCAGGCGTCTCGGCTGAGCGGGTGCTAATCAAATTGGCGGCCACGTGGGAGGGGATTCAAGCAGCGCGCATCTTGACCCACGAGGGCATTCGCTGCAACCTCACCTTGCTGTTTTCAATGTGCCAAGCCATCACTTGTGGTGAGGCTGGGGTTCAGCTGATATCGCCCTTTGTTGGCCGCATTTACGACTGGCACAAAAAAGCGGCAGGTGCGACCTGGGTTGAGTCCGACCACCAAGGAGCGCTAGACCCAGGCGTGCAGTCAGTCAGACAGATCTTTAATTACTACAAGAAATTTGATATTGCCACTGAGATCATGGGCGCCAGCTTTCGTAATTTAGGCCAAATCACAGCCCTAGCAGGGTGTGATTTGCTGACCATCAGCCCCGAGCTGCTGGCACAGTTGCAGCAAACTCAGGACCCCTTGCAGCGCGCCCTGTCGCTCGATGAGGCCGCGCAAGCGCCTATTCATGCCAGCAGCTACAACGAGGCGAGCTTTCGATTCGCCATGAATGAAGACGCCATGGCCACCGACAAACTCAGCGAGGGCATTCGCGTTTTTGTGACAGATTCCATCAAGCTCGACCATCTCATCCAAGCCCAACTCATCCATCTGCGTTGAGGGCGCTGCATGACTTTGACCACGCCCCGATGCGACCGCACCCCAGCCTGGGCCACCCTGACTGGGCACTTCCAGGCCCATGGCCACAACTTTGATCTGCGTGAGGTTTTCAAGCAAGATCCCGACCGCGCTGCCAGCCTGAGTTTGCAAGCCCCAGGCGTGTGGGCCGATTTGTCAAAAAACTGGCTTGATACCCCCACCCTGCATTTTTTGCTTGACTTGGCAACGCAATGCCAGCTGGGCACACGGCGCGATGCCATGCTTCGGGGCGAAGCGATCAACAACACTGAAGACCGTGCCGTGCTGCACACAGCTTTACGCGCGCCTCCCGGGCAAGGCCCCTTCAGTGATGAAGTGCACAGCGTGCTCGATGCCATGTTGCAATATGCTGAGTCTGTGCGTCATGCGGGTCGCATCAAGCATGTGGTCAACATTGGCATTGGCGGCAGTGACCTCGGCCCCCAAATGGTAGTGCCTGCACTGGATACTTATGCCCAGACCGGCCCCCAGATGCATTTTGTCTCTAACGTTGATGGGCACGATCTGCATCGCGTATTGCGCCACTTGTCCCCTCATGACACCTTGTTTGTGGTGGCCAGTAAAACTTTCACCACGCAAGAAACCCTGGCCAACGCACACGCCGCCAAAGCTTGGTTTTTGGCTCAGGGCGGCACCGATATCAACGCTCATTTTGTGGCCGCCACCAGCAACGTGGCTGCAGCCGCAGCCTTTGGCATTCACAACACCTTTGGTTTTTGGGATTGGGTGGGTGGACGGTACTCGCTATGGAGTGCCGTTGGACTGTCGATTGCGCTGGCCATTGGCGCCACGCACTTCAAAGCCTTGCTGGCTGGCGCCCATGCCATGGATCAGCACTTTGCCAGCGCCGAATTGGCCCACAACTTGCCAGTGGTGCTGGGCTTGCTAGATCTCTGGTATCGCAATTTTCACCAGCTTCGAAGCCGCAGCGTCGCACCCTACCACCAGGGCCTGAGCCGCCTACCAGCTTATTTGCAGCAACTGGAGATGGAGAGCAACGGCAAGTGTGTCGACCTGCAAGGCGAACCCCTGCCTTTTGCCACCAGCCCCGTGGTCTGGGGCGAGCCAGGCACCAATTGCCAACATGCCTATTTTCAAATGCTGCATCAAGGCACCGAGGTGATCCCGGTCGAGTTTATTTTGGTCAAAAAAGCCACCCACGACTGGGCTGGCTCGCACACCAAACTCTTAGCCAATGGGCTGGCTCAAGCACAGGCGTTGATGCAAGGCAAAACTCACCAACAGGCCTTGCTCGAGATGGCACCTACGGCTTCTCGCACCCTCGAGCCCTCAGTGCTGGCCCACCATCGCAGTTTTCCAGGCAATCGCCCCAGCACCACCTTGCTGCTGGACGAACTCACCCCGCACACATTAGGGTCGCTCATTGCCCTTTACGAGCACCGGGTCTTTGTCAGCGGGGCCCTGTGGGGCATCAATAGTTTTGATCAGTGGGGGGTTGAACTGGGCAAAGCCTTGTGCAGCGAGTTGCTGCCTCGCTTGGCTTCGGGCGACACGACCGGGCTTGATGCTTCGACAGCTACCCTGGTGCGCCGCCTGCGCCAGCCCTGAACCCGTCTCACTAGATTTCAGCTGGGTTCAACAGGCAATCAGCGCTGTGAGCTCTCGATCAAGCAACGCCGCATCACCCAAGTTCATGGACACCAGTCGACGCAAATGGGTCACGCTGTCGAGGTCGATATTGCGACACTGGCACCCCACCCGCTGGCCCTGGACATACGCCAGCTCAACCACCATGCAGATGTTGTCACCAGGGGGGCCCAACTGAAGGTTCAACGTGCCAGTGTGACCCAAAACCAGCTCAACGTCATTAGGAACCTCGAGCAAAGCCCCATTCAGAGACAAATCAAGGAGCTTCACGCGCAACCCTGAAATTGCCGACCTCAATTGCAGCGAAGCCACACCATGAAAAGGAATGCGGGCAAATTGACGCCTGTCAACATTCATACCCAAAGCTCCGGAGGAGAAAAAAGGTAATTCATGCTAACTCAGCAGCCTCAACACACAGGCCCAGCGTTGCAAACAAGACAAGTTATCGTATCAAAATTCGATAGATTCATGACTTTTTTACCAAAATTTGGTGCGACAGCTTGAAGCTATAGTCAAGCTCGCTCTCCACCTTGGCAGCCAGAGAAAATCCCCATGATCGACACAGTGACCCTCAGAATGCCTCTTTGGATGCACGGCCCTGACATTGACGCCCCAATGGCGCTTGCCAAACACTGCGTACCAGCCACTTGGCCCAGCTGGGGCATCATTTGTTTATTAGGCCTATTGACGCTAGGCTTGCCTGCTTGCGGACCCACACAAGCCCAAGGTGAGCGGCCGATGGCCCCTGGGGTATCGGTCGCGCCAGCGATTGAGCGTACCGTTTCATTGACTGACGAATTCAGTGGTCTGATTGAGGCCGCCGACAGCGTTGACATTCGGGCTCGCGTCGGAGGCACGCTCGATGAAGTGCACTTCATCGAAGGACAACCCGTGCAAAAAGACCAGTTGCTGTTCAGCTTGGATGGGCGCGGCTTGAGGGCTGACTTGGCGCGGGCTCAGTCCCAACTCAAAGCGGCACGAGTGGCTGCCCAACTGGCACGCAATGAAGAAGCTAGAGCCCTCAAAATGCTGAGCGAAAAAGCCATCTCTCAACAAGAGGCCGACCAGCTCACGGCCAGCGCGCTGAGCACCCAAGCGAGCTTGCAAGCCGCACAAGCAGCTGTGCAAATGGCAGCCCTGCAAGTTGAGTACAGCCAAATCCGCTCGCCCATCAAGGGTGTGGCCTCCAGGTCCCAAGTGACTGTGGGTAACCTGGTTGCGCCCGGCGTATCGATTTTGACCACCGTGGTGTCTCAAGACAAGGTTTATGCCTATTTTGATGTGCCCGAGCAAACCTATCTGCGCTACACCCAAAGCGGCACCCCTCAAAATCCGCCCGTGCAGCTAGGCTTGGCCATTGAGACTGATTTTCCGCGCAACGGCGTGATCGACTTCTTCGACAACCGCCTCAACCCTGCCACGGCCAGCGTGCGTGCCCGCGCGGTGTTTGACAATGCCGATCATCGCTTGATTCCAGGCTTGTTTGCCAGGATCAAGCTCACCAGTGGCACCCTCCATGCGGTCTTGGTGCCCGAGCGAGCCATTGGCACGGATCAAAGCAAGCGCTTCGTGTGGGTGGTGGGTGACGACAAGCTGCCTCAGTTTCGTCAGATCACTCTGGGGAGCCTGAACAACGGCATGCGAGTCGTCGCGCAAGGCTTGCAGGCTGGCGAGCTGGTTGTGGTCAGTGGTTTGCAACGGATACGCCCAAACAGCCCGGTGAACCCTGAGCTGCTCAGTGTTGACGCCCAAGGCATGCCACTGGACAAGCCAACTGGCTTAGGACCTGACGGTCAGCCAGCCCGCAAACCTTGACCCTGCGCACCCGGCCCCATGAACATTTCCCAATTTTTTATCGAACGGCCCCGACTGGCAGGAGTGCTGTCGATTTTGATTTTTTTAATTGGCTCGATTGCCATCTTTAAGCTGCCGATCTCAGAATATCCCGAAGTCACCCCCCCCCAGGTGGTTGTGCGAGCGCAGTTTCCGGGTGCCAACCCCCGCGTGATCGCCGAAACTGTGGCCACGCCACTCGAGGAGCAAATCAACGGCATCGAGAACATGCTCTACATGGGCAGCCAAGCCAGCGCTGATGGCTCCATGGCCTTGAGCATCAGCTTCAAAATTGGCACAGACCCTGAGCGTGCGGCGACCGAGGTTCAAAACCGGGTCAACCGCGCACTGCCGCGCTTGCCCGAAGTGGTGCGCCAAATTGGCGTTACCACCGAGAAAAGCTCACCCAGCTTGACCATGGTGGTGCACATGGTTTCGCCAGACAACCGTTATGACGCGCTCTACCTGCGCAACTACGCCACCCTCAACGTGCGTGATGCGCTGTTGCGCATCCCAGGCATGGGCTCGGTACTCACCTTTGGCTCGGGTGACTATGCGATGCGTATCTGGCTCGATCCTCAAAAACTTGCCGCTCGCAAACTGGCTTCAGCGGATGTCATCAAGGCCTTGCGAGAACAAAACGCGCAAGTAGCGGCGGGGGTCGTGGGTGCACCCCCTGCACCTCAACGCACTGAGTTTCAGCTCGCCATCAACACCCCAGGCCGCTTACAAACCGAAGCGGAGTTTGCCGACGTCATTGTCAAAGCTGACCCACGTGATGGCTCACTGGTGCGCATCAAAGACTTAGGCCGAGTCGAGCTGGGACCCAACACCTACGCCCTGGGCTCATTGTTGAATAACAAAGAAGCGGCAGCTGTGGCAGTGTTTCAGGCGCCCAACTCCAACGCGCTGGCGCTTTCTAACGATGTGCGCAGCACCATGGAGCGGTTAAAGAAGGACTTTCCGCCGGGTGTCGATTACGCCATCGTCTACGATCCCACACGCTTTGTTCAGACCTCGATTGAAAAAGTGGTTGCCACCTTGATTGAAGCTGTGTTGCTGGTGGTGATTGTGGTGATTGTGTTCTTACAAACATGGCGAGCCTCACTGATTCCGCTGTTGGCGGTTCCGGTGAGTGTCGTGGGCACCTTCGCCGTCTTGCTGGCACTGGGCTTTTCAATCAACACGTTAACGCTCTTTGGCTTGGTGCTGGCCATTGGCATCGTGGTTGATGATGCCATCGTGGTGGTTGAAAACGTCGAGCGCAACATTGAAGCGGGCCTGAGCCCCCGAGACGCCAGCATCAAGGCCATGCAAGAGGTCTCAGGGCCCATCATTGCCATTGGTTTGGTGTTGTGCGCGGTGTTTGTCCCCCTGGCGTTTGTGACGGGTCTGGAGGGACAGTTTTACCGGCAGTTTGCGGTCACCATTGCCATCTCGACCGTGATTTCAGCCTTCAATTCACTGACCCTTTCGCCGGCTCTGGCGGCCATTTTGCTGCGGCCCCATGACGCGCCCAAAGACGCTCTCACCCGTGGCATGAACCTCGTCTTTGGCCGCTTCTTTGCCGCTTTCAACCGTGTCTTTGTCCGCAACTCTGGGCGCTATGCACAAGGGGTCACAACGCTGGTTATCAAACGCAAGGCCTTGGCAGTTGTGGTGTATGGCGTGCTGGTGGGGGCGACCGTGTTTTTATTGATGAAGGTGCCGCCAGGGTTTGTGCCTCAACAGGACAAGCAATATTTGGTAGGCATTGCGCAACTACCTGACGGCGCCACTTTGCAACGCACCACTGAGGTGATCCGCCGGATGAGTGACGTGGCACTGCAGGTTCCGGGTATTCAAAACTCGGTGGCGTTTCCCGGCTTGTCGATCAATGGCTTTGCGGCTGCCCCTAACGCCGGCATTGTCTTTTTTGCCTTGAGCGACTTTGCCCAACGTCAATCGCCTGAGCTTTCAGCCAATGCCATTGTGGGCCAAGTCAACGCCAAGCTCGGCTCTATCCAAGATGCCTTCATGTTTGTTTTATCCCCCCCCCCGGTCAGTGGCTTGGGCAACGCCAACGGCTTCAAGCTGCAGTTAC
Source organism: Burkholderiales bacterium (assembly GCA_031376995.1). Lineage (GTDB taxonomy): Bacteria > Pseudomonadota > Gammaproteobacteria > Burkholderiales > Burkholderiaceae_C > CANHBY01. Next base: position 9,157 of record JANMEO010000002.1, read on the forward strand.
AAGACCGTGCCAACCAAGGTGAAGCGGCACTGGCGGGCGTGGTGCAGCAGCTGATGGGGCAGATCTATGGCAACCCGCAAAGTGGTATCACCCAGGCGTTCAGCAACTACCAAATCAATGTACCCCAGCTGTTTGCCAACATCGACCGTACCAAGGCCAAACAGCTAGGCTTAAACCTGAGCGATATCTACGACACCATGCAAACCTACTTGGGCTCGCTGTATGTCAATGACTTCAATCGGTTTGGCAAAACCTACCAAGTGATTGTGCAAGCAGACGCCAACTACCGAGCCAAAGCTGAAGACATCAGCAGCCTCAAGGTTCGCAACCTTCAGGGTGAGATGGTGGCCCTGGGCGCCATCATGTCCATTGAGCCCACCTTTGGACCCGGCTCGGTCACGCGCTACAACGGTTACTACTCGGCTGACTTCAACGGTTCGCCCAAGCCTGGGGTCAGTTCAGGCCAAGCACAAATGGAGATGGAAAAAATTCTGACCCAAACCTTGCCCCGTGGCATCAGCTTTGAATGGACCGAGCTGGTGTATCAAGAAAAAATTGCTGGCAACACCATGGTTTATATTTTTCCGCTGTGCGTGCTGCTGGTTTTTTTGGTGCTGGCTGCCACCTACGAAAGCTGGACGCTGCCCTTGGCCATTTTGCTGATCGTGCCACTGTGCATTTTGAGTGCGCTGTTTGGGGTTTGGCTCAGCAGTTGGTGGGGCGCCCCAGCGGACAACAACATTTTCACCAAAGTGGCCCTGGTAGTGTTGGTGGGGCTGGCCTGTAAAAACGCCATTCTGATCGTCGAGTTTGCCAAAGAACTTGAAGAGCGCGGCGAAGCTTTGATTGAGGCCGTGGTGCGCGCCTGCCACATGCGGCTGCGGCCCATTTTAATGACGTCGATTGCCTTCATTGCTGGCGTGGTGCCCCTGGTCACCTCCACCGGCGCTGGAGCTGAGATGCGCCGTGCGATGGGCATCGCGGTGTTCAGCGGCATGGTTGGAGTGACATTATTTGGACTGTTTTTGACGCCGGTGTTTTACGTGCTCTTGCGCAAACTGACCCAGCAGCGACGGCTTGCGGCAAGCCTGAGCAAAAGCAACATCACAAACAGTGCACCTGCCGGGGGCCCACATGCGTAGCCCTTCAACCCTCCGACGCCAAGCTGAACCCAGCAAAAAGCTGTCCTTTGTGGCCCTGCTCAGTATGGCTACAGCCCTGGGTGGATGCGCCTTGCCACTCGTTCAACCCGAGCCCTTTGACCGCCTTGACCCCCAATTTTCCCAGAGTTGCACAGCCCCTTGCTCCCTGGCTCTCGAAGCGCCGTCTCAAAGCATTGCCGCTTTTTGGCGTGAGTTTCAAGATCCCACGCTCAACCGCTTGGTTGATCAAGCCCTGGCTGCCAACACCGAAATCAAGCTGGCCCAGGCGCGCCTGAGAGAAGCGCGTGCCCAAGCGGGCTGGGTACAAGCCGAGACTTGGCCTCAGTTGGGGACCAGCACAGGCATCGCCCGTACTGACGTCTCCGGTCCTGAGCCCGCAAAAACTGAGCTCAGCCTGGGAGCCACCTTCAACTGGGAGATCGACTTTGGGGGGCGCTCACAAGCTGCGCGCACCTCAGCAGCCGCTTCCGTCAGTGCCAGCGAAGCCGGAATATCTGCCGCCCAGCGCCTGATCAGCGCCGAAGTGGCCAGCAACTACCTCAGCGTGCGCACGTTGCAGCAGCGCTGGCGCATCGCCCAAGCGGCAGTTGCCAACCAAAGCCAAATGCTAAGAATTGTGGAGGTGCGTGAAGCCTTGGGCCGTGGCACCCTGCTCGACGTGTCTCGGGCACGCGCCCTGGTCGACACCACAAAAGCCACGCTACCCGCCCTAGAAGCCGCGATCGAGCGGGCCAGCCACCGCTTAGCAACCCTGTCAGACCAAACACCCCACACGGTCAAAGCGCTATGGGTGGGCGAACATGCACTGCCCCAACTGCCAATGACTGAATTGGCTGCGCTGCCTGTGGGCACCCCTCAACGCCTGTTAGAGCGTCGCCCTGACCTGGTGGCCGCATGGCAGCAAGTGCAAGCAGCGCATGCCAACATCACCTTGGCCCGCAGCGATCTGTTTCCCCGCATCAACCTGAGCGGGGCCTTGGGCTTCATGTCACAGCGCATCGGTGAATGGGGCGATGCCGATTCACGAAACCATAGCGCGGGAGCCTTCCTCAACTGGACACCCTTCGATTTTGGTCGCATCCGCGCGCGCATCAACGTCAGCGAAGCACGTGCCGAGCAAGTCTGGCTCAGCTATGCCCAGACGGTTCAGTTGGCTGTCGAAGAAACCGAAGGCGCCTTGGCCCTGTACACCGGGTGGGTGCAACAAGCGCAACGCCTTTCAGATGCCAACCAAAATGCCAGCGAAGCTGCCCGACTGGCCCAAGTTCGATTTGAGGCCGGAGCGGGTGATTTTTTGAGCACGCTCGACGCCCACCGCAGCCTGCTGCAAGCCCAAGACGCCCTGGCCCAATCTCAAGGTGCCACCCTGACCGCCTTGGTGGCGGTGTACCGAGCACTGGGTGGTGGCTGGGGCGAGTGAGATGGCAGTGCCTGTTAGGCGCCGCAAGATGTTCAAGAAAACAGCAATCATATCAACAGCGATTGAAAATGATTCAACCCCTGTATTTTTCACAAACCACCATCCTGTCTTGTGAAAAATAATCATCAACCAGCAGCTTAAGCTTAGAAAGTTGTTGTTGGGTCAATGCTTGGGCTTTTTCGCCAGTGATCACCAAACCTGTATCGCCAACCCAGACGTTGGCCATTTGGGCTCCGAAGGCTGCGTTGAAGCGTTTGACACCTGCAATGATTGCTTTTTGCACCTCAGGGCATAAGGCTTGATGCGCTGCTTGATGATCCATCAAGTTGATATCCCCGTGCAGTGCAAGCCTTGATCGATCGGCCATCAAAGGCGCAATGCCTGCCAGAAATGAGCTCACCCCTGCTGCACTCAGCGCCACGCCACCGCAGCCGACAGGACCCACATTGGCACCTTGTTTATCTTTCCATTCTTCATGATTGCACAAGCCTTTGAGCATTAACACAGCATCAAATTTTATTGGGCCAAGGCCAATCACTGAATAATCCAACGCAATCCGGTGATCAATTTTAATTTTGCTATACCCAACACCCCAAAAATCAACCCTCACCAATTGATCTGGAAAAAAATAATCGGCCGAATAAATATCCAGATGAGGATGATCGATGGCCAGAGAACCTGCACTTTTTGACTCTTTGCCATCTGACAAGACAAGAATCTTCGCCCCAGCTGGCAAAGCTTGCAAGCCCTGGAAGGCGTGTTTAGTGGCAAACAATTCAGCACTGAACGCGCCCAGGCTGCCCACCTCGAATTGAAGCCCTGTGCACGCGGGTGCGGCGGCTTTGGCGGGCAGCTTAGTCGGCACAGCCTCAGCCAGCATGCTGCCATTGGGCTCATAGCCTGCAACCCGTGGCGGTGACAATTGAGCCCAAAGCTGGGCTTGCCGGGCCGAAGGGCGGCGAGGCAGGGGCAGGCTAAAACCCCAGGGCTGGTTTGGGGGAGTTTGCGCCGCACACAGATCCGACTGTCGCCTGGCTGCATGGGGTTGCGTGTCCTGATTTTGGAATACCAAAGATTTTCTGCAAGCGAGAGAATTGACCTGAAAAGTGAGTCGCATAATGGCTCAAACCATGCAAATAAAAATCGCCCAATCATCGAAGTTGGACCCGCACTTTGCCATACCCCCAAAAATCTGATGCACACTGCTGGCCTGCTACGTTCAGTGACCCTGTTAACCCTGCCACCCTTGCTTTGGGCAGGCAATGCGGTGATGGGGCGCCTCTTGGTGAACGAATACCCGCCGATCGCGCTCAATGCCGCGCGCTGGTGGCTGGCCTGCCTTTTGCTGTTGCCGCTGGGTTGGCGGGTTTGGCAACAGCCCAAGGCCCTGAGAGACCGTTGGCTTTATTTTTGCGTTTTGGGCTTTTTGGGCGTGGGCTGCTACAACGCCTTGCAATATGCCGCCCTGCAAACCTCAACGGCTCTGAACGTCACTCTGATTGCAGCCAGCATGCCGGTTTGGATGCTGCTGATGGGTGCCGTTTTTTACCGCGTTCAGCCACGTGCTGTCGAGCTGTTGGGCGCCGCACTGTCGATCTCAGGGGTGGCGGTCGTGTTGTCACGCGGGCAATGGGCTCTCTTGCGCAACGTCACCTTGTCTGTCGGAGACCTGCTGATGTTATTGGCAGTGACCGTCTGGGCCCTCTACAGCTGGATGCTGGTTCGCCCCCCCCATTTTGGGCAAACCACGCATCAACCCGCCTGGAACTGGGCGCAAATGTTGTTACCTCAAGTCATGTTTGGCATGATGTGGGCCACCCTGGCAGCAGGCATTGAAGCCACTTATTGGCACCCACCCACACCAAAAGGCCCGAGCTTGAGTACTCTGAGTGCGGTACTTTGTCTGTTTTATTTGGCACTGGGACCCTCGATTTTGGCATTTCGGTGCTGGGGTTTGGGGGTGAATCTCGTAGGGCCAGCCCATGCCGCAATTTTTGCCAACCTCACACCCGTCTTCACAGCCCTGCTATCAGCCGGCTTGCTTGGCGAAAAGCCCCAGACTTACCATGCCCTGGCGTTTGGGCTCATTGGTGCGGGCATTGGAGTGTCGGCCTGGCGGCGGCCCCGGCCTAGGGTCGTGTCAAGCCCCCTCTAACGGTAGATCACGCCGCCATCGGCCTGCAGCGCAAGGCATTCCGTTGCGGGCTATTTAGATTTGACGTTGGGCGTCTCTATTCAGCCCGGGCGGACGTACATGGACGCCCCCGGTTTGCCAAGCTCTCAATTCATGACGGCTCGAAGGAAAAGATTGCACCCGTACATTCGGACTTTGAATGTGGCTTTGGACCACTGTCCCTGATGGGATTTGCTGGTTGGCGCCTCAATCGCTTACACGCACTCTGGGTGCCTCGTCCGGCACGGGCTTTGCCAACCACGGTCTTACCTGCTTTGCCATCACTTCTTGATCGCCTGAGCAATCGGTGGATT
>JANMEO010000021.1:0-14559 GCA_031376995.1 Burkholderiales bacterium
GTTTGTCTGCTCCCCGGGCAACCCCACAGGCGCCGTCATGCCACTTGATGAATGGGCCGATTTGTTTGCCCTCAGCGACCAGCATGGGTTTGTGATCGCAAGTGACGAGTGCTATTCTGAGATTTACTTTCGCGATGTGCCCCCGCTGGGGGCACTGCAAGCGGCTGTGCAGCTTGGCCGAACTGACTTTCGTCGTTTGGTCGCATTAACCAGCTTGTCAAAACGCTCCAATGTGCCTGGCCTGCGCTCAGGTTTTGTCGCAGGTGATGCGCAAGTGCTGGCCCAGTTTTTACGCTACCGCACCTATCACGGATGCGCTATGAGCCCTGTTGTGCAACACGCCAGCCAGGCCGCTTGGAGCGATGAAATGCATGTGGCCGACAACCGTGCGCTTTACAAACTCAAGTTTGAACAAGTGACCCCCCTGTTGGCGCAGGTCATGGAGGTTACGCTACCGGATGCAGGTTTTTATCTTTGGGCTGATGTCAGAGGCTGCGCAGCTGGCATGGATGACATCCGTTTTGCGCGTGAGTTGCTGGCTCAATACAATGTAGGCGTATTGCCTGGGAGCTTGCTGGCGCGCGAAGCACATGGCATCAACCCAGGCGCCGGACGCGTTCGCCTAGCGCTGGTCGCTGAGCCAAACGCCTGCATGCAAGCCGCCCATCGCATCTGCGCCTACGCGCGCAGTTTGGGCATCCCAACCACCACTTGACGAGCCCCCTCCATGACCCAACAACTGCAATCCATCATTGATCTCGCCTGGGATCAGCGTGACACCTTGACCCCTGACAATGCGCCAGTCCGAGAGGCTGTAGAGCACGTCATCGATGAGCTCAACGCTGGACGCTTGCGGGTGGCACAACGCCAAACAGTTGGCGAGTGGACCGTGAACCAGTGGGTCAAAAAAGCCGTGTTGCTGAGCTTTCGTCTGTCAAGCAATGAGATCATGCGCGCCGGTGACCTGGGGTTTTTTGACAAGGTGGCGACCAAGTTCGGGCACCTCGACAGCACTGCCATGCAAGCCACAGGCATCCGGGTTGTGCCACCCGCGGTTGCTCGACAAGGCTGCTTCATTGGCAAAAACGTCGTCTTGATGCCCAGCTACGTCAACATTGGTGCCTATATTGACGAAGGCACCATGGTCGACACTTGGGCGGCGGTGGGCTCGTGCGCCCAAATTGGCAAAAACGTGCACCTCTCAGGTGGCGTTGGCATTGGTGGGGTGCTCGAGCCCATGCAAGCCAACCCGACCATCATTGAGGATAACTGCTTCATCGGCGCACGATCCGAAATTGTCGAGGGCGTGATTGTTGAAGAAAATGCTGTGATCTCGATGGGTGTTTTCATCGGTCAAAGCACCAAAATTTATGATCGTGCCACCGGACAGGTGAGCTATGGACGTGTGCCGGCAGGCTCGGTGGTGGTCAGTGGCACCCTGCCCAGTGCCGACGGATCACACAGTTTGTACTGTGCGGTCATCGTCAAACGAGTCGATGCAAAAACACGGGCCAAAACCAGCATTAACGAACTGCTCAGAAATTGAGCAGCCATCATCAAAGAAGTCGCATTTTTTTATTTTCACGCTCCATCAAAGCCATATTCAAGCCATCATTGTTTGTGGCCCATCAGATCTCCAATCTCCAATCTCCAATCTCGAATGAGCCGCAAGTTCTGTGATCAGCGCGACTCTATTTAAAGGATGCGTCATGCAATTTGGCAACATGGAGCGGGTGCTCCGACTCATGGCGGAGAAAAATGCATCAGACGTCTACTTGTCTGCCAACACCCCAGTATTAATTCGCATCAACGGCCAAATTTCGAAAGTTAACAACCAATCTTTAACCTCTGAGCAGCCTCGTCAGCTACTCAGCGAGATGCTCTCACCCTTGCAACTCGAAGAATTGGATGACACAGGGGAGCTCAACGTAGCGATCAGTTTGGCTGGGGTGGGCAGCTTTCGACTCAGTGGTTTCAAGCAGCGGGGCTCGGTGGCGGCAGTTTTTCGCCGCATTCCGTGGGATATCCCCTCGCTGGACACCCTCAACATGCCGAAGATGTTGAGCACACTGGTGCTCGAAAAGCGAGGCCTGATTTTGGTGGCTGGGGCCACGGGCACAGGCAAGAGCACCACCTTGGCCGCTATGCTCGAGCACCGCAATCAACAGCGAAGCGGGCATATTCTGACCATTGAAGATCCGATCGAGTTTTTATTTTCCAACAAACTCTCCATCGTCAACCAAAGAGAGGTGGGGCGTGACACACAATCTTTACAGATCAGCCTCAAGAATGCTTTACGTCAAGCACCCGATTGCATTTTTATTGGTGAAATCAGAGACCGAGAGACCATGACCGCAGCCATCTCTTACGCATTATCTGGACACCTCGTGCTTTCGACTCTCCACGCCAACAACAGCTACCACGCACTGGGCAGAATTTTGTCTTTTTATGCGCCCGAAGCCAGGTCAGGGCTGCAGGCTGACCTGGCTGCTGGCCTCAGGGCAGTGATCTCACAACGCCTAGTCCAAACGCAAAGCGGTCAACGCATTCCTACCGTTGAGATCATGCTCAATACCCAACTTGTGTCCGAGTTTATTGAGCAAGGTAATTTTCCTGGGGTTAAGGAAGCCATGGAAACCTCCCTGGCAGAGGGCTCACAAACCTTCGAAGAGGACTTGGCACGTCTGATCGAAGAAAAAAAAATCACCCGCGACGAGGGCTTGGCTTATGCCGACTCGCCCACCAATTTGTTATGGCGTTTGCAAAATGACTTGACCTCAGGCTCCCGCATCTCCGCGATCAAAGAAGATCCGGTTGATGATGGGGCCACTTTCACCGAAATTATTCTTGATATCGACTCTGAATGAAACTGATTGACATCATTACTGCACAAAGCGCCCGCCTCAAACAGGCGGGCGTTTCGTTTGGCCACGGTACCACCAATGCCTTTGACGAGGCAGCCTGGCTGGTCCTTTGGACACTCAAAATGCCCTGGGACAGCCTGGACACAGGGTCAAACCGAGCGATCTCGGCCGCAGACCATGCCAGCATCGAAGCCTTGGTGACACGCCGCATCGAAACCCGCTTGCCCACGGCCTACCTCACGCAAGAAACGTGGCTACAAAATGTGCCGTTCTACGTTGATCAACGCAGCATCGTGCCCCGATCATTCATCGCTGAGTTGCTGGCCGATGGCGAAGGCCATGGGACACTCGATGCTTGGCTCTCAGATCAAACGCAGCGCGTGCTTGACCTTTGCACAGGCAATGGCAGCTTGGCAATCATTGCGGCCATGGCTTACCCAGAGGTTACGCTGGATGCTGCAGACATCGACACAGAGGCCCTGGCGGTTGCCCAGCTCAACTTAGACAAGCACCAACTCCAACACCGCATTCGCTTGATTGAGTCTGATTTATTCAGTCGCATTGACGGGGTCTATGACCTGATCTTGTGCAACCCCCCCTACGTCAATGACCAAACCATGGCTACGCTGCCCGCTGAATACCTCAGCGAGCCCAAGCTGGCCTTGGCAGGCGGCATAGACGGCATGGACTTGATACGCCGCATCATCAATGACGCATTGCGTCACTTATCCCCGATTGGGGTCTTGGTGTTAGAGGTTGGCAATGAGCGTCGCCATTTTGAACACGCTTTTCGGCGTCTGGAGGTTGCCTGGCTTGAAACCAGCAGCGGAGACAATCAAGTTTTGCTCATCACCCAAAATGCGCTGTCACGCTGGTTGAGCAAACAGACCCCCTGATCCCCCCGCCAAAGACAGCGAAGTTCCCCCCCCCGCGCAGCTGACCCTACCCTTGTCTGACCCGCTGGCCCCCTGACGGGCCACCTTCTCTCATGATTACCCTGAAAAATATCACTCTGCGCCGCGGCATCAAAGTGGTGCTGCAAGACGCCCATTTAACTCTCAATCCTGGCGAAAAAATTGGCCTGGTGGGGCGAAACGGTGCTGGCAAGTCGTCTCTTTTTTCACTGCTCACTCACCGTTTGAGCGCTGACGCTGGCGATGTCAGCGTGCCCACGAGGTGGCGCATTGGTGAGGTGGCCCAAGACATGCCAGAAACCGATGAAGGTGCCACTGACTTCGTCTTGCAGGGTGACACCCGACTCATGGAGGCACAAGCGGCGCTGCAGGCCGCCGAAACCCTCAACGATGGGCACGCCATGGCCGAGGCCCATCAGGCCATCCAAGAAGCCGGGGGTTTTGAGGCTAGACCCCGAGCTCAAGCACTGTTGCAGGGTTTGGGTTTTTACGGTGATCAACTCGACGCCCCTGTCAACAGCTTTTCTGGTGGGTGGCGCATGCGTCTACAGTTGGCACGGGCCTTGATGTGCCCGGCAGACTTGATGCTTCTTGATGAGCCCACCAACCACTTGGATCTGGATGCACTGGTTTGGCTTGAGGCCTGGCTCAAGCGCTTCGAAGGCCTGATGATCGTCATCAGCCATGACCGCGAATTTCTTGACGCCATCACCAAGGTGACGGTCCATCTTGACGAGGCGCACCTCACCCGCTATAGCGGCAACTACACCGCCTTTGAGGAAATGCGGGCTGAACGTCTGAGATTGGCCGCAGCCAATCAAGCCAAACAACAAGAACGCATGGCCCACTTGCAAAAGTTCATCGACAGATTCAAGGCCAAGGCCAGCAAAGCCAAGCAAGCTCAGAGTCGGGTCAAAGCCCTTGCACGCATGGAAAAACTGGCGCCCCTTCTCACCAGTGGTGAGTTTCAATTCGAATTTCGTGAACCCCTGAGCCTGCCCAACCCCATGCTGTCATTTTCAGGTGTGGCTTGTGGCTACCCCGACACCCCGCCTATTTTGAAGGGCCTCAATCGATCGGTTTTAGCAGGCCAGCGCATTGGCATTTTGGGTGCCAACGGACAAGGCAAATCGACCCTCGTCAAGACCATTTCTCACGCCCTTCAACCCCTTGAGGGAGAGATTACCGAAGGCAAAGGCTTGTCGATAGGGTACTTTGCCCAGCAAGAGCTCGACGTGCTCCAAATGGACGACGGCCCCTTGATGCACATGATTCGTCTGGCACGAGACGTCGGGCCCGTGGGGCGTGAACAAGAGCTGCGTGATTTTTTAGGATCTTTCCGATTTGTCGGCGACATGGTGAACCAAGCTGTCGGCAGCTTAAGCGGGGGCGAAAAAGCTCGCCTGGTCTTGGCCATGCTGGTTTGGCAACGCCCCAACCTCTTGCTAATGGATGAGCCCACCAACCACCTTGACCTCAGCACCCGAGAAGCGCTGTCCATGGCGCTGAACGAATTTGAGGGCAGTGTCTTATTGGTCAGCCATGACCGCGCTTTGCTGCGCGAGGTTTGCGATGAATTTTGGTTGGTGAGCCAAGGCGGTATTCAACCCTTCGATGGCGATCTCGACGACTACCAGCAATGGCTGCTGCAAACCTCTCGCGACATGGCCAAGGCCGCCCGAGAGAGCCGACGCGAAACACCCTCACTCACGCCAACGCTGGCTAGCGCCCCTGCCCTGCCAAGGCCAGAGCGCAAAGCTGCGGCCCAGCAGCGCACCAAGCGGTCCGATCAGCTCAAGCCACTGCGCAACGAAGCCCGCATGCTTGAGCAAAAAATAGCGCAGTGCGAACTCGAGAAGAAAACTCTAGAACAAGAACTGGCCAATGCCGCAGTCTCAGGGATGCGTTTGGCCGAGGCAGGCAAGCGACTCAAGCAACTCAGCCTTGAACTCACCGCCGCTGAAACACGCTGGCTTGAACTGAGCACCCTGCTTGACGACGCCCAACAACCAAGCCTTTAAGGCCTCCTGCGCACGACAGGGATGCCTCATGAGCGTTGATGCCGGTTAATTTTAAAACCGGCAGTCCAGCTCATACCCCTCAGAACTGACGATGTTGTGCTGGCAAAGGGCATGAAGGGATGAGTGCCAGACGCAAACCGCAGCGATACCCTTTGGTATCGCGAGAAATAGCAACGTCGCAGATCGCCCTTCACGCTCTACACGGCCATTGACGCCACAGCGCCTTCAGGTTGGAGGGCATGGATACAGCCCAAAGCCCCCCCCATCCAGGGGGATGGCAGCGTCCCCCCAAAAGACATTTCCTGAATTCTGACCACACATCAACAGAATCCAGCACTCGAAAAGCGGGAGGTGTACGCGAGCCTGTAGGAGCTGAACAATTGTGCTTGGCCTGAGCCCCCGAGTTCGACAGTTGCGTATAAACCATTGATTTATAAAGAGAAAAACTTGGCACTACACGCGCTCAAAATTTGAGCATCTCCAATGAAATCAACAATTTGCGAGCGTGAACTGTCGAACCCGGGTGAGCCAACGCACAGGTTGCCGCTTTTCATGCGATAGCCATTCGTAAAAACATCACCGCAAGGCAAACACATTTGAAATCCAAAGGTAATCACACGTTATGTTTACCAAAAGAATCAATTCCGTGAAAACCACTTATGAATCCGGTGTTAATTCACACGAATCATTGGTTGCGCCCATGTCATCGGCAACCTCAGAAAACATTGCCGAAACATCCAGACTTGGATTTCATCGGCATGGAAATAGCGGAATTCGTCATTTGGCAATCACCCATAAAAACCACAAGAACATCAACAAAAACCAATTTGATGAAATAAAAATTATCGATCAAGAAATTGAGAATTTGATCACCAAAAATGGCGGCAAAAAACACATTTCATCGAAATTAGAAGAATTACTTGATAAAAAATTTTTTAAATCTACATTTATTATTCAACAAGAGCAGAGAAGGCTTTTTGATGAGCTCAACGCTTGCCCAATCTACGCATTCGATAATGACGAAGAAAGGGTCGATGCAGAGCGCATAGTCGATTCACATACAAACAAATTTATCGAGGCTCACGCCGACCTCATCAAGACACACACAAACGAAATCGATGAAGCCACTAAAAAAAATGCAATTGAAAGTATAATAAAAGATTACCTAAAATCAAACAGGTCAGATAGGGCACGCTTTGAACAGGATTTGAGTTTAGAAATAAATAATGGCTCTGCACAAAAGATGGCCCTGGAGACTTTTTCCAAAACACTACCAGCTATCAAAGATGATTACAAGTGCCACGTACATCTACTAAAAAAACTCATTGATGTATTACCTAATCTAGAGTGCCACGATTGCATTCAGCGAAGTCCTCAAAGACGCGGATTAAAAGTACTTGAAAAAGCACTAAAAGGGTTGCCTGCCGATGACATTGCCGAAGTTTCAACGCACCTTATTAAATCGATTTCTGACTTAAGCGGCAAGCTAAGCAAGGAAAAGCTGTTTAAATATGCCCCAAGCCTAGAAAACGCCTTGCTGCCATCCGCTATTCCCGCCGTAACCATCGGAGGAGCCACGGGCTTATCCTTATTAATATATTCTACTACTACCGCATCAATTGTTACGGTAGCAACAGTTTCCACAATTGCGGCAAGTGGAGTAGGCTCCGCCATAGCAATACCTCTTGCAATATATGGGGCGGCATATTTAAAAAAATCCAAGGCATTGCAAAAGCAGCCGCAAGGCACGGCACTGTATTTACTGAAAAACCAATTAGCAAAACTACATAATGATTGGGGTAGCGTCACGCCAGAGAAAAAACAAGGATTGATTAATGCATTTTCCAAATTGAAGGATAATTTAGATAAAACTTCACTAATCAAGCATGCGACTTTGAAAAGATTTTTTAATGATGACTTTATCGACCCATCAAAATTCAAGGAACAGCAAAACCAAAGTGTGAAAATTAAAAAACAGCTCAATCATCGATTATTTTCACCCATTAAATCAAGATTAAAACCCCTTGCGTCGACGGTAATTCATGGGCACACCAAGGCAAATGCTGAACAAAAAGAATTATTGGATCTACTGCTAGAGTATCACCAAGAGGCACAAGCCGCTGGCATTAAAAATGCAGATTTTCCAGTTAAATTTTTGAAAAATTTTATCGATAATACAAAAGAGCCAGAGTTCAAAAATTCGGCAAAATTCGTATACAATTTTTTTAATCGCATCAAAGAGACGGAAGAATATAAAAACCCGTTCTCTAAGCCAAATATATTAAACACAGTCGTGGAAATGACGAGCAGACTTGCTGGCGGTGACAAAGACTTTGTCACTCGGTTTGTCTCGGCTTCTCAGTTCGCCAGTGAAGATTGCCACAATAATGCTCGTCAATTTTTGAAAATACTAACCAATGCCGTCATCACCGACAAAGCAATGAAAGGCGAGGACGGGTTAGATAACTATGAAAATCTGCTGAGGTTAGGGCAGGGATTTTTTCGCGAACAAGTATTAAAAGCTGTTACCCGTGAATTCATCACGCACAAAACTGATGGGGCTCCACGTGCTGGAATTGAGGTTGAAATCGGAAATGCCGTAGAAATTGCACTTGGTGACCAATTTAATATACCAAACGCAGTCAAGGGAATGGGTTACACACATGTGCTGGATAAAATCGTTACACCCGAATCACTAAAGAGCATTGAGAAAGAGGTAAAAAAAAGAGTCACAAGAGAATCAATAAAAACACTTGATGGGTCAGCAACTCAAGAACTCCCCCCCCAAAAAACTGCTTTGATTGATTTTTTGATGGCCTGGGACCCTTTGACCGAAAAAGTCTTAAATGACCCAAATCTAAAGATAAAGTTGAACGAAACGATTAGGGAGGCACGCGAAAAATTCACTCAGGCAGATGAAGCACATGGAACAATCCCCAACCCGACCGAAGCGCAAAACCAAGCCCTTGAAGCTGCTGGGGCTGAATGCCAAGCCACAGTAAGTGAAGCAAAAATCATACTATTAAGAAAATTCATTACGGAGCTGTTAGATCGCCCCCCCGAAGAGGAATCCTGGAGACAAAAAATTCTTGCTGATCTCAACGATGCCACGCCAGCAACGGATGCATGGTTAAAGTCAAACAATTTTGAAGTGATTCCAAACAATGGAAACAGTAATAATTGCCTTATTCTGTCTTTGTTACAACACTCGACCAACTTTTTCAACGACAACGAGCTCTTGAATTCTTCCGCGCACAAAATTCGAGAAAATCTTATCGCAGAGTTTCCTCAGATTCAAGACAACGACATGTTAGATATTTATTCAGATGGAGATGATACGACACTCCAGAGTTTGACAAACCTTGTGAACCAAGAATTGGCAAATCCAAGCGTCAAGGCACTAGCCGAGGTTGACGTCGAAAATAAGGCATTGAATCCAGTGATCGTAATGCCTAACAAAAATGGCATGCCTACTATAAGCGGCAGCGACAACAATGACATGAACACTCTAAGCCAACGCCAGATGATTATCTATGGCCGAAACGGAATTCTTCATTTTGAAGCAGTGAGAAAAATACCAGCACCACCGCATCAATGACCATCTCTTGATAACCACGGGTCAAAGTCCACTCGGGCACGCAGGGCCATCACCCACCAGCTGATGGTTGTCGTGGGCCACAATTCCAGCAGTCATCAGGGGCTTGCTGGTGGCTTAAAGCAGTCAACTGCCGTTTCTAGGGTGATCCTGTTCATCCAAGCCCAACTCTTGAATTTTTCGTGTGATCGTGTTGCGGCCGATGCCCAGCTTTTGTGCAGCTTCAATACGGCGACCGCGAGTGACGCCAAGTGCCACCTTGATCAAGCAAGCTTCAAACTGACTCGATAAAATGTCCCAAACCTGGGGCTCGCCAGATTCCAACCGTCGTCGAGCCTCGCCCTCTAGGTCAGTCAACCAATGACTTGCTGAGGGCGCTGATGCTTCAATGCTTGGCTCAGACACCACCGAAGACAAGCCCTGGGCTTTTGATGCAAGCCGGTGCGCAGGGCTCGCAGCACAAAGCGGACTTGAACCGGCCAACAACTCAGGCGGCAAATCTTTCACTTCCACCATCTGGGCAGGCGCCATCACCGTGATCCAGTGGCAAGTGTTTTCAAGCTGACGCACATTGCCCGGAAAATCGAATTGCATCATTTTGTCCAAGGCAGCGTCGGTGATTCTCTTGGCCTCAACCCCCAGTGTTTTGGCACTCTTTTGCAGAAAAAAACGGGTTAAGGCAGGAATGTCTTCACAACGCTCACGCAGAGCTGGCAATCGCAGCCGAATCACATTCAAACGATGAAAGAGGTCCTCACGAAACACCCCTTGGCGCACTCGATCTTCAAGGTGTTGATGGGTGGCGGCAATCACTCGCACGGTGCTGCGCATGGGTTGATGCCCCCCCACTCGGTAAAACTGCCCATCGCTCAACACCCGCAGCAAACGGGTCTGCAGATCAAAGGGCATGTCACCGATTTCGTCTAAAAATAAAGTCCCCCCATCGGCTTGCTCGAAGCGCCCTCGGCGCATGGTTTGTGCCCCAGTAAAAGCGCCTCGCTCATGGCCAAACAGTTCACTCTCGAGCAAATCTTTGGGGATGGCGGCCGTATTGATGGCCACAAAGGGGCCATGGGCTCGGGGGCTGTGTTTATGCAAGGCACTGGCCACCAACTCTTTGCCAGAACCCGACTCACCCGTGATCAGCACCGTGACAAGGCTTTGACTCAAGCGGCCAATGGCCCGAAAAACATCCTGCATTGCCGGAGCCTGACCCAAAATCTCTGGCACCTGGGCCGGGCGCTCTTCTCGCACCTCTTCTCTCAAAGCCTCATCCAGCGCACGGCGAATGAGTTCAACTGCCTTGGACACGTCAAAGGGTTTAGGCAGGTACTCAAAAGCCCCCCCCTGAAAAGAGCTGACGGCGCTGTCCAAATCAGAATAAGCCGTCATGATGATGACGAGCAAAGAGGGGTGGCTTTGCTTGATCTGAGTGAGCAAATCAATGCCTGAGCCCCCCGGCATGCGAATATCAGACACCAGCACCTGCGGGGCGTCTTGGGCCAGGGCAGTCAAAACATCTCGCGCATTGGTAAAACTGCGCACCTCAAGGTTCTCGCGCGCCAGTGCTTTCTCCAGCACAAACCGAATTGATTGGTCATCGTCAACGATCCAAATGGGTTTCATGCCTTGATGAGGGTCCTGTTGAGATGCAACATTGAAAGGGCAATTTACAGCAATGGAATCAGAACCTTGAAAACCGTCTGACCGGGCATGCTGTCGCAATCGATGGTTCCGAAATGTTGCTGTATGAAGGTTTGCGCCAACGTCAGGCCCAGACCTGAGCCCCCTTCACGGCCTGAGACAAGGGGATAAAAAATACGATCTCGCAGTGACTCTGGCACACCTGGGCCGTTATCCTCGATTTGCAATTCCAGGGCCAGACGGTGACGCTGTTTACCCAAAGTGACCTGCCGAGCAATGCGCGTACGCATCACAATGCGAGCCTCATCCATCCGAATCAACTCGCTCAATGCGTAGGCTGCATTTTGAACAATATTCAGCACAGCTTGGATCAGCTGCTCTAGGTCGCCTTGAAAGGTGGGGATAGAGATATCGTAGTCATGGACCACCCTTAAACCGCGAGGAAACTCTGCCAAAATCAGTGATCGCACGCGCTCACAGACCTCATGAATACTGACTTCACTGACCTTGTGAGGTTGGCGGTGCGGTGCCAACAGGCGGTCGACCAGCACTTGCAGCCGATCAGCCTCTTTGATGATGACCTGGGTGTACTCTTTGAGGGACGCAGAATCAATCTCCATCTCCAGCAACTGCGCTGCGCCACGAATGCCGCCCAGGGGATTTTTAATCTCGTGGGCCAAATTTCGCACCAGCTCTTTATTGGCTTGGGCCTGCTCAGCCGCCCGCTCTTCACGGTCAAGCCGGGTCTGCTGCTCCACTTCAATCAGCTCGATCAAGACATCAGAAGACTGATCAAGTTGGGTGACGATCACATGCACAGGCACCGGCTCAGCATGAGCCCCCGAGCGCCGCAAATGGGCATCCAGTCGGCTGCTAGAAAACTCTTTACACGCCACCGCAGACACCGCATCACGCAACATTTGCGACTCGACAAACACGTCAAACAAGCAGCCACTCAGCAGATTGCGTCTCGACATTGCCAGCTGAGTCTCGAAAGCCACATTGACAAAGAGGCCACGCCCTTGTGGGCTGACCACGGCAATCAGAGTGGCCAGATGATCGAATGAAGCGAAACTATGCAAGGGCAGCGAAAAAAATCAAAGGTTTAAAAGTAAGCTGCATGCACAGCACACGCTTCCAGATTCAATCAAGGTAGCTTGGAAAGCTCTCTTTTAAGAGCAGCAACGTCACTTTCTTTGCGGACAATCTCGGCTTTCATTTCTGCCACACGATCAAGATAGCGCTGGTAGTTTTTCTCGTCACCCTGGCGCTCTGGCTCACCATTTTTGTACGTAGCCTGCAAGCTGTTCAAGAGCTGCTCTTCTTTTCTAAGCTCAGTCATCAAAATTTGCTTGCGGTCTGAGTCTCGGGCCCGCTGTTCAGCAACCTCAACCCGCGGGGCACCCGATGCAGATGCACCGGCGATGACACGCCGAGGGGGAGTTGCAATGACCGTCACCGGGGCAGCATCCAGCGGCATACACCCTTTGGCCTTGGCTTCTTTGGCCGATATGGCGTCGGTGTAAAGCATGGGCGGGCCAGGACACTTATAAACAGTCGAAGCCCAAGCCAAACTGCCAAGCCCGGCATCAACAACAGCCCATCCCGACAAAAAAACAACCCGACAGCCCCACATGAAACGACGCATTAAGCGACTCCTCATTGCATGCACCGCTCAAGGAGCGGCTTGTCATGCAAGATCGCAGACAAGGCTCCAAGCCCGCAAGTTATTGTGAACGATACACGGCAACAAGCAATGCGGGTCAAAGGGGGGCAATTTCGGGCTAGTTCAAAATAGACGATTCTGAGAAAAAAGTCACAGACTGTAGTACATGTCAAACTCGAGCGGATGGGTGGTCATGCGAAAACGTGTGACTTCTTGCAGTTTGAGCTCAATATAAGCATCAATAAAGCCATCCGTAAAGACGCCCCCTTTGGTTAAAAAGGCTCGATCATTGTCTAGATACTCAAGTGCTTGGTCGAGGCTGTGACAAACCGTCGGAATCTTGGCATCCTCTTCCGGCGGCAAGTGGTACAAATCTTTAGAGGCAGCCTCCCCCGGGTGAATTTTATTTTCCACGCCGTCAAGCCCCGCCATCAACAGCGCCGAAAACGCCAAATAGGGGTTGGCCATCGGATCAGGAAAGCGAGCTTCAATGCGACGGCTTTTAGGGTTGGCCACGTAGGGGATGCGAATTGACGCAGAGCGGTTGCGCGAGCTATAAGCCAGTTTTACAGGCGCCTCAAACCCAGGAACCAATCGCTTGTAGCTGTTGGTGGTGGGGTTGGTGATGGCATTGAGTGCCCGCGCATGTTTGATCACACCACCGATATAGTACAAAGCGAAGTCTGACAAACCAGCATAGCCATCCCCGGCAAAAAGATTTTTGCCGTCTTTCCAGACCGACTGATGAACGTGCATCCCTGAGCCGTTGTCCCCCACAATGGGTTTGGGCATGAAGGTGGCTGTTTTTCCGTAGCTGTGAGCCACGTTTTGCACGACATACTTGAATAGCTGCGACCAATCGGCACGCTGAACCAAGGTGCTAAAGCGCGTGCCAATTTCCATTTGACCCGCATTGGCCACTTCGTGATGGTGCACCTCAACAGGAATCCCCAGTGATTCAAGGATCAGGCTCATCTCAGAGCGCAAGTCTTGCCCCGAATCAACAGGCGGGGTTGGAAAATAACCGCCTTTGACGCTGGGTCGATAACCCGAATTACCTTGTTCGTAATCTTTGGCGCTGTTCCAAGCAGCCTCTTCAGCCTCAATCTTCACGAACGAACCTGACATATCGACCTGCCAGCGAACGCTGTCAAAAATAAAAAACTCAGGCTCAGGGCCAAAATACGCCGTGTCTCCCAGGCCCGATGCTTTCAGATAAGCCTCAGCGCGCTTGGCCAAAGAGCGTGGGTCACGCTCATAGGGCTTACCGTCACCGGGCTCCACCACATCACAACTCAAAATCAGGGTTGGCTCTTCGAAGAAAGGGTCGATGTTTGCGGTATTTGGATCGGGCATAAGCTGCATGTCTGAAGCCTCAATACCCTTCCAGCCAGCAATTGAAGAGCCATCAAAGGCATGCCCTAATGTGAACTTATCCTCGTTGAAATGCGAAACAGGAACACTCACATGCTGCTCTTTGCCACGGGTGTCTGTGAAACGAAAATCAACAAATTTGATATCGTTCTCTTGCACCATTTTCATGACGTCGGCAACTGTCTTAACCATCAAAAATCTCCTAGCGATTGGGAATGTAAGCAAACGGATCATTCGGCCGCCAGCACAGCGACAAAGACCTGTGCAAAGCGCAAAGCAATGTAGCAGAAAGCATGCCCGATCCCAGCGAGCCCCCAGCGCCTGACGGTTCATCGCGACACAGGATCTTCAGGTTGAATGGGAATATACCCGTCGGAACTGAAGATGCTGGGTCGATGGGTCGTTTTGAGAATGGAGATGCAAGGCGTAAAGCACAGCGATACCATTTGGTATCGCGAGCATTTACAACGCCGCAGATCCA
>JANMEO010000043.1:0-2107 GCA_031376995.1 Burkholderiales bacterium
CGCAGCGTCATCACCATCAGATGGTAAGACTTGGGGTCACCGATTCCGTAGATGGCCGACACACTGGCCACAATCACCACATCACGGCGCTCCAACAAACTCTTGGTCGCCGACAAGCGCATTTGCTCAATGTGCTCGTTAATGGCACTGTCTTTTTCAATAAAAAGGTCGCGCTGGGGCACGTACGCTTCAGGCTGGTAATAGTCGTAATAACTGACGAAATACTCGACTGCATTGCGTGGAAAAAACTCCTTAAATTCACTGTAAAGCTGAGCGGCTAAGGTCTTGTTGGGCGCAAATACAATGGCGGGCCGACCCAGCTTGGCAATCACATTAGCCATGGTGAAGGTTTTGCCTGATCCCGTGACGCCCAGCAACGTTTGAAAACTCAGACCATCGAGCAAACCCTCGCTGAGTTGCGCAATGGCGTTGGGCTGGTCACCTGCTGGGGGATAAGGTTGAAACAGCTCAAAGGGCGAATTGGGAAATTGCACCCATTCACCCGTTGTGCTGGCCTGCTCAGGCGCCGCTTTGAGACTTTCATGGGGGCAATTCAAATCACTCATGGCATGGGTATCGCAGATAAAATTTGTATTTTGGGATTGTTGCCTGAGTTGGCCCATGCTGAGGCAACAACCCTACCCTCACCAGGATTGACTTGATGAAATCACTCTTCAACGCTGTTGCCATGGCACCCCGCGACCCCATTTTGGGCCTGAACGAACAATTCAACGCCGACCCCAATCCGGCTAAGGTCAACCTGGGGGTGGGGGTCTACTTTGACGATGACGGCAAACTGCCGTTGCTCCAATGTGTTTCACAGGCTGAGCGGCAAATGCAACAGGCTGCCAAGCCTCGGGGCTACCTGCCGATCGACGGCATTGCGACCTACGACCAAGCGGTTCAAGGCTTGGTATTTGGGGCTGACAGTGCTGCCGTCAAAGAAGGGCGCATCACCACGGTGCAAGCACTGGGGGGTACGGGCGGACTGAAAATTGGCGCTGATTTTTTACGCCAACTCAACCCCAATGTCCCCGTATTGATCAGCGACCCGAGTTGGGAAAACCACCGTGCGCTCTTTACTCAGGCAGGTTTCACCGTTGACACCTACCCCTACTTTGACGCCGAAAACCGCGGCATCAACGCTCCAGCCATGCTGCAAAAACTCAATAGTGCTGCGCCTGGCACGGTGGTGGTCTTGCACGCTTGCTGCCACAACCCCACAGGCTACGATCTCAGCCCGGCACAATGGAGCGAGGTGATCAAGGTGGTTCAAGCCCGCGAACTGGTGGCTTTTTTAGATATGGCCTACCAAGGTTTTGGCGAAGGCCTGCTTGAAGATGGTGCGGTGGTGGCACAGTTTTTGGCCTCGGGCGTCAACTTCTTTGTCTCCACGTCATTCTCAAAGAGCTTCTCGTTGTATGGCGAGCGCGTTGGCGCTTTGAGTGTGGTGTGCGATAGCAAAGATGAAATGAGTCGTGTGCTGAGCCAGCTCAAAATCATCATCCGCACCAACTACTCTAACCCGCCGACCCATGGCGCCCAAGTGGTTGGCATGGTGCTGACCACCCCAACCCTGCGCGCGCTTTGGGAACAAGAGCTGGCCAGTATGCGTTTGCGAATCCGACAAATGCGCACGCTGCTGCTCAACAAGCTCATCAAGAGCGGCCTCAAACAAGACATGAGCTTTGTCACCCAGCAAAAGGGCATGTTCAGCTACTCGGGTTTAACTAAGGCCCAAATGCTGCGCCTGCGCCAAGAGTTTGGCGTTTATGGTGTTGATTCAGGTCGAATATGCGTGGCCGCATTGAACACCAAAAACATCGATGCAGTGGTTCATGCCATCACCCAGGTGAGTTGAATTCACGCCAAATTTTAGAGTACCCGTACCGCAACTTCACGTTTGCAACAAAAGCATTTCGATACAAGACAAATGTTGCCTTGTATGACCTCGCACAGACGATCTCTCGCGGGGGACCCACGACGTCCTATACCCCTCGGAACTGAAGATGCGGTGTTCATGGGTCGTTTGGGCTGTGAGGGTGCGAGGCGCAAAGCGCAGCAATACCATTTGGTATTGCGAGCATTTGCAACGCTGCAGACTCAT
>JANMEO010000064.1:0-6715 GCA_031376995.1 Burkholderiales bacterium
GTGCATGGCCGCAAGCTCGGTCGCGAGCTGGGGTTTCGCACCCTGAATCTGCGCTTCGCCCACGACCATCCGGCCGTCAAGGGTGTTTTTGCAGTTCAAACTCAAGGCCTGACCCCCACCCCAATGCCTGGGGTCGCCAGCTTGGGCGTACGACCTGCCGTTGAACAGGCCGGGGCCATGCTGCTAGAGGTTCACTGCTTGACCTGGCCTGATCATTTGGGCCTCGAGGGCGCCTACGGCCGCTGCGTGCGGGTTGACTTGTTGCACAAGCTCCGTGATGAAAAAAACTATGACTCGCTCGATGCGCTCAAAGCAGGCATTGCTCAAGACGTGCTTGATGCGCGCCATTGGCTGGGCCTGCATCGCCCCGAATAACACCGTTGATGATGGCAGTCATCGCGGTCCTGACTCGACATCCAACTGATCTTCACTGTCCCAAGCCGGATGCTTTCATGCCGTTCACCCTTGACGATTTCAACTTTGACCTCCCCCCTGCGCTCATTGCCCAGCACCCCACAGCGCAGCGCAGTGCCTCACGGCTGCTTGACGCCCGACAAGACCAACCGGCTCACCGAGTCTTTCACGAGTTGCCCAGATTGCTGCAAGCGGGAGACTTGCTGGTGTTCAACGACACCCAGGTGATCAAAGCGCGACTGCATGGTCGCAAAACCAGTGGCGGACAAATCGAGCTGCTGGTAGAGCGCGTGTTGCCTGACAGCACCGAGGTGTGGGCGCAGGTGCGGGCGAGCAAAAGCCCACAAGCCGGCTCACAGCTGCAGCTGGGCGATCCCAGTGACCCATTCAACGCCGAGGTGCTGGGCCGGTGTGGGCCTGATGACAGCCTTTTTCACCTGCGCTGGCCAGCAGACCCGCTTAAACTGATGAGCCGATACGGCCATGTGCCCTTGCCACCCTACATCACCCATGATGACACGGCCGATGACGCGCAGCGCTACCAAACGGTGTTTGCACGCCGACCTGGCGCCGTGGCAGCCCCCACGGCGGCGCTGCATTTTGATGAGGCTTTGTTAGAGGCCTTGAGCCTGAAGGGCATTGAGCGAGCCCATGTGACGCTGCATGTAGGCGCCGGGACTTTCCAACCGGTACGAACCCAAGCCTTGACAGCGCATCGCATGCACAGCGAGTGGTATGACATCCCCGCAACCACCGTGCAGGCCATCCAATCTGCGCACGCACGAGGTGCTCGTGTGGTGGCGGTGGGCACCACCACACTGCGAGCCCTAGAATCTGCCGCCTTGGGAGGTGCGCTGCGCGCCGGCGCCCGAGAGACCGATATTTTTATCACGCCGGGGTTTTCATTTCAGGTGGTAGACACCTTGATCACCAACTTTCATTTGCCCAAAAGCACCCTGCTGATGTTGATCAGCGCATTTGCTGGCCATGAAAAAATCAAGGCGCTGTATGCCCATGCGATTGAGCACCACTATCGATTTTTCAGCTACGGCGACGCCATGCTGCTGCAACGCTCAATGCTGAAATAGCGCCCCTTGCAGACCCTGCAAACCTGCAAAACACACCAGCACAATCCAAGCATGCTTAATTTTCAATTGCTACACACCGACGGCGCCGCACGACATGGGCGCCTGAGCCTGCCTCATGGCGTTGTTGAGACCCCGATTTTCATGCCTGTGGGCACCTACGGCACCGTCAAGGGGGTGATGCCCCAATCACTCAAAGAGCTCGGCGCCCAAATCATTTTAGGCAACACTTTTCATCTGTGGCTGCGCCCAGGGCTGGAGGTGATTCAGAAGTTTGGTGGGCTGCACCGGTTTGAAGGCTGGCAGCGCCCTATCTTGACCGACAGTGGCGGCTTTCAGGTCTGGAGCCTGGGTGAGATGCGCAAAATCACTGAAGAAGGCGTCAGGTTTTCATCGCCCATCAATGGCGACAAACTGTTTCTAACCCCTGAGGTCAGCATGCAAATTCAGCATGCGCTCAACTCAGACATTGTCATGCAGCTTGACGAGTGCACCCCCTACCAAACCCAGGGGCAACTCACCACCGAGCGCGAGGCACGCTTGAGCATGGAAATGAGCCTGCGCTGGGCCCGCCGCTGCCGCGATGAGTTAAGCACCCTCGACAACACCAACGCACTGTTTGGCATTGTGCAGGGGGGCATGTTTGAGCCCCTGCGTGAGGCCTCGCTGGCGGGGCTGGCTGAGCTTGATCTTCCGGGCTACGCCATTGGCGGGTTGAGTGTCGGCGAGCCCAAAGAAGACATGCTGCGCATCTTGCGCCACACCGCGCCGCAAATGCCCGTGCACAAACCCCGCTACCTGATGGGCGTGGGCACGCCTGAAGATTTGGTCGATGGGGTCAGCCAGGGCATCGACATGTTTGACTGCGTGATGCCCACGCGCAATGCACGCAACGCTCACCTCTTTACCCGCTTTGGTGACCTCAAACTGCGCAACGCCCGACACAAAGCCGACGAGCAAGCGGTCGACGCCACCTGTCACTGCCACACCTGCCAAAATTTCTCTCGCGCCTACTTGCACCACCTTGACCGCTGCGGCGAAATGTTAGGGCCCATGCTGGCCAGCATTCACAACCTGCACTACTACCTGAGCTTGATGGGCGAAATGCGCGAAGCGGTGCAAGCAGGCACCTTCAATGCCTTCGTGGCTCAATTCAAAACAGACCGCGCACGAGGGGTGTGAAGCAGGCGCAACGACCGCCATCCACCTCTCAACAATCACCCTCAAGTCTTCAACTTAAAAACCGAGACGGACTTCACCAGTTCAAGCGCCAGGGTGCTCAGATTTTCTGAGGCTGTGGCACTTTGCTCTACCAAAGCGGCATTTTGCTGAGTGGCTTCATCCATTTGACTCATGGCTGATGACATCTTGCTGACCCCCGAGCTTTGCTCACTGCTGACGCTGCTGATTTCACCCATGATCTCGGTCACACGCTTGATGGACTGAACCACTTCACTCATGGTCTCACCAGCCAAGTCGACCAATTCGGTTCCTTTTTCAACACGTTCCACGCTGGCAGCGATCAGTGTTTTAATTTCCTTAGCGGCCTCGGCGCTGCGCCCCGCCAAGCTGCGTACCTCGCTGGCCACGACTGCAAAACCACGCCCCTGCTCGCCCGCGCGTGCGGCTTCGACAGCCGCGTTGAGCGCCAAAATATTGGTCTGAAATGCAATACCGTCAATCACACCCACAATGTCGGCAATCATTTTGGAAGAGCCATTGATACCCTTCATGGTTTCAACCACTTGACCCATGACTTCACCGCCCTGGCTGGCCACGTCGGACGCCTTCAAAGCCAGCTCATTGGCCAATGCAGCGCTGTTGGCATTTTGTGAGACTGCGGCACCCAGTTGCTGCATGGCCGCAGCGGTTTCCTGCAACGAAGAGGCTTGTTGTTCGGTGCGTTGACTCAAATCTTGATTGCCTTGGGAAATCTGAGCGCTGGCCGAGGCCATGTTGTCAGAGTTCTGGCGCACGTTGCCAACCACCTCGGTC
Source organism: Burkholderiales bacterium (assembly GCA_031376995.1). Classification (GTDB taxonomy): domain Bacteria; phylum Pseudomonadota; class Gammaproteobacteria; order Burkholderiales; family Burkholderiaceae_C; genus CANHBY01. Next base: position 3,495 of record JANMEO010000064.1, read on the forward strand.
AAACTGACTTGCATCTCTTTCAGCGCACCCAAGAGCTGGGCCGTTTCATTCTTTCCTTCAGCTTTAATCCCTACCGTCAAATCCCCTGCGGCCACCGATCGGGCCAAATGCACAGCACGCTGAATGGGCTGAGCAATAGAGCGACTGATGGCAAAGGCGATTGCCATGCCCAGCAAAAAAACAGCACCGATCACGCCCAACAAGAAAGCAGCGGTATTGGCGTGCAAAAGCTTAGATTCATCGGCTGCACTTTTCCCGCCCGAAAAATTGTAGGTGATCAACTGCTCAAGCACACTCATGACATCATCTGTCGCAGTACTGGCCAACCCGTCACTGATGTCAGCGGCTGCTTGCTGCTTTTTCTCTTTGCCCAGCGCCACAACTTTTTGCTGGGATTTTTGATAGTCTGCCCATTTTGTAGCGAAGTTTTCAAATAGCGCCCGCTCGGTCTGGCCTTGTATCAAACTTGCGTAGGAGTCCATCGAACTGTTGACTTCTTTGACCGCGTCCCCCATTTTCTGTTCGTACTCAGCGTGATAACTGGGGTCTTCTGTCAAGCTATGTTTGACTTCAAACTCCCGCGCTTGCAGAAGGGCCGCCTTGGCAACGGCCAGTTGACCTACGCCCTGGAGCCACTTGTTAGCAAGCTGCTCAACCTGTGCGTTCACACGCTCCAGGCTGTACAACGCGACCATGCCCATGCCCACCGTCAACGCTAAGACGATCAAAAATCCACCATACAGTTGGCGGTTTAAGCTCAAGCGGGCTAAAGCAGCAAAAATAGACAATGGGAGACGCATCACCGCCCCCCGAACTATTTCTTGTGCCCAATGTAGGTGGCGCCAACAATTTTTCCTGCGTCATCTTTGAGGGGGTTGTAGCACGCATCAAAGGCAGCGCCCAGCACATCGACTACCCCGCAGTATGGGTCACCTTTGAGCAGGGCTTCATACGCTTTGTTGCGGGCGAGCTGGGTGCCCACCCCCCGCTTGCCCTCAGGCGTCAGCACATTGGTGCTCACACGCACAAACTCATCGCCGTCTTTGACAAATATGGTGGCTGTGGCACTGTGTACTTTGCGAATCTCGTCAACAACATCAAAGTTTTTGTTGATCTTGCGTGCACCAAAATACAGGACTGGTACGGTTTTATCCTCTAACTTATCCGTGCCTTCGATTTTTGCCACACCAATCTTGGCCAGACGGCTGTCCAGGTCAGTGATGGTGGCTTGGGGGCTGTAGGCTTGCGCATTGCCAAGCAAACAAAAAACAAGTACTGCTGCCAGTTTGAAGGATTTCATGTGTTCTCCTGAGAGCTGAATGACCGAAGCCTCGTACGAAAAATAAATCCAAGGCCAACGCCTGAAAATACATCGCTTAGTTGAGTTTTGATCATGTGGCAATCATTTTTAACCCACACAATGTTGATCATCATAGTGTTCAACCCAAAAGATAGGGTGAGTCTTCAAGACATTTTGGTGGCGATCTCGACTAAATACAACAACGTCCCAAGCCCGGTCAATCATGCGCCGCTTTTACTCACAGAGAGTTTTCAGAAGCACTGTTACGACGACGCCGCATCTTCAGTTCCGCAGGGCATAGTCGCATTCTTCTAGCACCCCGTCTCAGTGAATAATGCGCAGCTCCTATTCACCGAGAGCTTGAAGATGCATTGTTACGACGCCGTGATCATCGGTGCCGGTGCGGCCGGTTTGTTTTGTGCGGGCATGGCGGGGCAGCTGGGGGTGCGGGTGTTGCTCATTGAGCATGCTGACAAGGTGGCAGAAAAAATACGCATCTCGGGCGGAGGGCGTTGCAACTTCACCAACCTTGACACCTCGCCCGCACAGTTTCTTTCAGCCAACCCGCACTTTTGCCGCTCAGCATTGGCGCGCTATACCCCGCAAGACTTCCTTGCGCTGCTGCAACGCCACCATATTGCCTGGTTTGAAAAGCACAAAGGGCAGTTGTTTTGCGAGCGCAGCGCTGAGGACATCATCAACCTGCTGCTCAATGAATGCGCACAAGGTGGCGTCGAGCGATGGCAGCCTTGCACCGTGCAGGCCGTGCAGCCAAGGTCGGTGGGCGGGTTCGATCTTGAGACCGATCGCGGCCGGGTGCAGGCCGCTCGCTTGGTGATTGCCACCGGCGGGTTGTCGATCCCTAAAATTGGCGCCACCGACTTTGGCCACCGCCTGGCCAAACAGTTGGGGCACCGCCTGCAAGACACCCGACCCGCGCTGGTGCCCCTGACCTTTGATGCCGCCTCATGGAGCCCCTTTGCGCCTTTGGCAGGCCTCTCACTGCCGGTCAGCGTGAGCACGAGCAAGGGCCCGCAAAGGGGCCAATTTCTTGAAGATCTGCTGTTCACCCATCGCGGCCTCAGTGGCCCTGCGGTGCTGCAAATATCGAGCTATTGGCAAACGGGTGACCCCCTGCACATCAACCTGGCGCCGGGTGCTCACCTGGGTGAGAGCCTGCTACAAGCCAAGGCCCACTCCAAGCGCAAATTGACCAACGAACTGGCCACCCTGCTGCCGAGTCGGCTGTCACAGGCTTGGCTTGACCAGCACCCAGGCTTGGGAGACAAGCTCATGCCCGATCTTCGCGACAAAGACTTGCAGCAACTGGCCACCAGCCTGCAAAACTGGCAGCTCACGCCACAAGGCACCGAGGGCTATCGCAAGGCCGAAGTTACGGCAGGGGGCGTTGACACCAAAGAAGTCAGCTCGCAAACCCTTGAAAGCCAACGCGTGCCGGGCTTGTACTTCATTGGTGAGGTGTTAGATGTCACAGGGTGGCTAGGGGGCTATAACTTTCAGTGGGCTTGGGCCAGCGGTGCAGCATGCGCCAGGGCACTGGCAGCGACACGCACCAACCTGCCCGGACAGAATGAATCCGCATCAAGCACTGGCGCGGCGTGATCGACACCACAACACTGTCAACAAAATCATCAACGCCGCAGCGCCTATGGTGTGGGCCAGGGCAGCCAACAGCGGCCAACCCAGAACCACATTACTCAAGCCGCTGAGCAGTTGCCAAAGGGCCACCCCGCACAAAGCCCAAGCCCATGGGCGACGAGCACGATCTGGGTGACGCCCCAACACCATGGCCAACACCAGCAAAGCCGGTAAGACCACCACAGCCCCCCACCGATGAACCATGTGAATGGCCGTGAGCCCAGGCACAGACAAATACCCCCCATCCCCCGTACGCCCCAAT
>JANMEO010000068.1:0-4290 GCA_031376995.1 Burkholderiales bacterium
CTTTGTCCGACATGCGTCGTTATAAATTCTCGCGATACTGACGGGTATCGCGAGAATTTACGTCTAGCCTGAGGAACAAATCCATCAATTTCAAACCTTTCAAATTTACTGAGACGAAGTACTATACCCCTCGGAACTGAAGATGCTAGCGAATATTGCCCAGCAATGCCAAACCTGTGCAGCGGGTGGGCTTCAGTGTCCCACTTGCAGCAGCTCAACTTCAAACATCAGGGTGGCGTTGGGGGGGATGACGCTGCCTGCACCGCGTGCGCCATAAGCCAGTTCAGGGGGGATCACCAATTGGCGGGTGCCACCCACTTTCATGCCTTGAACCCCTTCATCCCAGCCCTGAATCACCATCCCTTCGCCCAACCCAAACTCAAAGGGCTCACGCCGGTCTTTGCTGCTGTCAAACTTGGCACCTTGCACACCGTTGTTGAAAAGCCATCCGGTGTAGTGCACGCTGACGGTGTGTCCTGCGGTGGCGGTGGCTCCTTCACCGAGTTCAATGTCGTTGAATTGCAAGCCCGAGTCAGTGGAGATCATGTGGGTAAGCCTTGTGTGATTGGTGATTCAATCCGACATCATGCCATCGCCCAGCGCACCTGCCAGGCCTGTATGGCTGCCATCAAAATTTCGTTCAGGGTGGGTCTGAGCCAAAGCTCGCTGGGCAGATGCAAATCCAAGGTGTGTGCGCAGTCTTGGAGCGCTTGGCGTGCCAGCTCGGGTGTGTTGACAATGGCTGCCGGCGCCCCTCGATGCTTGGATAATTTTTGCGCATGCTCATCGAACACCAAGGGGGTGTGCAAGTAGTGAACTGGGGCTAAGTTCAAGCACCTTTGCAGGTAAATTTGACGTGCTGTGTTGCTGGCAAGGTCCTCGCCCCGCACGACATGGGTCACGCCTTGATCTGCATCGTCTATCACGACCGCCAACTGGTAGGCCCAGGCCCCATCGCGACGTCTTAAAACGAAATCACCCAGGGTTTGCGTGAGGTCTTGTTTTTGTGCGCCAAGGCGTCTGTCGGCCCAATTGATAACGACAGGCTCTGTGGCAAGACCCACTCTCAGTCTCCAGGCCGTTTGGGGGCCCCCTTGCAGGCCGCGCTGTCTGCAGATGCCGGGGTACAACATTTCGTTATCGTCCCTGAGGCTGAGGTCATCAGGTGATTGCGCCACAGTGCTGCGAATGAGCTTGCGGCTGCAATCGCAAGCGTAGATTTGATGCGTCGATTTGAGCTGTTCGAGTGCTGATTCATACAGCGCCGAGCGCTGTGACTGCCAAGCGGGGGGAGCCTGTGGGTGCAGTCCAATGCTGGCCAATTGGCCTAAAATCACTTCAACCCAGCGAGGGTCACAGCGCTGGGCATCAATATTTTCAACGCGTACCAGCCAATGCCCCTGGTGGCACTGGGCATCTAGCCAGCTGGCCAGTGCTGTTGTCAGCGAGCCAGCATGCAGTGGGCCACTGGGGGAGGGCGCAAAACGACCAACGTAAGGGGCCATATCAGGGCGACTGTAGAGACCAGTCTGTCAGACGTTTTGAGGGGTTTAACATCAACAATGTTGGCATTGCAGGTGCATGGGCTGGGGTGATTGATGAGTTTGAGTGTGTTCAGTCCATCAAATCAAGGGTTGAATCCTCAGTAAACTCTGGTGCATACTGACTAGCAAACACCAGGAGCATTGCGTCATGATGACTTTGCGCCGATCCTTGGAGCGAGGCCGAGCTGAGCACGGATGGCTAAGCAGTTTCCACAGTTTTTCTTTTGCCGACTACCTCGACCCTGAGCACATGAATTTTGGAAATTTACGTGTGATCAATGAGGACGTGATTGCTGCGGGCACCGGCTTTGGCATGCACAGTCATCAACACATGGAGATTGTCACCTACCTTTTGTCTGGTGAGTTGACACACAACGACAGCATGGGGTCTGGCGGGGTGGGCGGCGGCGGTGTGATCCGCCCAGGCGATGTCCAGCGCATGAGTGCCGGACATGGCGTGCGTCACAGCGAGTTCAATCATGGTGCAATGCCGACCCATTTATTGCAAATTTGGATACAACCCAGCCAGTTGGATATTGACCCCAGCTATGAGCAAAAGCACTTCGCACCGCAAGCCAAGAGAGGGCGATTGTGTTTGGTGGCCAGCGGCCGGGGTGAGCCTGAGGCTTTGACCATGCACGCCGATGCATCGATCTATGCGGGGCTGTTTGATCAAGACGAATCTGCGTCCATGGTTTTGGCGCCTGAGCGCTTGACTTACGTTCATGTGGTGCGTGGCCGCTTGTTGATCAACGGTCAGACGCTGGATGCTGGTGATGCCCTGCAACTGTCGTCACAGGGGCATTTGGATGTGAGTCATTCAGCTCAAGATCCTGAGGCCGAAGTCTTGATGTTTGATCTGGCACGGTAAATACTCAATCGACTCGAAGATGCTGTGTTGGCGAAGGTAACCTGCAATTATTTTGGCACTCATCATGATCTCAATCTCTCCAGTTCGACTCTTGCTCACAGCCGGTAGCTCTCGCCATGGGTCATTCAATATGCGGTTGGCGTATTGGCTGGCTGCCCAGGCTCGTGCGGTGGGTGCACAGGTTACTTTGCTCGACTTGAGATCGCTCGAGTTGCCGCTTTATGATGCTGACATCGAGGCTCAGGGCTTGCCCAGGGGTGCGCTTGTATTGCGTGACCACTTTGTCCAGTCAGAGGCTTTGATCGTATGCTCGCCAGAGTACAACGGGTTTCCTTCGCCCTTGCTCATCAACGCTTTAGATTGGGCAACTCGGGCGCCTGCGGCCGGGGGGGCGCCCAGTGGCATGGAGGCCTTGGGTGGCACGGTTGCAGGCTTGGTCAGTGCGTCGCCCGGTGGCCTGGGGGGCTTGCGAGGCTTGGTGGCTTTGCGCGCCTTTTTGCAGATGAATTTACAAATGCTGATCGTGCCTGAGCAGTATGCCTTGGGGTCGGCGGGCGATGCCTTTGATCCGCAGGGGGAGTTGCTAGGGGCAGCTCACCAAAAAGGGGTTTTGAAAGTGCTGCGATCGGTTCTGAGCACAGCTACTGCCCTCAAACGTCATGCTGGCGTTGAAGCCAAGTGAACGCTGGGGTCAAGGCGTTTCCATTCTTGCCTGTCCTTGACTGGTTGGCGCTTTGCATGTTTGCAGCCGGGTGGGTGGCCTATGCCTGGTTTGCGCAGCGGCGAGCACACCGCTATCCCTCTATATTGGCCAGCACCAATCGCATTCGAAATGCGTGGATGCACCAAATTACTTACCGTGAGGTGCGGGTGCTTGATGGCTTGGTGATCCAAAATTTATCAACCAGCCCGTCCTTTTTTGCTTCTACCACCATTTTGATTATTGGGGGCTTGCTGGCTGTTTTGGGCACCAGTGAAAAAGCTTCAGGTTTTGTGCGTGAAATTCCTTTCGCGGTGCACACGTCTGGCTTGGCGTTTGATCTCAAGGTGGTAGCCATGTTGGCGGTGTTTGTGTACGCTTTTTTTCGTTTCACGTGGTCGATGCGCCAATATACCTTTGGTGCCTTGTTGGTGGCATCGGCCCCCGAAGCCCAACAATTTGCCGAGCTTGGGTTATCTCGGCAGGCCTTTTCGGAGCGCGCCGGTGGCGTTGTTGGGCTGGCTGCAGAAGCTTTCAATGATGGTTTGCGGGCTTATTATTTTGCGGCTGCCTTGATTGCTTGGTTTTTTTCACCGTGGTTTTTTATGCTCTGCTCAGCAGCAGTGATCTACATCTTGTACCAACGTGAGTTTCACTCTGACGTGTTGGCTTTGCTCAATGCGCCCTCCGTGACTGCTTCAAAAGCTGAATAGCATTGAATTTTGGATGCTCACGTTGAGGCAACTCAAGACTGAGACTGGTCCGCTGCCTACTTGGCCGTTTTCCTTGGTCTGGCACCAAGTCAAATGGCTTTTATTCATTTGAGGGCTCTGGATGGCTGCGCACCCCAAGCTACCCCTTAAATAGAGGATGGCCAGGCTTTGGGTGCGCCGTTAAAATCAACTGGGTATTCGCACTGGCAGCTTGCTGATGCAGCAGCATCCTCACCGACTGCTATGGCTACAGCCTCTTCAGGTTGGATGGTTATTGATACGCGGACTAGGGGGCTGTTGGGCAATTCAATTGGAGAAAATTGGGGGGATTTTGAGGCCACAGATGCAAGAACGCCTTGCCTATACCCCCTCGGAACTGAAGATGCCGGATCGCTGAGCCGTTTTGAAAACGGATCTGCGGCGTTGTAAATGCTCGCGATACCCAATGGTATCGCTGTGCTT
>JANMEO010000070.1:0-3312 GCA_031376995.1 Burkholderiales bacterium
CCAATTTTAACATATCCCATTGGTAAATTATTTTGGGGGGTTTTGGGGTGGTTGGGGTTTGGGGGTTGCAGGCCTAAACCCGCCCCCATATCGTTTTTTGGGGCTTGTTTTTCAAACGCCGCAGACCCGTTTCCCAAACGGCCCAGCGACTCGGCATCTTCAGTTCCGATGGGTATAGGATAATCTGGGCCATGCTAATTCAATCTCCCTGTGTCGTTAGCCTAACCTGGCGGCTGCAAGATACCCAAGGCCAACTGATTGATGAGTTAGTCGATCCAGTTGAATTTTTTTATGGCGGTGACGATTTATTGCCAAAAGTTGAAGAAGTGCTCCAAGATCAAGAAGCAGGCTTCACCACTGAACTGCACCTAGAACCTGAGCATGCGTTTGGCGAGCACATCGCTGCACTGGTCTTTTTTGAAAGCCGCACCATCTTCCCGGCTGAGGTGGCAGTCGGAATGCAATTTGATGGGCCACCCGAAGGGTCCCAAACCCCAGACTTGCAAGCTGATGTCATCTACACCGTGACCGACGTCTACCCAGAGCATGTGGTGCTGGACGGCAATCACCCCTTGGCTGGTATCGCTCTGCGCTTGGCTTTGACTGTCAAAGATGTGCGTCAGGCCACAGAGCAAGAATTGCAAGCGGGTAGCGTGTCTGAGCCTGCCTTCAGTGTGGTGCGGGCAGCGCCCAGTGGTGCCTCACTGCATTGAGGCCATCAGCGGGCGGGGCCCCTCTGATGGCCGCCCCTTGGGTTATGCCTCGGGCGCGGGCGCAGGATAGCTGACCGCCAACACCTCGACCTGCTCTGGGCCGCCAGGGGTGCTCAATCTCACCTCGTCGCCCACCCGGGCCTTGATCAAAGCCCGGGCAATCGGGGCAATCCAACTGACCTCAGCTCGCGCGCTGTTGGACTCGTCAACACCTTTGATGGTGATGGTCTTTTCTTGGCCCACTTGGTTGACGTAAGTGACTGTCGCACCAAAAAACACTTGATCGCTGCCATGATGCACGCTGGGGTCAACGCGCTCTGCAATGTCAAGTCGGCGCGTCAAGAAGCGAATACGGCGATCAATCTCGCGCAAGCGTTTTTTACCGTAGAGATAGTCACCATTTTCTGAGCGATCACCATTCTTGGCTGCCCACGACACAATCTCGACAATTTTGGGCCGCTCTTCATCTAACAGGCTGATTAACTCACTGCGCAAGCAGATGTAGCCCTGGGGTGTGATGTAATTTTTGAAACCTGCGGGCAACGCTGAAGCTTGTGACTCATCTTCGTCGTCGGAAGGGTCTGATTCTCGGGTGAAAGCTTTGTTCATGCTGCGTGTTTAAGAGCCAAAAAATCTTCAAGCTCATACGCTACCAGCTTCTAAGGCCTCACGCACCAGCGTCACATGCCTGCGCGAAACCACCAGCCACTCATCCACGGGCGCCACACGCACAGCCCACTGCTCAGAAGGCGCATCACTGTCTTCAGTGAACATCACGCGACGCTCAAGCTCACGCATGGCGCGGCGAGCCACCAGCGCATTGCGGTGAATACGAATAAAATCAGCCCCCAAACGTTGGGCCAAATCACTCAGAGACTCATCCATCACATGGGCCATGTGCGCGGTGCGAAGCGTGACATATTTGAGCTCAGCCTTACAATACAAAATCGCGGATATCGGCACACGCCTAACACGCCCTCGCTCTGTGACCACCAGAGAAAGCTCGGCCGCCGAGGCCTTTATCGCCAGGGTATGACGTTGTTGAACCTTCTTTAGCGCAGCACACAAGCGCTCGGCCCGCACGGGCTTGGTGAGGTAGTCTAGAGCGTTGAGGTCGAAGGCTCTTAGGGCATGCTGAGTGTGCGCCGTGACAAAAACCACCGCAGGGGCTTGCGCTCGCTCCGCCAACTCGGCAGCCAGTTGAGTTCCATCCAGGCCAGGCATGGCAACATCCAACAGCACCAAATCGATCTCGTTTTGACTCAAGCAAGCCATGGCGCTGGGCACATCATAGGCCTCGCCCACCACCACCGAGGGGGGGTCTAAACATTCGCTCAACAAACTGCGCAGGCGCGAACAGGCAAGGGCCTCATCATCGACCAGCAGGACACGCAAGGGCTGCACTGTCAAACCCAAGTCAACGCTCACAAAGGCACCCCCAGTTGCACACGGAATTGATGGGGCTGACGCTTGATGTCAAAGCGTGCTGCCACATCATGCATTAACACCAACCGCTCACGCACGTTGTGCAACGCCATGCCGTGGCCCGGGGTTGAAGTCTCTTGATCGACACTGTTAGACACCGTCAACCAAGCCATGCCATGACGCACCGTCGATTGAATATGAACTTGACCACCTTCAATGTTGGGCTCAACCCCGTGGCGAACCGCATTTTCGACCAAGGGTTGAAGCAGCAAAGGCGGCAACCGGGCACCTGCTGACGCAGGGTCAAGCCTCCATGACAAGCGCAGTCGTGAACCAAAGCGGATTTGCTCAATCGCTAAGTACCGCTTCGCAAGTTCTACCTCTTCAGCCAAACTTACGGAGTCACGAACATCGTCTAGGGCATGTCGAAACAACTCAGCCAGGTCTTCGAGCACCTGCTCGGCGCGCCGCGGGTCAGCTCGCACCAGGCTCAGTGCAGTGTTCAAGGTATTGAATAAAAAATGCGGCCGAATGCGAGACTGCAACTCAGCCAGCCTGGCAGCTGCCAGAGCTGGCGCCAAGCTGTCCGCCCTGATTTGCAGCCATCCGGTTAAAATCACCCCCAGGGCAGCCCCAGCGAACATCGAGGCCACACCAGGTTGCTCGACCAAAGTCAACAGACCGATTTGCTGCGCAGCCAGCCAACCCAAGCCAGCGCTAAAGGCCCCCAGGCCCCCTGCAAACAACCACTGGCCGGGCTTGGTCAAGCCAGAGAGTGAACGTCGCAAGGCGCAAGCCAAAAGCAACCAGACCAAAACACTGGGCAAGGCGAGCATCCCGACCAATGCAGAACGCATCAACCAGTCAAAAAAGCCTTGACTGTTGAACATCACGCCTACACCCAAAGCACCGTGCACCAACAACACAGCGCGCAAAACCACGCCAACATGGCACACATTAAAAACCCGCCCCGCATCTAACAGCGAACCCGCAGTTGCTGGCTGGGAAGAAGCCTCTAACATCGAGGTATTGAAGGGGGCCGAACTGGAGGAGGAATCCAATTGAGTGGCTTTGATCAAAGTTCTGGCCCATCATAAACTGATCGGAAATGAAAATGGTTATCCATCATGGATGCTTGAAAGCAGTCGATAAAATCGGTTCGCTTCACCCATTC
>JANMEO010000105.1:0-8214 GCA_031376995.1 Burkholderiales bacterium
GCCCGCAAAGGAGATGGTGAGCCCGGTGCCAAAACTCTCTGGCTATGGCTCCATGAAATCAACACGTTCGTCCGCGGCGTTCGCTACGCTCGTGAATTACAGACTTGTGTGTAATGGGATGGGGTAAGCCTTCAAAAATCAGACTCTCCCCTGTTCAGCGTCACCCATGGTCAGCGTCCCCCGTCGACACGCCAGTGGCCCATGCCGCTTGCAGCAAGGGGTGGTCCACAGGCACAGTGCGCACCCGGCCCGCCACCTCAGACAAGGCAACGCTGTCAAGCTGACCACCCCGCAGGGTGACCAGGCGGTTGAAGCGCCCCTGCACCACCAGTTGGGCGGCCGCATGCCCAAACTGGGTGGCGAGAATGCGGTCGAAGGGGGTAGGGCTGCCACCCCGCTGTACATGGCCCAGCACAGTTGCGCGCACCTCAGAGCTCAACAAGGGCTGCAACTGCTCGCTCAGCCAATGAGCGACGCCGCCCAAACGAATGGGGTCATGGCTGTCCAAGAGACGACGGCTGACCGTCATTTCTCCTCCGCGCACAGCAGCACCCTCGGCGATGGCAATCACTGTAAAGCGTTGGCGCGCCTCGCGCTCCTGACAAACACGAACCACTTCTTCAATGCTGTAGGGCAGCTCGGGGATCAAAATGATGTCAGCCCCCCCTGCCAGACCTGATTCCAGGGCAATCCAACCAGCATAACGTCCCATGGTCTCCAAAATCATGACTCGGCCATGGCTTTGACCCGTGGTTTGCAAGCGGTCCAAAGCCTCAGTCGCGATAGACACGGCCGTATCAAAGCCAAAGGTGCGCTCAGTGTGGGCAAGATCATTGTCAATGGTCTTGGGGCAACCGACGATAGGCACGCCCTTCTCGCTCAGGCGATGGGCAATGCTCATGCTGCCATCCCCCCCAATCACCACCATCGAGCTCAGGCCCAACTCGCGCACATAGGCACACACCTCGTCGGACACATCAGCGCCGCCGGCCGCAAAAAAATGAAAGGGGTTGGCTTTGTTGTGAGTGCCAAGCAAGGTCCCACCAAGGCCAATGGTCCCAGATACCGAGCGCAGGTCCAGGGGGCGAACCCGCTTTTCAATCAAGCCTAAAAATCCATCTTCAATGCCAATGACTTCAGCACGGCATTGAAGAATGAGCGATTTGGTGACTGCGCGAATGACAGCGTTGAGCCCAGGACAATCGCCCCCCCCGGTGAGAATTCCAATTCGCATGGTTGCCTCCTATGGTGATGCTTGAGCCAATCTAACGGGCGACAGCCTGCGACAATGACTTGCCATGACCACCAAGCAACCCATCTCTCACTTGCTGTACCTGCACGGTTTCCGATCTTCTCCTGCTTCGGCCAAAGCACAGCTAAGCTTAGCTTGGATGCGTCAACATGCACCCAGTGTGCACTGCTGGTGCCCACAACTACCGCCCTCGCCTCATCAAGCGATGGACTGGGTCACCTCGGTGGTGAGCGCTTGGCCCATCAACCACGGCACCCAATTGGGGGTAATTGGCAGCTCGCTGGGCGGGTTTTACGCCACCCATATGGCTCACCACATGAGCTGCCGCGCTGTTTTGATCAACCCAGCCGTCAATCCAGGCCGACTGCTGGCCCAGCACGTTGGTGAGCAACGAAGCTTCCACGGCGATGAGGGATTTTTCTTTCGTTCTGAATTTGTTGATGAACTGCAAGCCCTTGAGACCGGCCCCTTGCGCGAGCCTGAGAAGCTCATGGTGTGGGTGGCGCGCGGGGACGAGGTTTTAGATTGGCGTGAGATGGCTGCACGCTATGAGAAGACCCGCCTGCGGGTGCAGGATGGCGGCGACCACGCCATGTCGAGCTATTCCGATCACCTGCCCGAGATCATGGCTTTTCTGGGGTGGCCCAGCCACTGATCAGCAATTCTCAAGTCGAAACTCGATATACCCCTCGGAACTGAAGATGCCCCCCCTGTTTTGAAGGATCTGGGCATTGGTGTCGGTCAATACCTGTCCCTGATCACCACGCCGGATGGCCAAATTATTCTGACGCCAAAACGAAAGTTCAATCTGACCGACATGATTGCCCAGTGCGACCTCAAGGCGGTACCACCAGTAGACCTTGCGTTATGGGATGTGGCAAATCTTGTCGGCGGTGAGGTTCTCTGATGGCTGTTTTTGATCGAGGCGACATCGTGACCGTACCGCTGGATCCGACCATTGGAAATGAGCAGCGTGGCACGCGGCCGGCGCTGGTCCTGACCACAAGGGGGTTCAACAAATTGGACGACGTGCTAATCGCGCCAATCACTCAGGGTAGCGACTTCGCACGTTATTCCGGCTTCGCGGTTTCGCTCATCGGTACCGGCTGCAAGACCCAGGGTGTGGCGCTGGTGAACAAGATCCGCATACTCGACCTGACGGCCTGCAAGGCCCGCAAAGTGGAACGTGCACCGCAGGAAGTCATCGACGAGGCCATTGGTCGTCTGGTAGCCCTGCTCGACTGACAGAGTGATCGCAAAGGAATCGTATTCTGTTGCGGTTTCATTGCCCGCCGACCTTAATGTAGGTTTCATCAACGCGCCAATACCCATTCACAGTGAATACAACCAAAGCACCGTGGCCCCCAGCATGACGCTTCCTAAAGTCCCCCACAACAACAGCAGACTTCGGCGCCGCCACAAGGCATGACCTGTCCAGCGATACAGCATCCAACAGACCCCTGACAAAGCCAGACACACCAACATCAAAAATCGGATCGATGCCATGCCCAAGCCTATACCCAACGGGGTGGGTCAGCTACCATGCAGGCGCCAGTTCTCCCAGCCCTGCCGGGGCTTGACTGGCGTCATAAAAACTCACCATCTGGTAGGCATCGGGCTGGGCCAACACAGCCCGCAGCAACTTGTTGTTCAAGGCATGGCCTGACTTAAAGGCGCTGTAAGCCCCAATCAATGGATGACCCACCACGTAAAGGTCTCCAATGGCATCGAGAATCTTGTGCTTCACAAACTCGTCGTCATAACGCAAACCACCGACATTAAGCACCTTGTAGTCATCGACCACAATGGCATTGTTCATGCTGCCACCCAGGCCCAGCCCTCTGGCGCGCATCAGCTCGACATCTTTGGTAAAGCCAAACGTGCGCGCCCGAGCGATCTCGCGTTTGTACTGCCCACAAGCCATGTCAAAACGCACTTGTTGACCGGTTTGATTGACTGCGGGATGGTCAAAATCAATCTCGAAAGTCAGGGTGTAGCCCTCAAAGGGGTCCAGACGCGCCCATTTCAGCTGCGGCCCCACACCCTCTCTGACCTCCACAGACCTCATGATGCGCATGAATTTTTTAGGCTCATCTTGCAAGGCGATGCCTGCACTTTGCAGCAAAAAAACAAATGATGCGGCAGAGCCGTCCAAAATTGGAACTTCTTCTGCGGTGATGTCGATCAACAGGTTGTCAATCCCCAGGCCCGCGCAAGCAGACAGCAGGTGTTCAATGGTATTAACCTTGGGGGCGCCCTGTTGGCCACCAGGCGAAATGCTGGTGGCCATGCGGGTGTCACAGACCGCATCAACATGGACGGGGATGTCAACGGGCTGGGGCAGGTCAATGCGGCGAAAAACAATGCCGGTGTTCACCGGGGCAGGACGAAGTGTCAGCTCGACCCGCCGCCCGCCGTGCAAGCCCAAACCCACCGCACGCGTTAAGCTTTTGAGGGTCCGTTGAGCAATCATGAGGCCTATTGTATGACCCCTAAGAACCCAGATTACCGCCCTGCCGCCGCCTACTCGCCCAGGTAGGCTGCCTTGACCCTAGAGTCATTGCGCAAAGCTGCGGCCTCATCGGTCATGGTGATCTCACCCGACTCCATGACATAGGCCCGGTCGGCCATGGACAAAGCCCGGCTGGCGTTTTGCTCCACCAACAAGATCGTGGTGCCCTGAGAGTGAATATCGCGGATGACTTCAAATATTTTGTCCACCATGAGGGGGCTCAGGCCCATGGAGGGCTCGTCCAACAACAAGACCTTAGGGCGAGCCATCAACGCACGGCCCATGGCCAACATTTGTTGCTCGCCCCCAGACAGGTTGCCTGCCAATTGATTGTGCCGCTCTTTCAGCCGCGGAAAAGTCTGAAAGACTTTGTCTATATCAGTGTCAATTTCTTTGTCATTGCGCACAAAAGCGCCCATCTGTAAGTTTTCCAAGATGGACATTCTCGCGAAGGTACCCCGCCCCTCAGGCACCATCACCAAACCCTGCTTAACCAAACTCCAGGCGCCCTGGCGTTGGGTTGACAAACCCAGATACTCGATGTAACCCGCAGCAGGCGACAAGAGCCCTGTGACAGCCTTGAGCGTGGTTGACTTGCCAGCACCATTGGCCCCAATCAAGCAGACCAGCTCCCCTTCATCGACATGAAAAGAAACCCCCTTGACGGCCTGAATGCCACCATAGGCCACTTTGAGCTCGCGAACCTGGAGCAAGGTTTTCAACATGGAGAGTTCCTGAAAAGTTTAATCATCGATGCCGCACAGACCAAGGTGATGCATCGTTGGAGGCGTGGGGGGGGCAAACCTCTGACTCGTCGCCGTCAAGGCTTGAGCCATGCGGCATCTTCAGTTCAAGAGCACAGAGGTGCTGACTTCAGCCTCGTGTGAAACGCCCAAATAGGCCTCGATCACCTTGGGATCGCGCTGCACTTGTGCGGGTGTACCCTCAGCAATTTGCCGACCTTGATCCAGGACCGTCACTCGGTCACACAGGCCCATCACCAGCTTAACGTCATGCTCAATCAGCAAGATCGTGCGCCCGTCTCGGCGAATACGGTCAATCAGCGAGCGCAACACCACCTTCTCTGTGGCATTCATGCCTGCAGCAGGCTCATCCAAGGCGATCAACTTGGGGTCTGTGGCCAAAGCCCGAGCAATCTCAAGTCGACGTTGATCCCCGTAGCTCAAGGTTCGTGCTTTGTAATCGGCGTATTTGGCAATCCCCACATAGTCGAGCCAAGCCAAAGAGCGATGGCGAATATCGGCTTCTTCACGACGAAAACCAGAGGTGCGAAAAATCGCCCCGAACAGCCCTGTCTTGCTGCGAACATGGCGGCCAACCATCACATTTTCCAACGCGGTCATCTCGCTGAACAAGCGAATGTTTTGAAAAGTTCGTGCAATGCCCGCCTGGGCCACCCGGTGAACAGCCACCGGTCGATACACCTGCCCCTCTAGTGAAAAAACACCTGAGTCAGGCTTGTAAAGGCCCGTGATTAAATTGAAAAATGAGGTTTTGCCAGCGCCATTAGGGCCAATGAGCCCGTAAATCTGACCCGCTTCAACACAAATATCCACCTCTGACACCGCCTGAACACCCCCAAAACGTTTAGAGGCTCCAACCACTTTCAAAACGGGGGTTGTCATGCGGCCCCCTGGGTCTGGGCCGGCACCCATGGACCGCGCTCAGGTGCTGGCCACAAACCTCGTGGACGAACCAACATGATGCCAATCATTGCCAAAGCAATCAACAGCTGACGCAAGATCCCAGCATCCAGGCGACCATCGGTAAGTTGCTGCAAATGCCCCACCCCATGACGCAAAACCTCTGGCAAAGCGGCCAACAAAACAGCGCCCACCACCACGCCAGGCAAATGACCAATGCCCCCCAACACAACCATGGCCACAATCAGCACCGACTCATGAAGCGAGAACGACTCCGGTGAAACGAAACCCTGAAAAGCGCCAAACAAAACCCCCGACACCCCACCAAAAGTTGCCCCCATGCCAAACGCCAAAAGCTTGAGGTTGCGTGTATTGATGCCCATGGCCTGAGCTGCAATTTCATCTTCGCGAATGGCCATCCAGGCACGCCCAACGCGGCTTTCTTGCAAGCGGTGACACACCAGCACACTGAGCACGACTAAAAACAAAAAAAGATAATAGTAGTTCACCACTGGGGACACCTCCAAGCCGAACCACGTGCTTGTTTTGCCAAGGTCATAACCAAAAATAGAAATCGAATCAAGACCTGACAAACCCTTTGGGCCATTGGTCAGATTGATGGGGCGATCGAGGTTGCTCATGAACACCCGAACAATCTCACCAAAACCCAAAGTCACAATGGCCAAATAATCCCCCCGCAAACGCAAAGTGGGCGCCCCCAATAACACCCCAACTAAGGCGGCCAACACAGCACTCAATGGAATCACCACCCACCAAGGGGTATGCAAACCGCCAGGAAACCAAACCTTGACAAGGGCAAACGTCTCGGCAAGATGCGGGCCGGCCAACCAGGCAAACACGTAAGCACCTACGGCATAAAACGCCACATAGCCCAAGTCCAGCAAGCCTGCATAGCCCACCACGATATTCAATCCCAGTGCCAACAAGACATACAGCAGCGCAAAATCAATGATGCGAATCCAGGCGTTACCAACCCCCATGGCCTGCAAGGCCAGAGGCAAAACCAGCAAGCCCACACCAGCAAGACCCAAAGTCAGTAGTTTGTGATTTTTCATGAAACGCATTCAGGCTCAAGCGCGATCTGCCACACGCTCGCCCAGCAGGCCCTGGGGCCTGAGGGTCAGCACCAAGATCAACACGATGAAGGCAAAAATATCTTGGTATTGACTGCCCAACACTCCGCCTGTCAGCGGACCAATATAGCCGGCACCCAACGACTCAATCAGACCCAACAGCACCCCACCCAGCATGGCCCCAGGCAAGTTCCCAATACCTCCAAAAACAGCTGCGGTGAATGCCTTAAGCCCAGGCAAAAAACCCATGGTGTGCTGCACCGAACCATAGTTGGCGGCATACATCACCCCGGCCAAAGCAGCCAAAGCCGCACCGATCACAAAGGTGGCTGAAATCACCATGTCGGGCCGCACGCCCATCAGCGAAGCCACTTTGGGGTTTTCAGCAGTGGCCCTCATTGCACGACCCAACTTGGTTCGGTGCACCAAAACCATCAAACCCACCAAAGTCAGAGACGTCACCACCAAGATCAATATTTGAGTCAGATTGATGACAGCGCCACCAATGAAGAAAGGCTCATTGGGCAACAAGATGGGGTAAGGCTTGTAGTTAGGCTTCCAGATGATCATGGCCAGGGTTTGCAGAAGCAAGCTCACACCCATGGCAGTGATGAGCGGGGCCAGTCGAGGCGCATTGCGCAGCGGCCGGTAGGCAATCTTCTCAACCAAGAAGTTCAAAACCGTGCACACCACAATGGCAGCCATCAAACCCAAGAGCAGCAAGACACTGCCCGGCCAGCCCAGATCGCTTAAAGCGGTAACAACAGACCAGCTGGTCAGGGCACCCACCATCAAGACTTCGCCATGCGCAAAGTTGATCAAATTGATAATGCCATAGACCATCGTGTAGCCCAGCGCCACCAAGGCATACATGCTGCCCAGTACCAGCCCATTGATGATTTGTTGGATCAATGTATGAATGTCCATCGATCAGACTCCTTGTCGAATTGAATAGGCACAATGCAAGAAACTTGCCAGCAGCTGAATTTTGTTTGTAAGCACTTGCATCGTCGGCATGGCTAACAGTATGCCTGCGAATATACCTATCGGAACTGAAGATGCTGGGTCGATGGGTATAGTCATCTCGTCATTGCTGGCTCTGTCGATATCTTAAAAAAAGCGACGGCGTACTTCGCGCGGGAGTTGCTTTGAAGTACGCCTGGATTGAGAGAAATCAAAAAATTTGGCCCGTTTCATTGATCTGCGAGGTGCTTGAAGTGAGTGCAAGTGGTTATTTTGAGCACATCAAAAGGCGCAAAATGGCCAAGCCAGAAAGTGCCGGTGGGCGCGTGAGCAAAGAAGCTTTACTGGCGCACATTCAAGCGATCCATGCTGAAGTCAGAGGTGAGTACGGCTGGCCAAGGATGTGGAAAGAGTTGCTTGCCAGAGAGATACGAGTAGGGAAAATGCGAGTGCAAGAGACTATGCGCAGCCATGGCATTAAGGCGCGAGGCAAGCGCAAATTTGTTGTCACAACAGACAGCAAACACGAGTTGCCCATAGCGCCCAACTTGCTGGAGCGCAACTTTACTGTGCAAGCGCCCAATCAAGTGAACCGCCCCGGGTTTCGCGGAGGCTCCAACGAGAGAGAATGGAGCCATGAAAAAGTCACCGAAATTTTCACCCGAGGTACAAGAGCGCGCCGTGCGCATGGTGAGCGAACACCTTGCAGAGTACCCGTCAACGTGGGCT
>JANMEO010000168.1:0-4423 GCA_031376995.1 Burkholderiales bacterium
CCAATTGTCGTAATCTTCATGGTGGACGCCTCTCTCGGTTAAAGGTAGGTTCAAGTTGGTAATTCTTGGCCTCCACTTTGGCACCTTGATGCCGTCACGGGTGGGGGCGTCCATCCCATTGCATTAAGGGCGTGGGGCCAAGCGAGGCGGGGCAATGGATTTGAAGATCAGCAGGCGAGTGAGTAGAACTGGTCAGCGGCGGACAAAGCTTGGCCTTTAGGGCCATCGAGCTGGCCCTTCTTGATCATGTGCATTGTCTCGATTCCTGCGAGCAGTCTACGCGCGCAGTGGAAGTCCTTGAAGCCGAGCATGGGTCGCACGATTCGTTTGATCGCCCGATGATCCTGCTCAATGAGGTTGTTGAGATACTTGGACTGGCGCAGCTCGATGGGCAAACCGCTGTCGGCCACCAAGCTGTGCACGGCAGCGGTATTGGCGCCGCTCTTATCAATCGTGATCTTGTCGGGCGCATCGTGCCGCTGGATAGCGCGCTCGAAGAATCTGCGCGCTGCGGCGACATCCCGGCGAGCCGTCAGAAGGAAGTCCACCGTCTGACCAAGCTTGTCGACTGCTCTGTACAGGTACTTCCACTGTCCGCCCACCTTGATGTAAGTCTCATCCACCCTCCAAGAGGGGCCGACCCGCGACTTGCGCCTGCGAAAAACCAGCGCCAGAACCGGCAAAATCTTCAGCTCCCAGCGATGCACCGTGGCATGGTCCACGAACACGCCACGCTCAGCCATCATCTCCTCGAGATTGCGCAGGCTCAACGGGTACGCCCCGTACCAGCGCACACACAACAGCATCACCTCTAGTGGATAGTGCAAGCGCTTGAGCACCTTCCTCAATGCCGCGTTCATCATCTGACTTTGGATTGGAATCATCCCGCCATTGTCACCTCTGCCTCGAGCTTACTGCGACAGAACCCCCAAATGAGGGGGGGCGATCCCTCTCGGATGCGTTTACAGTGTATGTGGCAGGAGACTGAACTATCTATTGCAACAAGGCCTGCAGGCTTGTGCATGCCATTTCAGCAAGGGAGGTAACCAACCTCCTCTCTTTGTTCGGCATGCTGGCCGATGCGCTTGGGGATCCTGCCTTTAAGTGATTCAAAGCAGTTTGCAGTAAAGGCAAGGTAATGCATGAGCCCGATTAAAAGAAACAATCCATACACTGGCTCATATAACCAGAGCAGCCGACCCCATCGTGACCACCGAGCACCGTCTACCGATGGTTCAAACGGGTGGCAACCGCATCCTTCGCTGTCTGAGGCCAACCATGAGTCACAAAACAGACAGCACGACAACCGTTATGGCGATCAAGGCCGTGATAGTCAAAGAAGATATTTTCACCCCGTCAATCTTTCGCGCGGAACAGGCATCTTCCAACCAAGGCGTGAAGACTACTCCAACCAATTTAACGACTACAAATTTTCAAGATTACCGTCATTCTCAATCGACCATAGATTGCATGTCTTCAGGGAAAACATTGATGGTTTGAGACGACCTGGACGCTTGAATCCTAGCCAGGTGGGATTTTTGTTATACGAATTGAGGCATGTGACGAACCCAAATCGCGAGCAAGTGCAAGTACGTTCGCTTCTGGCTTTACTTGCCCCCAAAATTGCAGATGTCTTGACTCAGTTCAACGCAAAAAATGTCGGCAACGCCCTGTATGGCCTGAAAAACCTGAGTGACTGCGATGAAATCCGCGCGGTACTCAAAAACCTTGCCCCAAAAATACCCGACGTCAATGAGGCGTTCACGGGACAAGGGATCGGCAACGCCCTGTATGGCCTGAAAAACCTGAGTGACTGCGATGAAGTCCGCGCTGTACTCAACAACTTGGCCCTAAAAATACCCGACGTCAAGGATGCGTTCACGGATCAATGGATCGGCATCGCAGTCTGTGGCTTGGCTTGCTTAAGTTCATCTCAAGAGTCAAGAGCGATCCTGGATCGGCTTTTGAAGCCGCTTTCCGAAGCACTCAAAAATCAGAGATTTTGTACTGGGAAAATTGTTCACACACATTTTTTTAAATGGCTCAATCCTCCTAGCCATTTACCGGCCAAGTTGGCATTCCTGGCTCATATCCGCTCGCCTGAGGAAACCTGGTCTCACTTGGCTCGATGCCTCAAGCCCTCAGAATTTCGGGCGCTGGAAAAAATCGAGGTTGATCGGTCTGACCCAGACTTTGCACATGTCCAGCAGGTGCTCGACACGATTCGTAACTCCACGGTCAATCCGGTGCTGATGCGATTGAAGCAATTGGCCTCACCCACTCAACAGATTGATCGCTTACTGGGGCCCACTGAACCGCAAGGTACCACGGATGAAACGTTGCTTTGTGCCGCCATTGAGGAGGTCCAAGCGTGTCTTGAAGAGACCCCATTTGAACCCAATGGCGTGCCGAATCCGAAGTTGGCAATATGGCACGATCAGATCATTGGCTTGCAGCGCAAACTGCCGCCGGCCCTGACCATGGCCGACTTGAAGCCACGGTGCCTTGAGCTCAAACCGCCTCAAGAAATCTGGTTGGGTCCACCACCAAAGAATCCTGTGCAGCAGCATGACTTGGTGATTGCGTTGCCCACTCGGGGCGACAACACGCCTGACGTCCCAGTAGCCAAATTACTCCAATCTTTGGATGAAAGTTTGACCGCCGCCAAAAACTTTCGATCCGATCAAAGTGTACTGCTGGTGCTCGGGATCAATGGCAAAGGCACAGAACACCATGAGCGTAAGGCCATTGATGCACAGTCCAAAAAAGTCACCGACTTGCTTTCTTCTCAGCTCACGAGGTCAGGATACAAAAACAAAATCCAGATCAAGCTGCTGACGTTTGCCTGGATGACCGATCAGCGCAATGGGAGGAAACAGGTGATCCCGTTTGGAACCATTCGCAACCATTGCTTTGATCATGCCATGCAGGGCATGGGTTCCAATTCACGCTTCATCAGCATGGACGGCGACACCACGCTGACGGGGCCAGCACTTGATCTGATTATGAACCTCCAGCCCCTTGAGGCCACCACGCTGGCCTACAACCTGCCAAGCTCATTGCAGGACAAGCATGCGAGTACCGTGAATGCATTCAAGCTGCACTGGAACATACAAGCCAAGGTGAATACCAAAATCGACTCGCAGCAAAGCGTTAGCCTGGCTTACCCAGCCGAACCTTGCCTGGGCGTAGGATCCGCTGGCTTGGCGCACTTGAAAAAACTGCACAGCGAAGGGAAAGAAATTTATGGCCCCACAGACTGTGAGGGGCGATTTCTGATGCGCCATTTATCATCGTTGGAGGGGCAGAAGTTTTTGCCAGTCGACGCCAACGTGGTCGTGGATTTCCACAACTTTAGGCGCTTTGAAGTGCAACAGCACACCCTGCTCGCTCGCGAGGACCTCATCCGTCAATTGTCTGCTTACGCGGGTCAAAGCCAGAACATGTCGAACTTGGATTTCTTCACCCGGCAATTGGCCTTTGGGTTGTCGGTTCATGATGCATCTGTCAGGCTGATCACGAAGCATTTTTATTTTCCCATGCTGATGAAAGAAGGCTTTGAACTCAAGCAACTCCAGGAGTTGTCAAAGTTTGATCCTAAGACAGCTCAAACCGCTCAGGCTCTGGGGCAAGACCCTTTAATGCTGAAAAAACTCAAGGACATCCTTGAGGGTTATCAGCAGGCCCAAGTCCAGTGCGGAGAAGCTATCGCCGACGTGGTTCTTGACAATGCGAAAAAGTGGATCGATGCCGTCAGAAGTTGTGCCGTCGAAACAGTCGTCAAAAATAAGGATGCCAGGAACAGCATGCAGTGGCTGCAATCACCTCAGGTGCAGCAGCAAGAGCCCGTGATCATGAATGCAGCACGCAGCCAAGATCAAGGCATGCACGTTCCTCCGCCTTATGTCCGCTGGAACAAAGACCCCCGGCTAAACTATCCACGGGCATCCAACGAAGCACCGTTAAGTAGCTTGAAGCAGGCTACGATCACGCAGGCCATCCCCAGAAAAATCCGCAGGCAGGTTGGTCAAGGCGATGTGGGTGAAGCTCGCACCGCGCAGGTGATGACCACGGTGCAGCGTGATGTCAGCCCCCAAGGCGAGGCTAGGGGGGATGTTGATGGGCAATATCAAACAGCCTTCAATAACGCTGGAGGTTTGTTTCGCGACATGCTCTCATTGCTCGAGCCCAGACACTTTGGCGAAACTCGCACGATGGGTCTCTCGGAGATCAAGCAAGAGTTTAGGCAGCGCGTTCGGGATCAGGTGGGCAGTGGACAGATTTCAGATCAGGAGATGACGGTCTTGGTCAAAAGGACCCTGAGTGATCTGCTTCATCACTCCTGACGAATGAATCCATCGACTTCGAAGCTTTCAAATTCACTCAGACTTGGTGCCAATAGGGGTTATCGGGTGGCGCAGAG
>JANMEO010000174.1:0-11092 GCA_031376995.1 Burkholderiales bacterium
TGGCTTATCAAAAGGTTTTCGATTTGCCTCAGCCACCGAAATTTCAGAAAACTTTAACTCTCCACCGGGTTACTTGGGGCCGATTGGTTTGGTACGCCCCGTCAAAATCGTGGCAGACCGTACGGTAGCTTTGATGAGTGATTTTGTGTGCGGCGCCAACGAGCAGGGGTTTCATTTTTCGGGTGTGAACTGGGGGCGAGACTTGCCTGAGCCCGATCAAGTGGCCGACATTCGCAATGTGATGGAGGGCGATTTATCGCCTGACAGGCTGGGTCGCCTCGTGATTCAGCGCGGCATCGAAGTGGGGCATATTTTTTACCTCGGTCGCAAGTACAGCCAAGCCATGAACGCGACTTTCTTGGATGAGGGGGGCCGTGCGCAGTTCTTTGAGATGGGTTGTTATGGGATTGGGGTCACGCGTATTGTGGCTGCCGCCATTGAGCAAAATCATGATGCGCGCGGCATGATTTGGCCTGTGTCCATGGCGCCATTTGCCGTGGTTTTGTGCCCCATCGGCCTTGATCGCTCAGATTTGGTCAAGACAATGGCAGACTCCATTTATGCTGATCTTCAGGCTCAAGGGGTGGATGTTCTTCTGGATGACCGAGGAGAGCGCCCTGGAGCCATGTTTGCCGATTGGGAATTGATTGGCGTGCCCCATCGCCTTGTGATTTCTGATCGGGGCCTCAAAGATGGGCTGGTTGAATATCAGGGGCGTCAAGATGCTGGGTCAACATCGCTGTCTTGTGTTGACGTGGTGAGGCATCTGCTTAAAGTTTTATCGCCCACGCCATCTTGAGGATGAAGCGGCGCTGCTTATTGATCGCTGGAGGTGTTTGGGCTTGGCCTTGGGGGGCGGTCAAGGCCGGTGCTCAGGCAGAAGAGCGTTTGGCCGATTCGGTTCGCTCAGTCCTGTCGTCTGCAATTGCTAGCGGTGCACCCCCTAGGCCCTATTTTCAAGACATTTCTGTACGCATCGTTTACCTCAACTGGCTTGGTGAAATGAGTGAGCGTTTGCAGCGACGTAAAAAAGAGCATCAAACCAGAGTAGACTTTTTAGAAACGGTTTGGTACGAGAGCAAACGGGCAGGGTTAGAGACTTCGCTGGTTCTGGGCTTGATTCAGGTGGAGAGCGGTTTTAAGAAATATGCTATCAGTAGTGTAGGGGCACGAGGCTACATGCAGGTGATGCCATTTTGGTCTCGGCTGATCGGCAACGGTGATGTCAGTCAGCTTTTCCACATGCAGACGAATCTGCGTTTTGGTTGCGTGATTTTGCGTCACTATCTAGACCGAGAAAATGGCGACTTATTCATGGCACTGGGGCGTTATAACGGCAGTCGCGGACGGGCAGAATATCCCAATCTGGTGTTTGGGGCTCAGAAGCATTGGCTGTCTACTCGATAAAGCTTAGGCGTGTGGTGTTGAGCTGGCTGGCTCACTGGTGCTTTGGGGACCGCTCGCCAAATGGCCAGGGATCGACTCAAGATTTTTGATTTTGAGGGGCAGGAAGCCCTGTCCAAGGATGCGGGCTGGCGCCAGGAACACCGATCAGCAACAGCACCCGCTCCACCGTGTCATTGACCAAGTCGTCAACCCTTTGAGGGCGGTGATAAAAAGCTGGGAGTGGTGGAAAGATCACGCCCCCCATTTCGGTCACGGAGATCATGTTGCGCAGATGTGCCAGGTTAAAGGGTGTTTCTCGCACCATCAAAACCAAACGACGCCGCTCTTTAAGCATCACGTCGGCAGCTCTGCTCAGCAGGTTGTCGCACAGTCCGATAGCCACTGCCGCCAGGGTCTTCATCGAGCAAGGCGCAATCACCATGGCATCGGTTGAGAAAGAGCCGCTGGCAACGGCGGCGCCAACATCAGCCGGGTTGTAGGCTATCGTGGCCAAGGCTTCAAGGGATTTGCGGTCAAGTCCAAGCTCATGGTGAGCGTTTAAGATCCCCGCAGAGCTCGCAATCAGGTGGGTTTCGTGGCCCTCATCTCGCAGGCGCTGGAGAAGACGTACACCATAAACTGCGCCTGAGGCTCCGGTCAGACCCACTACGATGCGCCTGGGTGCAGTTTGGGGCTCAGGCACGTGGCGTCAGGGCTTGCTGCAGTTCGCCAGCTTCGTACATCTCCATCATGATGTCTGAGCCACCAACAAATTCACCATCGACATAGAGTTGAGGAATGGTGGGCCAGTTGGCGTAAGTTTTGATGCCCTGGCGTAAAGCTTCATCATCTAAAACATTGACCGTTTTGAGGTCGTTGACACCACAGGCTTTGATCAATTGAATGGCGCGCCCAGAAAAGCCGCACATCGGAAATTGAGCTGAGCCCTTCATAAATAGAACGACCCGGTTGGATTTAACCAGATCATTGATACGCTGCTGTACATCGCTCATGGGGTTGCTCGCCAAATGGCGGCCAAAAAAGTGAGAATGTAAAAATATAGGCTAAAAGAGCTTTGATTGCTGGCCCGGTAAAAATAAACAGGTGGGGCTCAGGGACATATTGGGGCTTTGGCCTTTGAGTCAGGGGCTTGGGGCTTGGGGCTTGGAGGTTGAGGTTATCGCACTCAACCACTGCCCACCCGTGCAACGGGGCAGGTTTGCCAAGTCGTGGCGTGTTTCAATGGCTCGAAAGCCCTTCATCTGGAGGCCTTGGGTGACCGCGTTGGCCTGATTGTAGCCATGCTCCATGAGCAGCCAGCCGCCCTCAGTCAAGTGGGCTGGCGCATGGGCGATCAAGTGGCGCAGCGCATTCAGACCTTCTGGGCCGCTGGTGAGTGCTTGAGCGGGTTCATGCTGCAGAGCGTCTAGGTGGGGATCACCTTCGGCAATGTAGGGGGGGTTGCTGAGAATCAAATCAAAACGCAGTCCGCAGACTGCCTGCCACCAGTCGCCAAGTGCAAACTTGATGGGCAAATGGAGCCGTTTGGCGTTGTTTTGAGCCACTATCAAGGCTGGCGCACTGGCATCTGTGGCCCAAACTTGAGCTGACATGTAGGCCTGCTGAACAGCCAGTGCAATGGCTCCGCTGCCTGTGCCCAGGTCGAGCACACGAGGTTGCGTGACCCCCCCCCGCAAGCAGGACAAGGCCCAGTCGACCAAGGTTTCGGTTTCGGGGCGGGGCACCAGCACATCAGCGCTCACGTCCAGTGCGATTCCGTAGAATTCTTTGAAGCCCAGTAGGTAAGCCAAGGGTGTGCCTGCTGCTCGCCTGGAGAGCTGAGTGTGCCAATCATCGATCAGGGCTGCAGGCATGGCCTCATCAGCATGGGTTATGACCCATGTTCGAGATTTTTGTAGAAGGTGCGAAAGCAACTGTTGGGCATCGAGGCGGGCTAAGCCCAGTGCTTTGGCTTGATCCAGTGCCCTAGCGATGGTGTGGGGGGCGCTCACGGCGCTTCGTCTCCGGTTTCAAGTTGCGCCAGTTGCTCAGCCGCCTGGGCATTTTTAAGCGCTTGAATGACATCGCCCAGGTCGCCATCAAGAATAAACTGAAGCTTGTAAAGCGTCAGATTGATTCGGTGGTCTGTCAGGCGCCCCTGTGGGAAGTTATAGGTGCGAATGCGGTCGCTGCGGTCACCGGTGCCGATTAGCCCTTTTCGGGTGGCGGCTTCGGCAGTTGCTCGGGCGTTACGTTCTTTGTCTCGCAGCCTGGCGGCCAACACACTCATGGCTTTGGCTTTATTGCGATGCTGTGAGCGATCATCTTGGCATTCTGCCACCAGCCCTGTGGGCAGGTGAGTAATGCGAATCGCGCTATCAGTCTTGTTGATATGCTGCCCCCCAGCACCACTGGCCCGAAAAGTATCGATCCGTAAATCGGCAGGGTTGAGCTGCACTTCTTCGGCTTCATCAGCCACCGGCATCACGGCGACCGTGCAGGCGCTGGTGTGGATGCGGCCCTGAGCCTCAGTCGCAGGGACACGCTGGACGCGATGCCCGCCAGATTCAAATTTAAGCTGACCGTAGACGTGATTGCCATCGACTTGAAACACCACCTCTTTGAATCCACCCAAGTCGGAGATGCTTTCTGACATGACTTCAACATGCCAGCCTTGGCGCTCAAAAAAACGAAGGTACATGCGAGCCAGGTCAGCTGCAAAAAGAGCTGATTCATCGCCACCTGTGCCTGCTCGAATTTCAAGGAATGCCGCTCTCTTGTCATCCGGGTCGCTAGGTATAAGCGCTGTTTGCAACGCTTGCTGTAGGTCTTGCAAGTCGCGTTCGGCAGCCAGAATTTCTTCACCCGCCAACTCGGCCAGCTCAGCGTCACTCAGCATGGCTTGGGCGGCATGAAGATCTTGCTCGCGCTGCTCGTAGCGACTGAAGTGGCCAACGACTTCAGCAACCTCAGCGTGTTCTCGACTGAGGGCGCGGTAGCGCGTCATGTCGCTGATGGTGTCGGGGTCAGAGAGATTGGCGTCCAGTTCGCTCAGGCGCATGCGCAGGCGGTCGAGTTGTAGGCGGAGAGAGGCTTTCATGACGCCGATCAGAGGGGTGGCGGGGGGGCTTGAGCCAAAGAAGTTGCTGGCTCAGCTGCGGCATTAGCTTTCGCTGTGGCCGGGGGGGCGCTCAGATTGCCGTAAAAACAAACGAGGGAGTGTATCCATCAGGGCTTGTCGTTGTGGCCCTTGCAGTGAGTGCAGTTCACTGAGTGAGCCGTGCAGCATCTTTTGTGTGAGCCTTTTTGCAAGGATGGTCATGACGACTTCAATGGGCTCTCCTTTGGCCAATAATTTATAAGCTCGGTTGAGTTCTGTGGCTTGCCAGGTTTGAGCTTGACTTTGCAGTGCTTGAATCAAGGGAATGCAGCAGCGCTGGTCTAACCAGTGGACGAAGTTTTGCACACCTGACTCGATGATAGTCTCGGCTTGAGCAACTGCAGCCTGTCGCTTCTCACCGGCAGTTTGCACCAAGTTGGAGAGGTCATCGACTGTGTAGAGGTAGACGTCTGCCAGCAGGCTAACCTCTGGCTCGATGTCCCGAGGTACGGCGAGATCCAGCATGAACATTGGCCGACGTTTGCGGAGCTTGAGTGCACTCTCAATGGTCTCTAAACCTAGAATCGGTAGCAAGCTTGAGGTGCATGAGATTACTACATCGAACTCGCTCAGCCGTTGCGCGACATCTGCCAGTTGCATGGCCTGGGCACCGAGGTGGTTCGCAAGTCTCTCGCCACGCTCAAGCGTGCGGTTGGCCACAACCATCCGGCCGGGGTGTTTGGCTGCGAAATGGGTCGCAACTAGCGTGATCATTTCGCCTGCGCCAATGAAGAGCACATTCAATGTGCCGAGGTCTTCAAATAGCTGGCCCGCCAGTCGAACTGCTGCGGAGGCCATGCTGACGGAGTGCAGACCAATTTCTGTTGAGCTGCGTACCTGTTTGGCCACCGCAAAAGAGCGTTGAAACATTTGGTTGAGCGTGGTTCCGAGCAACCCAGCAGATTCTGCTTCGCGAACGGCAAACTTCAATTGACCTAAAATTTGGGGCTCACCCAGGACCATAGAGTCCAAGCCGCTGGCCACGCGGAAGGCATGCCGAGCTGCACAAGGGCCCTCGAAAATGTAGCTGTGCTTGCGCAATGTGCTGCAATCAACGCCACCCAGCTCAGCCAGCCAGGCTAGAGCAGGGGTAATGAGGTTGATATCGTGGGCTCGATCTTCGTTGCTTAGGTAAAGCTCAGTGCGGTTGCAGGTCGATACGATGGTGACCTCTGCCACCTGTTGCACCTGGCTCTTGAAAGAACGTAGCGTCGGTCCCAAGTCTGTGCTGGGAAGGGCAAAGCGGCTCCGCAAATCTAGGGGAGCAGTTGTGTGATTCAAGCCCAGGGTAAAGACAGCCATGAATACGATTGTAAAATGTTACTTTGTTTGGCAATCCGTTGATCAAGCAAACACACTTGCCGGTTTTTTTATGCCATTTGTTTTAGTGAGATTTGGCACTGTTTCATGGATTCTTTTTGGCATGTATTGAATTTATTGGGGCCTGCATTGGGACTTGCGGCCTGGTCATCCCTGGGGGTTAAGCTGCTCTGGTGGCGTGCGTTAAGGTCGGTGTCATTGCTTTCGCTGATGTGGGTGGCCTCACTGGCATGCAGCCTGGTCAGTTTGCTCGGTTTATGGGTATTTGGGGTTGATGGCAAAGTGTTGACCTATGCGGGCATGGTGCTGGCGTGTGCTTTGAGCTTTTGGTGGCGCGGCTTTGCAAAGCCGTCCAAAGCCGCATGACGCCAGAGCCTGTGCCGGGCCACCAGGGCTGCTGGACGTTAAAAATCTTGAATATTTCCCCCTCCAACTTTCGACTCCCGAACCTCTAATAAGTCAGGTGATGACTTCGGTGCACACGAAAAGGTATGCATTTGTTGTCTTTTTTTCGCGTTTGTTGGGGCCGATAGGGCTCACATTGGCTCATACAGCCTGGCTTGAATAGGGGGCCATATGGACCGGTCAACTTATGAGGTTTGTTTCCAATCGCTGTGCCACGACGGGCGTTCTCTGTGTTTTCCCTGCGATCCGCTGGGCAGAGTCGACATGGATACCTTGAGCTCCATGGGCATCGAGAATTATCTTTACGCTCGGGCGATGGTCGGGCGCGAGTATGCGTTGCCTGCAATCATTGTGACCCAGTCGCATTGAATCTGAAACTGCAGTTGAGATACAGCCCATGGCGCCGTTTTGGGGGGCTGAAGGCCCCCAATAAGCCCCGGCCACATCGAAGAAATGATGCAAGAGCGCGGTGTTTGGGTCGAGCTCACCACGGCGTGTCGCTGGATGCTCAGGATGTTGCCAGTGCTTACACCCCAACTCTGCCACTGCAGCCGAACACCATCCCACGCCTGCTGAAACGTCAGGCGTGCTCTGCGGCAGGGCTGTCGGCAAGCACAAGCTCGCCACGAAGGGTGTGTGAATTGGCTGCGGTGATGCGTACATCAACCATTTGTCCGATCAATGAAGCGGGGGCCTTGAAGTTAACGCTGCGATTGCATTCGGTTTTCCCTGTGACTTCTTGATGGTCTTTGCGCGAGGGGCCTTCGATCAATAAGCGTTGAGCTGAGCCAACTAGCTCATCACTGCGTTGTTTGGCGTTTCCATCGATCAACGCTTGCAAGGTATGCAGTCGTTGAAGTTTGACGTCGATGGGTGTATTGTCCGGGAGCGCCGCTGCGGGGGTGCCGGGTCTGGCGCTGTAAATGAAGCTGAAACTGGCATCGAAATTGATCTCAGTAATCAAGTCGATGAGCTTGTTGAAGTCATCCTCGGTCTCCCCAGGAAAGCCCACAATGAAATCACTTGAAATGCTGATGCCAGGCCTGATCGCCTTGAGCTTGCGCACAGTGCTTTTGTACTCCATGGCGGTATAGCCGCGCTTCATGGCCATCGAGATGCGGTCGCTTCCGTGCTGTACTGGTAAATGCAGGTGGTTGACCAATTTTGGCACTCGAGCATAAATATCGATGAGGCGCTGAGTAAACTCGTTGGGGTGGCTGGTGGTGTAGCGAATTCGCTCAATGCCAGGAATCTCTGCCACCATTTCAATCAGTAGTGCAAAGTCTGCGACAGTGCTGGTGGTGCCCATTGCCCCACGGTAAGCATTGACATTTTGACCCAGTAGCGTGACTTCCTTTACCCCTTGTGAGGCCAAACCCGCTACTTCAGTTAAAACATCGTCCAGAGGGCGCGAAACCTCTTCGCCTCTTGTGTAGGGCACCACGCAGTAGCTGCAATATTTTGAGCAGCCTTCCATGACCGAGACAAAGGCTGAGGCCCCTTCGGTCCTGGCTGGAGGGAGAAAATCAAATTTTTCGATTTCGGGAAAGCTGATATCGACCTGTGGGCGAAGCTGTAACTTGCGTTGGGTGATCAACTGGGGCAAGCGGTGCAGAGTTTGGGGTCCGAATACCACATCCACGTAGGGTGCTCGGGAAATAATCGCCTCACCCTCTTGGCTGGCTACACAGCCACCAACACCAATGAGCACGCCTTTTTCTTTGAGATGCCTCACTCTGCCTAAGTCACTGAACACCTTTTCTTGAGCCTTTTCGCGAACTGAGCAGGTGTTGAATAAAATCAGATCAGCTTCATCCACATGGGTCGTGAGCTCGTAGCCTAAGTTAACGTGGAGTACGTCGGCCATTTTGGCTGAGTCATACTCGTTCATTTGACAACCAAACGTTTTGATGAAGACTTTGTGGGCCATGATTTTGCTCTGTTTGAAGCTCGTTTAAAAAGCACAAAAACGCCGCAACCCTGAGTGGCTCAGTGCCCTCATGTTGTCAGGGTTTGGGCGGCCTAGGGTTTGTGCCAGCGCTGGGTGGCGTTGTCGAAGCGCCAAGCCGCAGCTTCGGCCAGGCTTTGTGGCCAAGGGGAAATGGCGGCTTCTTCTGGTCTGAGTATCCAGATGTCCCTGACTTGATGGGTGGTTTGATCGACGGTGTAGTGCACCTTGAATCGTTGCCCAACAAGGCTGCCTGAAAGCACAACCAAGTTGTTTTGATTTCGAATTTTTGACCCAGGTGAGAGCAGCGCAGGCTGATCGTTGAGGCTAATGGCTGGGGGATTTAAAAAAGTGACTTGTGCACGCAATGTCGCTTCGGTGAAGTTGCGTTTCAATGGGGGCTGGTTTGACAGGCCCTGAGCACCCAGAGAATGAGCAAAAAGCAAGGTCAAAATGGACAAAAAACAGCGAAACATGGTTGTTATCCAAGGGCTGTGTGTATCCATCGACAATGAAGATGGATAGAGGTCTCACATGAACAGGTAAAACACCCTTGAGACAGGCGGGGTTACCAAGCCGTGCAGAAATTTGCATTGCTTGAACTGATTCTAACGGGCTCAGCTTCAATTGAGTGTCGCAGGGTGTTCTGAGCATTGATTCTGGGTGTCTTTTTCGCTCAATCTTGCCACCTTGGGCTCAAAAGCAAAGGCTCCGGTGGCTGCTTAAGCCAAATTTTATGGGTGCTCGGGGCTTGAGTTTTGAGTTGAGGGCCGCTTCAGGTGGTATCAGGCGGCCATAACGTTCTATCCCCCTCGGAACTGAAGATGCCGGATCGCTGAGCCGCTGAGCCGTTTTGAAAACAGATCTGCGGCGTTGTAAATGCTTGCGATACCAAATGGTATCGCTGTGCTTTACGCCATGCATTGCTATTCTCAAAACGACCCATCGACCCAGCATCTTCAGTTCCGACGGATATACCCATGAACACAGCATCTTCATTTCCGAGGGGTATGGCTCTTGGTTTTCACAGAGGGTGTTGATTGGGGGGTATGGGTAACCTGGGCATGCTGCGCCTGGTGTGGCTTCGCACAGTGTTCATGCAGCCTCGATGGCGGCAGCACCAGGCCCTCATGCAGGGCCACTTGCTCAAGTGCCACCTCAAAACTGGCTTGTGCGGCTGCGGCCACTTGACCCAAGTAGGCGTGCAGTTTGGCGCTGGCTCCACCATGGTTTTCGCATTCAGCGCTGTAGGCCTCAAAGTGCGCAAGTTGTATCAATAGTTCTGCCACATGGCGAGGGCACTCGCAGGCCATCAAAGATAACTGACTTGCGAAGTGAGTCAGGGCCGCGTTGTCCCAGCGGCGAGGCTGCACCAGTTCGGTTGATGGCGTTGGCGTGTTGGGCGCGGGCTGTGCAAACGTTGTTGCATGAGTTGACAGGTTATGTAGCCATTGGGCCACCACCACGTCGGGCTGCGGCTCGCGCAGCAAGGCCGTGCCAGCATTTGCCAGGGCTTCGCATACCGAGTCGGGGGCAAAGTGATATAGGACGGCCTTGGGAACCCCGCTAAAGACTGAGGCAGCGGTCTCGACACTTGACAGCCAATCTTCGTGCAATCGTGGTTCGTGAATCAGCAGGGCATCTGGGGGGGGCGAGTCTTGAAGTGCTGCAGCGGCTTGCACCAGATCATCAAAGGGTCCCAGCATCACCATCGGTCGGCTCAGCCGACGCAGCAGCGTCGGACGCTGTAAACGATGGCCAATGGCTTGGCCAATCACCAGCAGCCGCCAGGCATGCACAGGGGGGGCATGCCGACTGCCAGTGAGTAGACCTCGTGAGGTGGCTGCTAGGGTCTGGGTATAGGTATGGGTGCACGCTACGCCCTGAAGCTGTTGCATGTCCAGCGGTGCCAGGCTACCGATGGCATGACCCAGGTCTGTCAGCTGTTTGATCAACGCTAATCTGCGAACCTCAGCAGCGCAATAAAGACGCTGGCCGCTGGGCTTGAGGCTTGCCGGCGTCAAGTTGTAGCGGCGCTCCCAAACGCGCAATGTTGCAACTGGCATGCTCAACATTCGCGCTACGGCTCCGCTGCGGTGAAGGGCGGGGTCTGAGAGGGCTGTTGCTTGTGCATTGGGTGTCATCGTTCGCAGGTTTTTTTTTATTTTGAGCATTTTTTTGACTCGGTTCTGACTCCAATTATGGTCATTGATGTCTAAAAAATTGAAAATTGAACACGCAATGAATCATTAAAGCGTATAGTTTGTAGACAAAGAGCAAAAAATCAAATTTAAAAAATTTGCTCTTTGTCTGGCTAGCTTTGCCAGCGATGCTTTTTTTCTAAGCACAAACCCAACGTGTCTTGGGTTTGTGAGACTCGCACCACAGTCTAAGTTGTTGCTTTTTTACAGTTCTGGTTTTGTCACTGTCCCACCAGCCGTTTTTTTGCTCAACACCCTTTCAAGGAGATGTCAGTGAACCCACCCCTTCCGCGTCGAGTGTTTCTGATGACCGTGGCTGTTTCTGGCGCGGTTTTGGCCACTGGAGCTCAGGCCCAGGCTTTGCTTGACGAAAAAGACCCCCAGGCCGTGGCGCTTAATTACGTGGCTGATGCTAAGCGTGTTGACGTCAAGAAGTTTCCCAAGTTTGTTGCCGGCCAGAATTGCGCTAGCTGCGCGCTATACCAAGGCAAGCCCGCCGACAAAGCAGGCGCCTGCCCACTCTTTGGCGTCAAACAGGTGGCGGGCTTGGGCTGGTGTAGCGCCTGGGTCAAAAAAGGCTGACCCAGGGAGGTTCCTCGCCTTGTAGAGAACTCGCTGGAAGTCGTTGTTCTCGGTGGCGAGGGCCTTGATGTATTGAAGGTAACCCCTCAT
>JANMEO010000175.1:0-2002 GCA_031376995.1 Burkholderiales bacterium
CCCTCATTTTCTGGAGCTCTTCGATCTCGATGGTGCGATTGACCTCGGCCTTGACATCGGCCACGTAGCGCTGCGCCTTGCCCAGCATGTGACCCACCGTGCGCGCAACCCGAGGCAAGCGCTCAGGGCCAATCACCACCAGCGCCACAAGGCCAATCAAAGCTAACTTATCAAAACCAAAATCAAACATCGCAGAGAAACGTCAGCTCTTGGTCTTGCTGTCCACGTTGACCGCCTGGCCGTCAACGGTTTGGCTGGTGACTTGCTGGGGAGGGATATCGGCTGAAGCACCGTCTTTGATGCCATCTTTGAAGCCCTTGACAGCGCTGCCCAGGTCAGACCCCATGTTTTTGAGTTTTTTGGTGCCAAAAACAAGCACGACGATCACCAAAACGATCAACCAATGCCATAAACTGAATGAGCCCATGAATGCGTCTCCTGAGGGAAGTGGATAAAATTTTAAGTGAATTGTCATCACCCAGCAGAAATAAACCCATTCAACCTCAAGATGCTGATGGGACTTGAAATCAAACGCTGCGAATGAACCCAAACAAGTCAGTGTGACAGGCTTTTAACCGCGCGCCCAAGGGCGGGGGCCACCCATCACATGGAGATGCAGGTGTGCAACCTCTTGCGAGGCATCAGCGCCTGAGTTAATGATGCAACGAAAACCGTTGAGCGCGCCCTCTTTGCGCGCCAACCGGGGTGCCAAAATCAGCATTTTTCCCATTAAAGCCTGATGCAATTCATCAATATCATATAAAGAAGTCAAATGCAGCTTCGGCAGCACCAGAAAATGAACTGGCGCCCATGGGGCAATGTCATGAAAAGCGATCAGCTCATCGTCTTCATAGACTTTGCGGCTGGGAATCTGGCCTTGGATAATTTTGCAAAAAAGGCAGTTGGAGTCAGGGCTCATGGTGGTTGCTGTGAAGGTCGGGATTGAAATCTTGGGGTTGGCTCAGGGCGGGTCAAGATGCCCTTGAATTGGGACCTCAGCGCTTGGGTATCTTGCCCGGCAGGCTGCGCTGGGCTTTTTCTTCCAAACCAGACAAACCTTCTCGGCGAGCCAACTCACTCAGAACGTGCGATGGTTGCAACCCAAAGTGAGACAGTACCAACAAACTGTGAAACCACAGGTCGGCGACCTCATGAACAACTTTTTCAGGCTCACCATCTTTGGCGGCCATGACCGTTTCGGTGGCTTCTTCGCTGATTTTTTTGAGGATGGCATCCAGACCCTTGTCAAACAAACCGGCCACATAACTGGCGCTTGGATCAGCCAGCTTACGCTGCTCAATCACCTGGGAGAGGCGAGCGAGGACGTCATCACTTTGAAGGGGGTTTGTCATGATAAATGTGCTTGGGGTCTTTCAAAATGGGCTCGATCACTTGCCAGTTGCCCTCTTGATAACGCTGGAAAAAACAACTGTGTCGCCCGGTATGACAAGCAATGCCGGGATCGTGCCCCTTTTGGCTCACTTTGAGCAAGATGACGTCACCGTCACAGTCGAGGCAAATTTCATGCACTTGTTGAACATGACCAGATTCTTCGCCCTTATGCCACAAGCGCTGGCGTGAGCGACTGAAGTAGACGGCTTCGCCCCGCTGAACTGTGAGTTCAAGCGCCTCTGGGTTCATGAAAGCAAACATCAACACATCGTTGCTGCCCACTTCTTGAGCAATCACCGGCACCAAGCCGTTGGCGTCCCAACGGACTGCATCAAGCCAAGTCATGAAGGTGGGCGCCCATTGGCTTTAAGTGGCGCAATGGGATGCGCACGAGAACGCGCAAAGGCTCAAAAAAAATAAAAACATTCATTCAGATTCCTTGCCCAGCAGAGCACAGAGAAAGAGGGGAGGCCTATATACCCCTCGGAACTGAAGATGCCGGATCGCTGAGCCGTTTTGAAAACGGATCTGCAGCGTTGTAAATGCTCGCGATACCAAATGGTATCGCTGTGCTTTACGCCTTGCATCTCCATTCTCAAAACGACCCATC
>JANMEO010000217.1:0-20677 GCA_031376995.1 Burkholderiales bacterium
CGCCCCCCCCGCTGTAAACGAACTGTGACCTCACCCTGCGATTCTGTGCTTCCAGAGGTGATGGCATTCACAGAATAGAGCAACAACTCAGCACCTGATTGGAGCTTAAGTTCAATCGCCTTCAAGCTCGCATCCACCGGTCCATTGCCATCACTGCCTATCGAGTGTTCTTCTGAGCCGGCAGCAAATGTGACATGGGCAAACGGACGCTCACCCATTTCAGACTGCTGTGATAGAGAAAGCAGCCGGTAAAATTCTTGCTCACTGGTGACCGAGTCATCCATCAACAATGCAACGATATCTTCGTCAAAGATGTCACTTTTACGATCTGCCAGCTCTTTGAATTTGGCAAAAGCTGCGTTGATCTCGGCCTCAGATTGAAGCTCAATACCCAAGTCAACCAAACGCTGCTTGAACGCATTTCGCCCTGACAGTTTGCCCAAAACAATCTTGTTGGCGGCCCAACCGACATCTTCCGCACGCATGATTTCGTAAGTGTCGCGGGCTTTCAAGACACCATCTTGGTGAATGCCGGAGGCGTGGGCAAATGCATTCGCTCCAACGACAGCCTTGTTCGGCTGCACAACAAATCCAGTGGTTTGAGCGACCAATCTTGAGCTGGGCATGATCTGCCGAGTATCAATGTTCACATTGAGGCCGAAATAGTCCTTGCGCGTCTTGATCGCCATGACGACTTCTTCGAGCGAACAATTTCCAGCTCGCTCACCCAGGCCATTGATTGTGCATTCAACCTGCCGAGCCCCACCTATTTTGACACCTGCCAAAGAGTTTGCCACGGCCATACCCAAATCATTATGGCAATGCACAGACCAAATAGCCTTTGAAGCGTTTGGTATTCTTTCCCTTAAATCCAAAATGAAGTTTCCATATAGCTCAGGTATAGCATATCCAACTGTATCTGGTATATTGATGGTGGTAGCACCTGCATTGATCACGGCCTCTAGAACTCGACATAAAAAATCAGGGTCAGAGCGGTAGCCATCTTCAGGCGAAAACTCCACATCGCCACACAAATTTCGAGCAAATAACACAGAAGCCTTGGCTTGCTCGAAGACCTGATCTGGAGTCATTCGCAACTTTTTTTCCATGTGCAAAGCACTGGTTGCCAAAAATAAATGGATACGCGTCGATGCACCGCCCCGCAAGGCTTCTGCCGCACGTGAGATATCACGCTCATTGGCTCTCGCCAAAGAACAAACAGTGCTATCTTTAATGCCCAGCGCAATAGACCGCACGGCATCAAAATCCCCATTGGAAGATGCAGCAAACCCAGCCTCAATAACATCGACCCTCAAGCGCTCTAACTGTCTCGCAATGCGCAGTTTTTCATCTTTGGTCATTGATGCGCCAGGCGACTGCTCACCATCGCGCAAGGTCGTATCAAAAATAATCAGTTGATCTGTCATAAAAGGCCATTAAAAATTGCAAGAAAAAAGACTTATTCTAGAATTTTGGCTTAACGATGTAGACCCTCTTCCTCAGGCTCATCAGTCGACATAGCGATCAAGCTCACACGGCGGCCCTTGATCCGACGTGAAATATAAACCATATAGCCAGATAACGCATATATACAAAAAACCCCAAAAAGAACTCGGGGTCTATCCACATTGATCAGGGCAATGCCCAAGGCAATAGCCACAATCACAACAAATGGCACTGACTGCTTTAGGCTCACATCCTTGAAGCTATAAAATGGAATATTCGTAACCATAGTGAGGCCAGCAAAAATGGTTAATACGAAACTAATCCACGCCAAAGAGGGGTGGGTAGCCACAGTCCACTGAGAGTCGTCCATCATCCATATAAAACCCATGATCAAAGCTGCAGCAGCGGGGCTCGGAAGCCCCTGAAAAAAACGCTTATCGACCACATTGAGGTTAGTATTGAACCGAGCAAGCCTTAGAGCCGCGCAAGCACAAAAAATAAAAGCAGCAATCCATCCCAGGTTTCGCAAGCCTGTTAACCCCCAAGAGTACATGATCAGTGCGGGCGCAGCCCCGAATGAGACCATGTCTGATAAGCTGTCTAGCTGCGCCCCGAATGCACTTTGGGTGTTGGTCATGCGGGCCACACGGCCGTCTAAACTGTCAAGCACCATGGCACAA
Source organism: Burkholderiales bacterium (assembly GCA_031376995.1). Taxonomy (GTDB): domain Bacteria; phylum Pseudomonadota; class Gammaproteobacteria; order Burkholderiales; family Burkholderiaceae_C; genus CANHBY01. Next base: position 2,127 of record JANMEO010000217.1, read on the forward strand.
AAGACTCCCACGGCAGACTGCTCGTAGCGGCCATTCATTGCCATCACGATGGCATAAAAGCCACCAAACAGTGCAGCCAAGGTAAATAAATTTGGCAATATATAAATACCCTTGCGACGAGGCCAGAGGGGTTCTCCGTTTTCCTCTGAGGGGCCAGAAAGACTCATCAGGAACTTAAGGTAGCAAGTATGGTTGATGTTGCGGAAACCTTATCTCCTGGCGCCACTCTAGGTATGGCATGCAAAGGGAGGTATACATCCACACGAGAACCAAATCGAATAAAACCGTAGCGTTGTCCTTTATCCAAAGTATCCCCCTCTTTGACATAACACAAAATCCGCCTAGCAATAAGCCCCGCCACCTGCACTTGAGTGACAACTTGACCACCGACATCGATGACCAGCGCGTTTCGCTCATTTTCGAGAGAAGCCTTGTCAAGATCGGCATTCAGAAATGAGCCGGTGAAGTAAGAAATCTTTTTGATCACCCCATTGACGCCACTGCGGTTGCTGTGAACGTTAAAAACATTCATAAACACACTGATTAACAGGGCATCACGATCTGCATAGACATCTCGCACTTTCTCAATCTTGACAATCCGACCATCCGCAGGTGAAAGTACTGCATCTTTTTCAGCGGGTATGACCCTTTGTGGATCACGAAAGAACTGCAAAATAAACAGACAGATGAGCCATGCCACTGAAGCAAGCCACAGAGGAGCAAAGAATGATGTGAAAAGAGCCAAAGAGAAACTGGATAAAACAAACAACCAGCCCTCTTTAGCTATAAAAGGGTGCGGATATTTCATGGCCTCAAAGACACCTCAAAACAAAAAACAAACTCGCAACCCATTTAATAAACCCATATTAGTTCTTGGACTGATCAACTAAACGGTTTTTCTTGATCCAAGGCATCATTGCGCGCAACTGCTCTCCAACGACTTCAATCGGATGCTGAGCAGTGAGGCGGCGGCGAGAAAGAAGTGTCGGTGCACCCGCACGGTTCTCTAAAATGAAGCTCTTTGCGTACTCACCAGTCTGGATATCTTTCAAGCACTTGCGCATTGCCTGCTTGGTTGCATCAGTCACAACAAGGGGCCCTGTCACGTATTCGCCATATTCTGCATTGTTAGAGATCGAATAATTCATGTTCGCGATGCCGCCTTCATAAATCAGATCGACAATGAGTTTCAGCTCATGCAAGCACTCAAAATATGCCATTTCTGGGGCATAACCTGCTTCTGTTAAGGTTTCGAACCCTGCTTTGATTAACTCAACAGCACCGCCACACAAAACGGCCTGCTCGCCAAACAAATCGGTTTCAGTTTCTTCTCGAAAGCTGGTTTCGATCACCCCAGCTTTGCCCCCACCATTGGCAGCCGCATAGCTCAAGGCCAAATCACGGGCCTTGCCTGTTTTATCGCTGTAGACGGCAATCAAGTGCGGAACACCACCCCCTTGGGTGTAGGTTGCCCGTACCGTATGCCCAGGAGCCTTTGGCGCAACCATCCAAACATCCAAATCTGCGCGAGGCATGACCTGACCGTAATGCACATTAAAACCATGCGCAAATGCCAGGGAAGCACCTGGCTTGATAAACGGCTCGACATCATTTTTATAAACGTCAGCAATCTGCTCATCCGGCAATAAAATCATGACTACATCGGCAGACTTGACAGCCTCTGAAATCTCGGCAACCTTCAAACCCGCCTTCTCTGCCTTGGCCCACGACGCACCGCTGCGACGCAATCCAACGGTGACACGTACAGCACTGTCATTCAAATTTTGTGCATGAGCGTGACCTTGAGAGCCATAGCCCAAAATAGCCACGCTTTTTCCCTTGATCAAGCTCAGGTCGGCGTCTTTGTCGTAATAGACCTTCATCATGTCTCCAGTTTCAAAAATTTCAAAAATTTAAACGCGCAAGACGCGCTCTCCCCTGCCGATGCCGCTCGTCCCCGTGCGAACGGTTTCCAAGATGGCAGTTCGGTCGATGGCCTCAATAAAAGCGTCGAGCTTTGCCGAGTCCCCGGTCAGCTCGATGGTGTAACTTTTGTCTGTCACATCAACGATCCGCCCCCGAAAAATATCCGTCATGTGCTTCATCTCTTCACGCTCTTTACCAACTGCACGAATCTTCATGAGCATCAGTTCGCGCTCGGTGAAGGCAGACTCCGTCAAGTCAACCACCTTAACGACCTCAATCAATCGATTCAGATGCTTGGTGATCTGCTCAATGACGTCGTCTGAGCCGCGGGTCACAATCGTCATGCGCGACAAAGAGGGATCTTCAGTCGGCGCAACCGTCAAACTTTCTATGTTGTAGCCACGGGCCGCAAACAAGCCCGTAACCCGCGATAACGCACCTGACTCGTTCTCAAGCAGCAATGCAATAACATGTTTCATAAAAATCGCCAGGTATAAAAAAATGGATCTGATTCGGTGCGATGCAACACGACGCGATGCACCTCACAGGTCTTCAGAACCAAGCAACATTTCAGAAATCCCTTTTCCAGCTTTGACCATGGGCCACACATTTTCGCTCGGGTCGGTACGTATATCCAAGAAGACGGTTCGGTCTTTCAGCCTGATGGCTTCGCGCAATGCGCCTTCAACATCGGCGGGATTCTCGACCTTGATCCCCACATGTCCATAAGCCTCGGCCAGCTTGACGAAATCGGGAAGCGCATCCATGTAGCTGTGGGCATACCTGCCTCCATAATCCAACTCTTGCCACTGACGCACCATACCCAGATAACGATTGTTTAATGCCACAATCTTCACTGGAGTTTTATATTGAAAACAAGTTGATAATTCTTGGATACACATCTGGATTGATCCCTCACCCGTGATGCAAAACACATCTGCATCAGGCTTTGCCAGCTTAATCCCCATTGCATAAGGCAAACCCACACCCATTGTCCCCAGGCCGCCCGAGTTAATCCAACGCCTTGGTTGATCAAACCGATAATATTGAGCCGCCCACATTTGATGCTGCCCCACATCAGAGGTAATGTATACATCGGAGTCACGTGTGAGCTCCCAGAGTTTTTCCACAACAAATTGCGGCTTAATAACCTCTGAACTGCCTTTATAAGACAAGCAATCTTTCTGCCGCCACTGATTAATCTGCTGCCACCAATTCATCAGCGGAACAGGAGCACACGTGGCCTTGGCCTCTTTGATTTGCACCAGCAACTCTTGCAACACATCTTTAACATCACCCACAATAGGAATGTCAACCTTGACGCGCTTAGAAATCGAAGACGGATCAATATCGACATGGATAATTTTTCTATTGACCGAAGCAAAGTGCTTGGGATTGCCGATCACGCGATCATCGAAACGTGCGCCAACTGCCAGCAGCACGTCACAGTGCTGCATGGTCATGTTGGCTTCGTAGGTGCCGTGCATGCCCAACATACCCAAAAATTTGGGGTCGCTGGAGGGGTAGGCTCCCAGACCCATCAATGTGTTAGTACACGGCAAGCCAAGCCAATCCACCAACTCACGCAGCTCTGCAGAGGCCTCGCCCAAAATAACCCCACCACCGCTATAAACATAGGGACGCTGAGCACTCAAGAGCAACTGGACCGCCTTGCGAATTTGCCCCCCATGCCCTTTACGCACAGGATTGTAAGAGCGCATTTCTACGGAGCTGGGGTAAAGGAAATGGGTTTGAGCCAATGAAACATCCTTGGGGATGTCAACCACCACTGGACCCGGACGACCTGTGCGAGCAATGTGGAAAGCTTTCTTGAGGGTCAGAGCAAGATCTTTGACATCCTTTACCAGAAAGTTGTGTTTCACGATGGGGCGGGTGATGCCCACCGTGTCGCACTCTTGAAACGCATCCAGGCCAATGGCGTGTGTTGAAACCTGCCCTGTCAAGATCACCATCGGAATGGAGTCCATGTAGGCTGTTGCAATACCTGTGATGGCGTTCGTCACCCCTGGGCCTGATGTCACCAAGGCCACCCCAACATCTCCAGAGGCACGGGCATAACCGTCGGCGGCGTGTACAGCCGCTTGCTCGTGACGAACCAATACATGCTGGATGGAGTTCTGCTTGTAGAGGGCGTCGTAAATGTACAAAACTGCGCCGCCGGGATAACCCCACAAAAACTTGACGCCTTCAAGTTGCAAACAGCGGATCAAAATCTCAGAGCCATTTGGCTCAACAGACGAACCAGGCGCAAGAGCGCTCGTTACATCAACAGCCGATAAATTCATTGTGAACCTTTGTGAATTTCTCTAACGAAAAACCATTGGTGCGCCTCTCCTCACTCTTTTGAAGTGGGTGCGGCGCCTATGTGAAAAAACACAGGGTTTGCGCTCGATCCGTGTGAAATTTGCTGGGTAGTTAACTCTGCATTATTACACCGTTTCATACAGGCTCACGGGTTGGGAGTGCGATTGGGAGCGATTGGGCACAGCATCTTCAGGTTGAATGCGTATAAAATCAAAAGTTGGGTCACACAGACTGAGGGAGCGTTTGATGAGAGCATGTATTTTGGCAGGGGTAGTCATATGCGCGCTGGCGCTGGGCGCCTGTGCCACCGAGACATCTCGGACTATTGAAGTGGCCAAGGTGACGGCTGCCGGGGCTCCTCAGACCAGCGCTCAAGTGCCAATTTCAGTTGGCAAGTTCGATAACCAGTCGAGCTACATGCGCGGCGTCTTCTCTGACGGCGTCGACCGACTGGGCAGTCAAGCCAAGACCACACTGATCGCCCACCTGCAGCAGTCGCAGCGCTTCGCCGTCCAGGATCGTGAAAACATGGCTGAAACTGGCCAAGAGGCCAAGATTTCGGGCTCAGCCCAAAAACTGCGCGGCGCTTCGTTTGTTGTCACCGGGGACGTCACTGAGTTTGGACGCAAGGAGGTCGGTGATCATCAGCTTTTCGGGCTCCTTGGGCGCGGAAAATCACAAATAGCCTACGCCAAGGTCACGCTCAACATCGTCAACGCTCTCACGTCTGAGATTGTTTTTTCCGCACGTGGCGCAGGCGAGTACGAGCTGTCTAATCGCGAGGTTTTGGGGTTTGGAGGCACAGCGAGCTATGACGCCACACTCAACGGCAAGGTGCTCGATCTGGCCATCCGTGAGGCGGTTAACAGCCTCGTCAGTGCGCGAGATGCCGACCGGTGGGGTTCGCAGGTGCGTCAATGAAGCTCATGCTTTGTACCTTGTCGGCCGCCTGGGTTCTAGGGGGATGCGCTCAGGCCCCTAAGCCGCTTTATATGTGGGAATCATTCCCAAACCAGCAGTACGAAACCTTGCTGCATGAAGCAGCCAGCCCTGAGGCACAGATTCAGGCACTGCAATCCCATGCTGAAAAAGCGCGCGCATTCGGCGCCGCGCTGCCACCTGGCTTCAGAGCCCACCTTGGGATGTTGTACTTGGCCAGCGGCGACGCAAGCAATGCGCGCCAGATGTGGCAGGCCGAAAAAGCGGCTTTTCCCGAATCGGGGAGTTACATCGACTCCTTGCTCAAGCGATTGGATAAGCCGGATTCGTCCAAGGCCGTGTTTAAAAAGAATCCGACATGAAACATATTTCCAGTGGAGTTGCTCTGGCCTTGGCACTTGCATTGATGGGTGGCTGTGCGACGAAAGTACCGCCCTACGACTACAGCGCTTTCAGGGCAGCAAAGCCAGCCACTTTGCTGGTCATGCCCCCGGTCAATGATTCACCCGATGTGAAAGCAACGCCGGGTGTTTGGTCTCATGCCACACGCCCACTGGCAGAGTCAGGTTATTACGTGCTCCCAGTGACCTTGGTCGACGAGACGCTCAAGCAAAATGGCGTGTACACCGCTGCCCAGGCACACGAGGTTTCTTACCTGAAGCTTCGCGAGGTCTTTGGGGCTGACGCAGCGGTTTATATCAAGGTCTTGCGCTACGGCACAAGTTACAGGCTCATCGATAGCGAAACTCGCGTCGAAGTTGAGGGACGCATTGTAGATTTACGAACCGGGCAAGAACTCTGGGCTGGAAATGCGTTTGCCTCATCTGCTGAGCAATCCCAGCAAAGCCAGGGCGGCTTGGTTGGCTTGCTCGTCACTGCGGTGGTCAAGCAAATCATCGGCACGGCAACAGACGCCTCGTTCAACTTTGCAGGTACAGCTCAAGCACGACTGTTGGGTGCACCGCGCTACAACGGTGTTCTTCCGGGACCGCGCTCGCCACACTACGGCCAACCCGTCCCCACGCAGTAGACACCTCGGGCCTGATAGGGCCCTACGGCAGGATCTACCCCTCGGAACTGAAGATGCTGCGTTGATGGGTCGTTTGGGAAACGGAGATGCAAAGCGCGCAAATCCTCGCCCTATCCGTTGATAGGGCGAGGATTTGCAACGCTGCAGACCCGTTTCCCAAACGGCCCAGCAACTCGGCCTCTTCAGGTTGAATCGGTATAGCATCATCAGCTTGATCCTGACCTCATCAACCACCATGCCCCTGATGCCACCGCACCACCGTGCCTCTCAAGCCTCGCTAAAAAGCCAGCCCCTGGTGCATGACATCCGATTTTTGGGGCGCTGCCTGGGTGATGTCATCCGAGAACAAGAAGGGACTCCAGCCTTTGAACTGGTGGAGCATATTCGACAACTGTCAGTAGCGTTTCGGCTCAAACAAGATACCCATGCAGGCCGCACCCTCACGCGCTTGCTCAAAAACCTGAGCAACGATCAAACAGTGAGTGTGATCAGGGCTTTCAGTTATTTTTCGCACCTGGCCAATATTGCCGAAGACCGGCATCACATTCGGCGCCGTGAGCATCATGAGCGTCAAGGGCATTCGCATGCGGGCTCTTTGGCCATGAGTTTTGAGAAACTGGCTCGCGCAGGCGTCTCAACCACTGACATCGCCGAATTGCTGGCACAGGCCATGATTTCTCCCGTATTGACAGCACACCCGACAGAGGTTCAGCGCCAAAGTATCTTGGATGCTGAACGGGCCTTGGCCAACTTGCTGGGCAAGCGCGACGCACTCATGACATGCAGCGATCTGGCAAGCAATGAAATCCTGGTGCGTGCGCGCATCACCCAGCTCTGGCAAACACGCATGCTGCGCATCGCCAAGCTCACGGTCGCAGACGAGATCGAAAATGCACTCAGTTACTACCAAACCACTTTTTTAAGCGAAATCCCCAAGCTGTACAGGGAGGTTGAGGCGGCACTAGAGGGTCATACCGTGGGCAACTTTTTGCGCATGGGCCACTGGATCGGCGGCGACCGCGATGGCAACCCGTTTGTCAACGCCGAAACTTTGCGCATGGCCCTCAGCCGCCAAAGTGAGACCGCCTTGCGCTTTTATTTGACCCAGGTGCATGAGCTCGGCGCTGAGCTTTCAGTCTCTGCCACTTTGAGCGCAGTCACCCCTGAAATGACAGCCTTGGCACAGGCCTCACCCGATCACAACCCCCACCGCAGCGACGAGCCCTACCGGCGTGCACTGACCGGCATTTACGCCCGCCTGGCGGCCACTCTCGAGCAGCTCACCGGAACCCAAGCTTTGCGTCACGCGGTGGCACCTCAGGCCCCTTATGCCAAAGCTGAGGATTTTTTGGGTGACCTCCAGGTGATTGCCTGCTCGTTGAAAGCCCATCACGCTGAAGTGATGGGGGTGCCACGCTTGCAGCCTTTGATTCGGGCCGTGCAGGTGTTTGGCTTTCATTTGGCCACGGTTGACCTCAGACAAAGCTCAGATCAGCATGAAGCGGTGGTCGCTGAATTGTTCAAGCATGCCCAAATTGAAGGGCATTACAGCCACCTGCCAGAAGCAGCGCGGCGCACCCTGCTGCTGCGCATGTTGAATGACCCGCGCCCGTTGCGCGTGCTGGGGGCCCACTATAGCCCGCACACCCAAAGCGAGCTGCGCATCTTTGAGATGTCTTTGCAAATGCTGCGGCGCTACGGCCCTCACGCCATCAGGCACTACATCATTTCTCATACCGAGGAGGTAAGCGACCTGCTGGAGGTGTTGCTGCTGCTCAAAGAGACGGGTCTGTTGCAAGGCACCTTGAAACGTGAGGCCACGAGCGAGCTGATTGTGGTGCCACTCTTTGAAACCATTGCTGACTTGCATCGCGCTGAGCCCATCATGCGTGAGTTTTATGAGTTACCCGGCATCGGAGCTCTCGTCAAGCGCTCAGGGGGTGAGCAAGATATCATGCTAGGTTATAGCGACAGCAACAAAGACGGGGGCACTTTCACCAGCCACTGGGCACTGTATCGGGCCGAGATTGCATTGGCCGAACTGTTTGCCCAGTTGAGACAGAGCCTGGGCGTCAAACTGCGGCTGTTTCATGGCCGTGGCGGCACGGTGGGTCGAGGGGGTGGGCCCAGCTTTGAAGCCATCCTGGCGCAGCCTCCAGGCACGGTGAACGGCCAAATTCGGTTGACTGAACAAGGTGAAGTGATTGCGTCCAAATATGCCCATCCCGAAATCGGTCGACGTAACCTAGAAACTTTGGTCGCCGCCACCCTGGAAGCCAGTCTGTTGGGCTCAAGCCGACGGCGGGTCCATCGAGCCTTCATTGATGCAGCCAACATGATCAGTGAAGCCAGCTTCGCCGCCTACAGAAAGCTGGTTTATCAAACCCCAGGGTTCAGTGAATATTTTTTTAATGCCACCCCCATCCGAGAGATCGCCGAACTCAACATCGGATCAAGACCCGCCTCGCGCAAACCCACCCAAGCCATCGAAGACCTGCGTGCCATCCCTTGGGGTTTCAGTTGGGGGCAGTGCCGTGTGGGACTGCCTGGCTGGTTTGGCTTTGGGTCAGCAATCACGCAATACCTCGAACAAGACCTTGACCCAGACCCCAACTGGCGTGAGCGGCGACTGAACTTGCTACAACGGATGTACAAGCAATGGCCATTTTTCCGCACCCTGCTGTCCAACCTCGACATGGTGCTGGCCAAAACCGATCTCGCCATTGCAGCCCGGTATGTTGAGCTGCTTGAAGACAAGCGCTCAGGACGTCGAATTTTTAAAATGATTCAGGATGAGTGGGACCGAACCGCAACCGCCTTAACGCTCATCACTGGTGAACAAGAACGCTTGGCGGGCAATGCCGCCTTGGCTCGCTCGATTGAACACCGCTTTCCCTACCTTGACCCCTTGAACCACCTGCAAGTCGAATTGATGAGACGCTATCGCCAGGCTTGTTCAGATGGCCTTGAAAGCGCCCCTGGCATGGAGCGCGTCAAGCGAGGCATCCATATCTCGATCAACGGATTGGCCACGGGGTTACGCAATACGGGCTGAGCCCTCAGGTTGACGCAGCTTTATTCTTGAGCTGCTTGGCGCAATGTCTCTACCACGGGCTGACGCAACACCCCACGCAGGCCCCACCAACCAGCAGCCCAGGCGAGCAAAGCACCCACCACCGAGCCTGCGAGGGCTACCCAAGGCGAAGGCCGCCAGCTGAACTCAAAAACAAACTCAGCCAACCCCCAACCCAGGGCCATGGCGGCCAAAGAAGCCAGCAAGCCCGCCAAGGCTCCCACACCGAGCAATTCAGCGCGCTGTACTTGGGCCAACAACTGGCTGCTCGCCCCCAAGGCCCGCATGACGGCAAACTCGCGTGCCCTGGATTGGCGGGTCGCAGAGACGGCAGCAAACAAAACCACCAAACCTGTGGCCAGCGTAAAACCAAACAAAAACTCAACCGCTCGAATCACTTGATTCAATACGGACTGAATTTGCTCGATCGATGCGGAGACGTCAACATTGGTCACATTGGGAAACAGACGACTCAAGTCACGGTCAAAATCTGGCACATCGGGTGCGCGAAAAGCAGCCACATAAGTTGGCACGGCATCCAGCCATTGAGAAACAGGCCGCATGACAAAGAAGTTGACGCGCATTGAACCCCAGTTAAGTTTGCGAATACTGGTGATGCGCCCCTGAACCAACTGCCCCGCCATGTCAAAACTCAACGCATCGCCCAAATGCAAACCCAGCTCGTCAGCCAGCCCCTTCTCAACACTCAATTCGTCGGCTCGCTCAGGAACCCACTGCCCGGCGCTAAGCTGGTTGTAGCTGGGCATTTGCCCCGAATGACTCAAGTTAAACTCGCGCTCGACCAAAGCCTTGCCTCGAGCGCCGCTATAGTTTTCAGCCCGAACCACCACGCCATTGACCGACACCAGCCGTGCCCGAAGCATCGGGTACCAATCAAATTGCTTGACCTTCTGCGAGTGCAGATAGGCTTGAAAAGTCTCTGATTGATCAGGCTGAATGCTCAACACAAAGCGATTGGGCGCATTGGCTGGGGTGGCCTGTCGCCAGCTATCGATCAAGTCGGTGCGCAGCAAAATCAACAGCACCAAAGCCAGCAAGCCCACACTCAAGGCACAAATTTGCAAGACCGCATAAGCAGGCCGGGCCGTAATTTGGCGCGTGGCCAAAACCATCCAGCGTGGCGCGTACAAAGGCAAAACGATGCGTCGCAAAACCATCACACAGCCCGCTCCCAACACCATAAAGACCAACCCAGCGCCAGCAAATCCGCCCACTGCAATCAGTCCCAGACTCACATCATCAGCCACCACCAACAGCAAACCAGAAAACCCCAAAACACCTGCCATGAGTACCAACAATGACAGGGGCTTGGGCCCTCCGATGTCGCGCCGAATGACCCGCAGTGGAGGCACCCGTGCCAACTGCAAGACGGGTGGCACGCCAAACCCAAGCAGCAGCGTCAAGCCCACACCCAGACCATAGAGGGCAGGCCACACTGTGGCGGAAGGCAGGTCAGTGTTGAAGAACCCGGCCAGCAAAGCCACGAAAACATAGTGCACGGCATAACCCAGTGCCACCCCCAAGAGGCTGGCCACCAGGCCAGCTACTGCAAACTCAACGAAATACTGACCTGCAATATGTCGCTGAGATTGCCCCAAGACCCGCAACATCGCGCAATCATCGAGGTGTCGCATTGCAAAATCTCGAGAAGCAATGGCCACCGCCACAGACGACAGCAGGGCTGCCAAAAGCGCCACCAGGTTCAAAAATTTGCTGGCTCTGTCAAGGGCTTGAGTGAATTCAGGGCGGCCCGAATCCAAAGATTCAAGACGCACATTGCGCAAACCTTGGCTGTCAATTTCTCTCTGGGCCCACGCTTCAAACCGTTCAATCACCGCCAAGTCTTGAGACCGCGATGCAACGGCAAAGCGGTAGCGCATGCGGCTGGCAGGTTGCACCAACTGGGTCGCTGCGAGATCAGCCTGATGCAACATGACCCGGGGTGAAAAGCTCAAAAATCCACCACCCTTATCTGGCTCGCTGACGATGATGTGAGCAATTTTTAAACTGGCGTCGCCTAAAAGCAAAGGGTCGCCAACTTGCAAGCGCAGCGCTTCAAGCACCCCAGCTTCAACCCACACAGATCCAGGCGCGGGCCCTTGAGTCAGAGCTTGCACGGGGCCATGGGCAGCCAACTGCACGCGCAAAACGCCACTCAGAGGATAGCTGTCCCCCACGGCTTTAACAGCCACCAAACGACTGCCGCCCCCTTGGGGGTCGGAGGCGCGCGCCATGCTAGGAAAGGTGAGCGAGCTTGAAAAGCTTAAGCCCTGAGCCTGCGCGTAGGCAGAAAAAACCTCAGGCAAGGGCTCATCACTGGCCAGCACCGCGTCCCCCCCCAGCATCTGCCTGGCATCCCGGGCAAGTCCCCCGTTCAAGCGATCTGCAAAAAAACCCACGGCGCTCAAGGCAGCCACGGCCAGAGCTACCGCCAAAATCAATAAACGCATTTCACCCGCTCGGGCATCCCGAGCCATTTGCCGCCACGTCAAACTTGCAAACAAGCGCAATGATTTCATCGGGTCAGGGTACTCTGAAAACGGCAGTCGGACGCGCCCATGAGGGCTGCGCTGAAGGGGCCGGGTGTGCGGGCTGTCGCGTCAATAATCACGTCACTTATGGCCCATGTTGTTTAACCAGCCCTGAGCATTGACGCCCGAAGCGCCTGCGTCAACTGCGACAAGCTGTCTTGCAAATGTGCTCGAGTTTCTAGCGACAACGTACTGCGCCGGGAGACTCGCTCCAGCTTGCGTTGCAAGGCGGTGGCATGCCAGCGCAATAAGCTCAACGCATCAGGCGGAAAGTTGGCGGCAGCAGGCTCACGAACCAGCAAGCGCTGCACACGTTTGAGATGCTCGCGCTGCAGATTGCGACGCAGGCTGTCGATTTCATGCCCAGCATTGAGCTCACTCCAGATGGCGCTTTGTAGCGTCAAATAGACCTCACTCAATGACATGGGCGCCGCAGACTGTTCGGGGGCATACAGAGAAGACTCCAACAATCTGTGCGCGGTACCGGCGCTATAGAGCCGCTCAAGGGCGCCCACTTGCAACTGCAGCACAGCCGCAGGCACACTGGGCGGCCCGCTGCGCTCAGCATCTTCGTAGTCAGTGATCGCGCGGGCCAAAAACTCAGGCTTGAAACGGAAGCTGTCGGCATTGAAAAACCCCTGCGTCAACAGCGTGAGTGCGGCGCGCTGTTGAGCTGCTGGCACAGGCACATACGCTGGCGCAGAACTCAAAGCAGGGGCCAGGCGCGATGTATAAATGCCCCCCACATACTTACTGGCCAAATCAGCCGCAGAACCCAAACGTGCAAACCCCCTCAAAAGCACCCTGCGCTGCCGGGTGACGTCGTCACCCAATTTAATGCCACGGTCTTGCACCCTTTGCCACAATTCACGCGCCAACTGCAAACGGCGAGCCCAGTATGCCAAAGGGTCGTTGCCTAAATCAAAACGATTGGCCAAGGGGTCAATGCCACCCGAGCCCCAGCCCGCATCGGCATCGTCTGCATAGGCCAGACCAGGCTCGATGCTGCGGGCTGCAATTTTGGCCAATTCAGCCGCCTCTTCAGCCACCTCGAAGGGCCGATAGGCATACTCAAGCGCCCAACGGTCGTAAGGCCCGACCCCCGGCTGAACCAAGGTCGAAGGCTGCTCGTGATTGAGCGGCAGGTTGATCCCGTTGTAATCCATCACCGAGGCTGAAAGGCCGCGCTCGGCCGTGAATTTTTTGTCTTTGAGCTGTGCGGCCGTATAGGCTGTTGAGCCCTTGAAGTTGTGGCGCAAACCCAGGGTGTGGCCCACTTCATGCGTGATCACATCTTTGATCACGGCCTGAACCAGGGCCTCAGCCTCTGGGCTACCGGGATCAAGCCCTCCCCGTGCCTCGAGCAGGTCCATGGCAAAAGCCATTTCAGCCACAGCACGGTGGCCATATTCGCATCCCTTCGACCCACTGCCCAGCCAACCCACAGGCGCCGCGAAACCGCCGTCTTCATCAATCAGCCGACGTGCGCCGCGGCCAAACACATCACTCATCGCAATGTCGGCATCGAGAATTTCACCGGTGCGTGGATCTGAATGGTGGGGCCCCACTGCAACGTTAGCGTCAGCGCCCAAATACCAGCGCACCGAGGCATGTCGGGCATCTAGCGTGTTCCAATCGGCATCGTCAGTTTGCTGGCGAACCTCAATGGCATTTTGAAACCCGATACCCTCAAATGCCTGGCGCCATTCAAGGATGCCCGCGGTCACAGCGTCGCGGTAGCGCAGCGGAATGTTTTTATCGAGCCAATAAACAATCGCCTGTCGCGGCTTTGAGAGCGGCGCTGAGGGATCTTGTTTTTCGAGCCGCCACCGATTGATCAATGATTGACGCGGCTTGAGCTTTCGGTCGTCACTCACATCCGTCACCCCATCAGCAAAATGGCCCAAACGGGTGTCGCCCAAACGTGGCCGCATGGGTTGATCAGGCAGTGGACTGAAATTGACCACCATGCCTACAAACAGGCTGCGTGGGTCAGGTGTTGATGGCAGCACCACCGGCGGCGTGGTGGGGGTGATCAACGATGGCAAACGAGGGGTTGAAAAATGCAGGCTAAGGTTGACCGATGTTTGATCGTTCGTCACCTGCATGTGCTCTATGAACGAATTGCCTCGATCGAGGTTGTAGGTCAGGCGAAAGGCACGCTCCAGCGAGGTGCCATAGCCCATCAAATCGGCCACCAGAAAAGAGGCGTCGACCAACAACGATTTTCGCTCAGGGTGGGGCTCACTGACAACCGCCATGGCGGCCACCAAGCTGTTCGAAAAACCCTCTTGCACCGCAACTTTGAGGGGCAAATTATCAGCCACATAACCAGCATTCAGCGCCACCACCTGAATCTGAGGACCTGCCAATTTTTGAAAGCGCACCAGCCAGTTGGGCCCCATCCAACCCGCATACAAACCACGCTCACCCACTGAACGGCTCACGTTCACAGACATCCGAACCGGTGGCGCATTGGCCAATAGCAGCTCCGGCGGGATTTCGAGCCAAAACCGATCGGCCTTGCGCCACGCGGGCAACCAGCCCAACTGCTGCGTCGCACCAGTGATGACCTGCGCAAATGGTGGGATTGCGTTGGCTTGAGAACGCCCCGCGCTGGCCGGAGCTGGAGCCGTGGTGGTGGGCGCTGCAGCAACTGCAACCGGCTCAAGGCTGGGCACGGTAGCACACCCAACCAGCCACAAAGCCAGCATGACAGCGCTTCTTGCCCCGACGCTCATCCAAGCCCCCTTATTTCAACGCTTTGAAGCGAACCCGTTTGGGTCGTGCACCCTCTTCACCCAAACGCTTGCGCTTGTCAGCCTCATACTCTTGATAATTGCCATCAAAGAAGACCCATTTGGAGTCACCCTCTGCAGCCAAAATATGCGTGGCAATACGGTCTAAAAACCAACGATCGTGGCTGATGACCATGATCGTGCCAGCAAACTCAAGCAACGCATCTTCCAACGCTCGCAGGGTTTCCACGTCCAAATCATTCGAGGGCTCATCCAGCATCAAGACGTTGCCACCTTGGGCCAGGGTTTTCGCCAAATGCAAACGCCCACGCTCACCCCCCGAGAGATTGCCGACGAGCTTTTGCTGGTCGTTGCCCTTGAAGTTGAAGCGGCCGATGTAGGCCCGGCTCGGCATGACAAACTTGCCGACCACGATGTTGTCCAGCCCCCCCGAAACGTCTTGCCAGACGGTCTTATCAGCGCTAAGGGAGTCGCGGCTTTGATCGACAAACGCCATTTTCACGGTGGGGCCGGTTTTGACATTGCCAGAGTCAGGTTTTTCTTGGCCAGAGACCATGCGAAACAACGTTGACTTACCCGCCCCGTTGGGACCAATGATGCCCACGATAGCGCCCGCAGGCACTTTGAAGCTCAAATCATCGATCAAAACACGGTCGCCAAAACTTTTACTCACCCCCTCAAACTCAATCACCTCATGCCCTAGGCGATCAGCCACCGGAATAAAGATCTCGTTGGTCTCATTGCGCTTTTGGTATTCGACATCTGAGAGCTCTTCAAATCGCGCCAAACGAGCCTTGCTTTTGGCCTGCCTGCCCTTGGGGTTTTGGCGCACCCATTCAAGCTCTTTTTTCATGGCCTTGACGCGCGCGTCTTCAGACTTTTGCTCTTGCTCCAGCCGTGATTCTTTTTGCTCAAGCCAAGTGCTGTAGTTGCCTTTCCAAGGGATGCCTGAGCCCCGGTCAAGCTCCAAAATCCACTCAGCCGCGTTGTCCAGAAAGTAGCGATCGTGAGTGATGGCGACCACGGTCCCCGTAAACCGAGCCAAAAACTGCTCCAACCAATCCACAGACTCTGCATCCAAGTGGTTGGTCGGCTCATCGAGCAAAAGCATATCGGGCTTGGACAGCAGCAAACGACACAAGGCAACGCGGCGCTTTTCGCCGCCTGACAACTTGCCAATGAGCGCATCCCAGGGCGGCAAGCGCAAAGCGTCAGCGGCTAACTCCAGCTGGAGATCAGTGTTTTCGGAGCCTGCAGCGGCGATGATGGCTTCAAGTTCAGCTTGCTCAGCAGCCAGTTGATCAAAATCAGCCTCGGGGTCTGCATACTCGGCATACACCTGATCCAGTCGCGCCTTGGCGGCCAAGACCCCCCCAATGCCCTGCTCAACGGCCTCACGCACGGTTTGATCGGGGTTGAGCTCGGGCTCTTGCGGCAAATAGCCAATTTTCAATCCTGGCATAGGCACCGCTTCGCCCTCGATGTCTTTGTCAACACCGGCCATGATTTTGAGCAAGGTGGACTTGCCCGACCCGTTCTGACCCAACACGCCAATCTTGGCGCCAGGAAAGAAACTGAGAGATATATTCTTCAAAATTTGGCGCTTGGGCGGCACGATTTTGCCCACCCGGTTCATCGTGAATACGTACTGAGCCATTGTGATGTGTAGCCTTGCTTGGATAAAAATAGAGGGATGCGCAATAAGGCTGGACCGCCCTGAGACAACGTTCAGCTTACTGAGCGCACTGAACAAGTGCACAGCTATTGTGACTCGACTCGAGATTTTGATCGCAACTAGGGGTTGTTCGGAAAATCGTCGTCGGTCAGAAAATGGCCTCTTGAAGCGGTCTGCCGCGTTGAAAATGTTCGCAATACCCACAGGTATTGCTGTGCTTTTCGCCTTGTAGCCCGCTCCATCAGGCCATTTTCTGACCGACGACGATTTTCCGAATAGCCCCTAACCCAAAGCGCTTATTCGGTGATTAACAGTTCGCCAGCGTCTGGCGCCAAGGCGAGCCCACTGATGTAGTTCTTCCACTGGACCATGTTTAATGGCGACCCGCTGGTGAAAGACACCGGCTTTGTTGCCTTACCCCTCGGGGGGGGCAGGCCCGCGTTATAGAGCGCCGGAATGAGGTAACCCCAAGGACAATGTTGCGCCGAAAATGTTTTTGTTTTGAACGAGCCGCTTTGGCGCGCTGACCTTCTGGCTGGCGAGCTAGAATGCTCCACGCAGCGTCAACGCCAGTCATCGCGCTGCTGTCAATTCCGACCTGCGCCTGTGCGCGTCTACGGTGTGCCTGCGACTGGCGCTCTCCCCTTGAGCGCCAGGCACCCTCCTCCCCCTTCCTTGTGTATCCCTCAAATGTCCTTTGAATCTTTGGGCTTGGCCGAGCCTATCCTGCGCGCAGTGCGCGAAGCTGGCTATGACACCCCCACGCCCATTCAATCCCAAGCGATCCCGATCGTGATGTCCGGCCGCGACCTCCTGGGGGGTGCGCAAACCGGAACCGGTAAAACGGCGGGCTTCACCCTGCCCATGCTGCACCGTTTGATGCAGCAGCGCCCAGCCCATGACGCCAAGGGGCGAATTCCCGTGCGGGCCTTGGTCTTGACCCCCACCCGCGAGCTGGCTGCCCAGGTTGAAGAAAGTGTGCGCACCTATGGCAAGCATTGTCAACTCTCGAGCATGGTGATGTTTGGTGGGGTCGGCATGCAGCCACAGATCGACAGACTGCGCCGTGGTGTCGACATTTTGGTGGCAACCCCCGGGCGCTTGCTCGACCACCATCAACAAGGCACCCTTGACTTGCGCCATATTGAGATCTTTGTGTTGGACGAAGCAGACCGCATGCTCGACATGGGTTTCATTCATGACATTAAAAAGGTCTTGGCCATTGTCCCGCCTGCCAAACAAAGCCTGCTGTTTTCGGCCACTTTCAGCGACGACATCAAAGCCCTGGCCGACAAGTTGCTCAAACAGCCCGCCTTGATTGAAGTGGCCCGCCGCAACCAAACGGCTGACACCATCGCGCAAAAGGTTCACCCAGTGGGCCGTGAACTGAAAAAAGACCTGCTCACCCATTTGATCAAGTCCAATGACTGGCACCAAGTTTTGGTGTTCACTCGGATGAAGCATGGCGCCAACCGCCTGGTAGAGCACCTGCTCAAATCTGACATTTCAGCCATGGCGATTCATGGCAACAAAAGTCAAACCGCCCGCACCAAAGCCCTCGCCGACTTCAAACAAGGCAGTCTGCAAGTGCTGGTCGCCACAGACATCGCTGCCAGGGGCATTGATATTGACCAACTGCCCCACGTCATCAACTTCGAGTTGCCCAACGTGCCCGAAGATTATGTGCACCGCATCGGCCGAACGGGCCGTGCGGGGGCTCAAGGAGAAGCCGTGTCATTGGTGTGCCTGGATGAAGAGCTTTTCTTGCGCGACATCGAGCAGCTGATCAAGCGCCAAATCCCGCGCGAAACCGTGCCTGGATTTGCACCTCCCGAAGGCGAAAAAGCGGAGCCGATCGTCTTAGGTCGCATGGTGATCGGCGTTCCTGGAAACCGAGGCGGGCGCAGCAACGACCGTCAGCCTCGTCGAACACCTCAGGCCCAAGCCAGACCGCGCCAAAGTCTGCCACCGCAAAATTCAGCCTCCAATAATGGCAGTGCAGAACCAAGCCGCACCACGAACACAGGCTCCAACCGTGAACGAACGCACCGCTCAACCTCGGGCCCCCGACCCTCATCGGCACCCAGCCGACGCAAAGACTGACCGCAGCCGCAGCCTCGATCCAGGCCACAAAATGCCTTTTGCAATGATGGAATCTCGCCACACCCAAACCACCTAATCTGCCTCAGAATAAGACAACAACCCAACTTCAGTTTCAAAGGGTAGAGCTAGCCATCAGCGACAGGCTCGAAGCGGTCTCGGCATCAATTGA